>JAJZMX010000004.1 GCA_021848145.1 bacterium
CAGCTTCTGGTGTTACTGGCAATGAGATATTCCAGATTCCCGACCAAGGAGCTTCTGGAACCTACAGCCTTTGTGTAGAAAATTCTTCCGCCTGTGGCTTTGCCCCCGGAACATCTGCTAGCTACATCCAAAATACCACCACCCAACAAGCCAGCTCTAACTTCAATATCTCAGGCACTGGAGTAGCTGCCATCCTTCAAGGCAATACCAGTGTGCTTACCCCAACCCTAGACACCCCTTCGGCTGGAGCTTTGAGTATTGGCACAACCAATGCTACGTCAATAACGGTTGGGGGGAGTGGGATTAACACTGATATAGCGGGCACTCTGTCTGTTGGTAGCGCAACTGCTCCCACAAACGGAGTAGCTTACTTTAACGGAAATGTTGGTATAGGAGTGGCAGATCCAACCCAAGCACTTGAGGTATCCAGTTCTGCACTTTTTGAAAGTGGTATTGCACTAGGAAACGGAACGCAAAATGGACCAGGAATGCATTCAGATGGCACTAATGTTTACATAGAGGCAAATAATGGAAGCATATGGCTTAGACCAGACGGGGTTGGAGTAAACTCGAATGCCGTTACTATTAGCAACACTGGCGTTTTCGAGACTATTAATAGCAGCGGAACAGCAAGAAATATCTTAGATAATGGATCTGGGGCAGCGACGTTTCAGGGAGCAGTTACTGCTTCAAGTTACCAGACAGCAAGCAATGGGGGTATTTTAGACACATATACTGGCCAAGTTAGGCTGTATACAAATACTAGCGGAGTTGGACTTTGGCTATATGCACCAGGCGGGACAGATATAAACACCGAAACCGCAGTGGTAGATAATTCCACAAACGCTTTCCAAGTACAGAACACGAGCGGAACAGATACACTCAATGTTGATACGTCTAATCAGGCACTGACAGTAGACGGGACATCACAGTCTAATGCCCAGCTATATGTGTCTAATGGTATGCAGAACGTCTCCACCACCACCACCGGAACTAATCCTTATTCCGTCGCCGTCTCGGGCTCCTACGCCTACGTGGCGAATGGCAGCAGCGACACCCTCGAATCCTTCTCGATTTCTAACGGCGTCCTGTCAAGCTCGCCAGTTTCCACCGTCACCACCGGATCTGGTCCTATTTCCGTCGCCGTCTCCGGCTCCTACGCCTACGTGGTGAATTACAACGGCAACACCCTGGAATCCTTCTCTATATCTAGTGGCGTACTCTCAAGCTCGCCGGCTTCCCCTGCAACCACCGGATCTGGTCCTATTTCCGTCGCCGTCTCCGGCTCCTACGCCTACGTGGTGAATGGCTACAGCAACACCCTGGAATCCTTCTCTATATCTAGTGGCGTACTCTCAAGCTCGCCGGTCTCCACGGTCACCACCGGAGCTAGCCCTAGTTCCGTCGCCGTCTCGGGCTCCTACGCCTACGTAGTGAATGGTATCGACACCCTCGAATCCTTCTCGATTTCTAACGGCGTACTCTCAAGCTCTCCGGTCTCCACCACCGCCACCGGAACTGGTCCTAGTTCCGTCGCCGTCTCCGGCTCCTACGCCTACGTGGTGAATTACGACAGCGATACCCTCGAATCCTTCTCGATTTCTAACGGCGTCCTCTCAAGCTCTCCGGTCTCCACCACCGCCACCGGAACTGGTCCTAGTTCCGTCGCCGTCTCCGGTTCCTACGCCTACGTGGTGAATTACAGCAGCGACACCCTCGAATCCTTCTATATTGGCGGTACCTCTGTAGAGCAAGTCAATGTTGGTAATGCTAATATAACGGGGTCTTTAAATGTGGTTAGTCAGAGTAATAATCAGCAACTTTTAAACATTGATGCTAGTGGGAATACGGTTAATATAGGAAATTATAGCCAAGGTTTGCAGATCAGTACTCTTCCGGGAACTCTTTCGACTTCGCCAGTCTCCACTATCAACACCGGATCTAGCCCTTACTCCGTCGCCGTCTCCGGCTCCTACGCCTACGTGGTGAATTACGGCAGCGACACCCTGGAATCCTTCTCAATATCTAATGGAGTAATCTCAAGTTCTCCCTTGTCCATCACTAACACTGCCAATTCTCCTGCTTCCGTCGCCGTCTCCGGCTCCTACGCCTACGTGGCAAACTATGGTAGCAACATCCTGGAATCCTTCTCTATATCTAGTGGCGTACTCTCAAGTTCGCCTTACTCAAGCATCAGTACCCAAACAGAACCTTACTCCGTAGCTATCTCTGGCAACTTTGCCTATGTGACAATGCTTACAGGCACTCTCGACTCCTTTAAAATCTCAAATGGCGATATTTTGTCGAATGCTCAAAATGTTAGCGTCGGATCTAGCCCTTACTCCGTCGCTATCTCCGGCAACTATGCCTTCGTAGCAAACGGTGGCAGTAGCAATCTAGAATCTTTTGCTATTGAGAATTCTAATTATGGCTTCTACTCAAGCTATCCAGTTTCCACTGTCACCACCGGATCTACTCCCCATTCCGTCGCTATCTCCGGCAACTATGCCTACGTAGTGAATGTAGGCAGCAACACCCTGGAATCCTTCTTTATATTCTCCAATCTTCCCGTAAACCAGGGATCTACGACGAATCTCCAGGGCTTTACTAACCAAATTGGTGATGCCAGTGGTTTTGTGTCGACCATCCAAAATACTTCATCCGCAACTAATTCAGGTTACTATGCTTACAGTGCAGATGGACTGCTTATAGAGCTTGGTTCTTCAAAGTCTAATTGGACAACCGGTAACACTTTCATAGCATTTGGTGATACCTCAGGTAATATTCAGGGTAATATATCTGCTGTTGCCGGTGGAAACGGGGTCAGCTACAACACCACTGGAGCTGACTACGGAGAATACTTTAGCTTTAATTCTGGTACGAATCTGGAAAATAATCCAAATATGGTCTTGAGTAGTAATACAGTAACTAGTTTGGGTGGCTCTTCATCAAATACAAATGGTTTTCTGGATATTAAGCCTACGGCTGGCTACATGGTCTCTCTAACTACTTCAGGAGGCGTAGCTTTAAGCAACAACACTGTTCCAATGGGTATTGTATCTAATAGATCTGGCTTCATTGGTAATGGGCCAAGCTGTAATAGTAAAGACTCAAGTTGTTTAAGTAACTACTATCAAAGTCACGTATTGGTTTCTTTGCGCGGGCAGGTACCGCTAGAAGTAACTAATAAGAACGGCGATATTAAAGTTGGCGATCCAATTACAGCTTCAGATTTACCTGGAGTGGGGGAGCTTGCTACATCGTCAAGCTACATAATTGGCTATGCGCTATCTTCCAGTAGTTCTACTAATGGCACTATACAAGTATTAGTTCAGCCTGGGTTCTATACACCGAGCATGGCAACTTACCTTCAAAACTCTAATCCCGTTTTTGATTCTCTGACCATTAATAATGGCGTGGACATAGGAGGATCATTGAATGTTTCTGGAAACAGCACACTTGCAAACCTAACGGTAAATGGTAAAGGAATTTTTAACAGTAATGTTGTTATCAATGGGCTTACTTATGTTCAGAGCGTAAGTATATCTGGACACATAATTACATCAGGAAACGCTCCTAATATTATTGCTCTTGAAGCGGCAGGAACGGGAGCTACTGCCACAATTACAGGTAATGATACTACGGGAACAATAACAATTACGACCGGACAAAAGTTAAGGGTTAATTCGTTTAATGGAACAACTATATCTGGAAGTAATCCAACTAGTGGTGGGTTGGTTAAAGTTGTATTTAATAAAGCCTATGGAACTGAACCTAACGTTATTCTAACGGCGGTAGGTAACAGTTCGGCGGGGCTTGAATGCAACTTGGGAAGTTCGGATAACAATAGCTTTACTCTTAACGTAGGTCTGTCGCCACAGCCGAGCACTACATACACGTATAAGTATTTTGTAGTTCAGCAATAATAAGTGGTCTTATATTTTTTATAGTCTTTAGCTTGTATAGTTTATAAATAGTGCAAAACTGATTTGCTTCTAGAGTATAAGCTAAGGTAAACTTACACCTATGATACAGGTTACAAGAAAAGATTCTAAGGAATCCCTAGAAAACATGTTAAGGCGATTTAATCGTAAAGTGCAGCAGTCCGGCGTACTGGCGGTCGTAAAGCAAAACCAATATTTTGAAAAGCCGATCAGTAAGCGAGAGCGACGAGCTAAAGCAATTGTTAGGCAAGAGCGTAAAGAACAGAAGATTAAGCGAGCCAAATTAGGCCAGAGATAGGTTAATGCTTGAACAGCAAATAGAGCAGGACTTAAAAGCTGCACTTCTTGATGGTGACCGGGCTAAAGCCGACACCCTAAGGGGTCTGAAGAGTGCATTGCTGTATGTGAAAGTTGAAAAAGGCAAACGCGATAGCGGATTGAGTAACGATGAAGAGATTGCTGTTTTAGCTAAGGAGTCCAAAAAAAGAGCTGAAAGTGCTGAGCTTTACCAAAAAGGAGGTAGTGCTGAGCGTGCAGAATCGGAGCTGTCCGAGAAGGCTATAATTGATAAGTATTTGCCAAAACAATTAAGCGAAGCTGAACTAATACCTATAGTCGAGCAAGCTGTTAAGGAACTTGGGGTTACGGATCTGTCTAAAATTGGCCAGGTTATAGCCGTAGTTAAACATAACACTGCAGGCAGTGCTGATGGTAGCTTGATTGCTAAAGTAGTGAAGGAGAGTTTGAGCAAATGATACTTCTTATGGGCTTACCAGGAGCTGGTAAAGGGACTCAAGGAAAGATTATGGCAGACCAGCATGGTATGCACCTTATATCCATGGGGGAAATCATTCGTTTATATGTAACTGGTGAAAGGCGAGCCAGAATGTTGGCGGGCGAGCTATTAGAAGATGATGAAGTAATAAATATTTTAGAGAGAGTTCTCGATAGTATTCCAAACAAGGACTTGTGTGTACTTGATGGTTTTCCTAGGACAGTACATCAAGCCGATTGGCTGCTTGAAAAGTCTAAACAGGACAATTTTAGCGTAAGCCATGTTATTCACTTAGATGCAGGGGAAGATACTGTAAGGTCTAGACTTCGTGCAAGAGGCAGGCTTGATGATAAGGAAGAGGTAATTGAGGAGCGATTTAAAGAATACAAAGAATTGACGCAACCCCTAATTGATTGGTTTAACGAGCACGACATTGACGTTATAAACATAAATGCAGAAAGATCAGTGGATGAAGTCAATAATGACGTCACTAGATCTCTAAATTTATAAAAAATAGAAGTAGATTAGGCCTATAAATGACTACACGTGTTAAAACAGCCACGGAGATATTAGCAATTCGTGAAAGCGGCCGAATGTTAGCTTCTATTCTTTCTAAGCTAGAAGTCATGGTAGAGGAGGGTCTATCTACTAAGGATTTGGCGGTTGTTGCGGAGCGAGAGCTAAATGTTCTTGGCGGAAGCGCCCCATTTCTTGGTTACCAAGGATTCCCGGATGTTATTTGCATTTCTTTAAATGACGAAGTAGTACATGGTATACCTAGGCCGGATAAAATAATTAAAGCTGGTGATTTAGTAAGCCTAGATTTTGGCGTTAATTATAGAGGAATGATAACGGACAGCGCCTTAACGGTTATTGCGGGAAAAACAAAAAATCGTCAACAGGAAGAATTAGTTAAGTATACCGATGTGGCACTAGACAACGGAATTAGCGTTGTTCGTGATGGAGTACGTACTGGTGATATAGGCGCTGCCGTAGAAAAGGTCTTGAAATCTAAAGGCTATGGCATAGTGCGAGACTTGGTCGGACATGGGGTAGGTCATATGTTACACGAAGACCCCAATATACCAAATTATGGCCGTCCGAATACTGGCCCTTGGCTTAAAGCGGGGATGACTATAGCAATTGAGCCAATGGCAACTCTTGGTGATGAAAAAGTTGTTCTCGAAGCTGATGGGTGGACGGTAAGAACACGCGACCATTCCTTGTCTGCTCATTTTGAACACACGGTTTTAATAACAGAAGAGGGATATGAGATTCTTACGTTAAGGGAGTCCTTGCCCAACCTAAAGGGTTAGCGTTATACTTACGACAATGCACGAAACACAAATCAATTGTTTTATAGGGCTAGACATAGGAACGAGTGCAGTTAGATGTGTTGTTGGGATGCTCGAACATGATTCTCCAGGCAAATTATCAATTATTGGACATGGCTCTTCTAAAAATAGTGGGATGCGCAAGGGAACAGTTGTTCATGTCGATGATGTTGCCGATGCCATAGTGCAGGCCGTTACTGAAGCTGAGCGCATAAGTGGACAACAGATCAGAAGAGCAACAATAAATGTGAATGGTTCTCATGTTCAGGGCTTTAACTCCAAAGGTGTTATTGCCATTAGCGCCGCCAACCGCGAGATTACTCCTGAGGACAGGATGAGGGTAGAAGAAGCGGCAACAGTAGTCTCATTACCCGCAAATAGGGAAATAATTCAATTTTTTGCAAAAAACTATTCACTCGACGGGCAAACTAACATTAAGGACCCCGTTGGAATGCAGGGTATTCGCCTTGAAGTAGACGCACATATAGTCACTGCAGCAACACCTAATCTACGTAACTTAAGCCAAACCCTAGAAAAGGCACAAGTAGCTACAAATAATTACACGGTCTCTAGTCTAGCCGCAGCCGAGGCGGTGTTAAGCCGCCAACAGAAGGAAGCGGGAACCTTAGTAATGGATATTGGTGCCGGTACCACTAATTTGATTGTGGTAGAGGACGGAGAAATTCAGCACGTTGCAGTTATTCCTGTCGGGGGCATTAACCTTACTAATGATCTAGCTATAGGCCTAAAGACAGATCTTGATGTGGCGGAAAGAGTAAAGCTAGAACATGCTACCCTTATTGAAGGCCAAAACAAGGCAATGGCCGACATTAGGTTAGGAAAGCAGCATTATTCATTTGACACTAACGAGATAGCAATGATTACTGAGGCTAGAATTGAGGAATTGCTTGAGCTCGTGGACAAGGAATTGAATAAAATTAAACGGTCGCGTAAGTTGCCGGGAGGCGTTGTGATAACTGGCGGTAGCGCAAAACTGCCAGGATTATCAGAGTTTACACGGGAAAAACTACAACTGCCCGCACGGTTAGGAAAAATCCAGAATGTTGGGGGACTTGTAGATACAGTAGAAGGTCCAGCTTACTGTACTGTAGTGGGCTTAATGATGCTGGACATGTTACTTTTGCCTACGGTTATGTTGCCTACATCAGGCGGTTTAGCTCAGACTTTTACAATTGCGGATAGGTTTCTAAAGCGCTTTAAGAAGGGTTAAATCGTTTTTGAATAAAAAAATAGGCTATTTTAAATATGCATTTATTTGACTGCATAAACATTTAAACTAAGCCAAAAAAGTCTATATTCTCACAATTTTTTAGCGTATACATTTTTAGTTGACCTAAGTTACAACAAGGGTATACTTGGAGGTAGTAAATTCTTAGGGTATAAGGGGGAATCATGGCCCAAGTAGTAGAGCCGGCAATTGAAACATTCGCACAAATAAAGGTAGTAGGTGTGGGTGGGGCTGGTGGAGCTGCTATTAACCGCATGGTAGATGCGGGAGTAGAAAACGTAGAATTTGTTGCAGTTAACACCGATGCCCAGGCGCTACATCACTCCAAAGCAAGTAAAAAGATTCATATAGGAAAAGACACTACGCGAGGTCTTGGCGCCGGTGCCGACCCAAGCGTTGGTCAACAGGCTGCTGAAGAATCGACAGATGAGATTCGTAAAGCCTTAGAGGGCGCCGATATGGTGTTTGTTACCCTAGGTGCAGGTGGTGGTACTGGTAGTGGCGCGGGACATATAGTTGCGCGTATAGCTAAGGATGAGGGTTCTTTAGTAGTAGGGTTCGCCACTAAGCCTTTTGCGTTTGAGGGAGATAAGCGACGGCGAAATGCAGACGAGGCAATAGATAAGCTGAGGCAATCCGTAGATACTCTAATAATTGTTCCGAATGATCGCTTACTTCAGACAATAGATAGACAAACACCTCTAGTAGAGGCTTTTAAGGTAGCTGATGATGTTTTGCGACAAGGCGTACAGGGTATTTCTGATTTAATTACTGTCCACGGCTTAATTAACTTGGACTTTGCCGATGTAAAGGCAGTTATGAGTAATGCAGGAACGGCGCTAATGGGTATTGGGCGAGCGAGTGGTGATGATAGAGCAATAAAGGCAGCACAGCAAGCCATTGAATCTCCACTGCTTGAAGTTTCTATCGATGGGGCTAGGGGTATATTGTTCAACGTTATCGGTGGAGATGATCTTGCAATGCACGAGATTAATACTGCTGCTGAAGCGATAACCTCAGCAGCTGACCCCAACGCAAACATTATTTTTGGCGCAACTATAAATCCAGATATTTCTGGGGAGTTAATAATTACTGTAGTTGCTACTGGGTTTGACGCCTCTTATTTCGCCCAACGACCAAAAGAACAGGAGGAAAAGCATGAAGAACTTTTGGTGGGTTCTGATGAGACAGCCATGAGTGACATAGATACTACTTTGGAAGAGAAAGAAGATAATGACTTTGTAAGTGAAACTCCAATGCCTAATATATGGACATTGGACGAAGACAACGATGAAGGTGATGCCGAGGAAGAAAGGACGGAAACATCAGCAGACGAAGATGCTCGTGAGGAGCCAAACCATCATACGGCCATCGTTAGTAGTAAGCTAGATGAGGATTTGGAGAAGCCTTCTTTCCTTAGGAGGTTAAGTAAGAAACGCAGTCAGGAAGATAACGAGGAAAGTAAATAATACAGCGCTTATTCTATTGCAAAGCGCTACAGCTAGAGTTATATTGGAGTTACCAAGCGCTATATATGGGCAACAGCCAATGCGTGGCGGTGCACATTAAAGAAATAAACACCTTTCCAAAAGCAAAAAATAGACTCCTGGACTTAATGACGGGTTTCATTTGAGACTTTTGGCGAGAAGGAGGTGCGCGAAGTGAAGTGCAACAAATGCCATAGCGACGACATAAAAGTTATAGAGTCGCGTGACGTGGCAGACGGCCAAGCTATTCGTCGCCGCCGAATGTGTAATGCATGCGGATATCGCTTTACTACTTACGAGCGGATTGAGCGACCGCAACTTATCGTTATCAAGCATGACGGTACCAGGCAGCTCTTTAGTAGGGAAAAGCTTCTAGGTGGCTTGTATAAGGCCTGCGAGAAGACTCCTGTAACGAGTGTTCAACTGGAGCAGATGGTAACCGATATTGAAGATAGTTTGTATGCTTGTGGTGAGCAAGAAGTAAGATCAGCCGTTATAGGCGACTTAGTTATGCAGCGCCTGAGTATGCTCAATGAAGTTGCATACGTAAGGTTTGCGAGCGTTTATAGACGCTTCAAAGATATTGCCAGTTTTGAAAAAGAGCTGACACACATTCGACAGCAGAATCGTTTGCAGAAATCTGCTAGTTAGACGGATTGAAGGTTCCCACCGCTAAGTAACGTATTTTTATTTAGCGTAGGGAGCTTTCAGGAGTACCAAGTGGTACTCTTTGACAACTCTAACAAAAACAACTAAATATATAAAAAATAAAGAGTAGTCTTGGTTTTACTTAGGGGCAAGTGTGAGGGTCCCTAAGCCCAGACAAAACAACGAAAGGGTAAATATGGGACAAGCAACCGACCTAGGGGTGGGGCGGGTATTCACCCCCGAAAAAAGCAAAGCTTATGACCTTCTAAAGTGGGAAATGAGGCATTCGCTTCTAACCAATCCTCAAACTAGCGAGGTGGTTTTTGAGCAGAAGGATATTGAATTCCCTGAGGGCTGGTCACAAAATGCAGTAAATATTGTCGCTCAAAAATATTTTAGCGGTACTCCAGGAACACCAGAGCGTGAGGATTCTCTGAGAAAGCTTATCGATAGGGTAGTAGACACTATAACCAGACAAGGGCTGAGCGAAGGGTATTTCAGTTCTGAAAAAATCGCCGAGGATTTTCGTGAAGAGTTAAAATACATTCTTGCAACACAGAGGGCTGCATTTAACTCTCCTGTATGGTTTAACATAGGCGTTAAGGATCGTTCCCAACAGGCTAGTGCCTGCTTTATCTTGGGCATTGAAGATACTATGACGTCTATTCTGAATTGGTATGTTGAAGAGGGTATGATCTTTAAAGGTGGGTCTGGGTCTGGGATTAACTTAAGTCCTCTTCGCTCAAGCATAGAACCCCTTGGTAAAAGTGCAGGTACTTCAAGTGGCCCCCTGAGCTTTATGCGCGGCGCAGACGCCAGTGCTGGAGCCATAAAGAGTGGCGGCAAAACTCGCCGGGCGGCAAAGATGGTCATTCTTAACGTTGACCATCCAGACATCTACGACTTTATTTGGTGTAAAGCAATAGAAGAGCGTAAAGCCAGGGATTTACAGAGTTTAGGTTGGGATATGAGTTTGGATGGTAAGGATAGCTTTTCTGTTCAGTACCAAAATGCTAACATTTCTGTTCGTGTTACAGATGAATTTATGCGTGCGGTCGAAGATGATGAAGACTGGGATCTTAAAGCTGTTAAAAGTGGAAAAACCATCAGGACAGTAAGGGCTCGTGACCTATTTCATCAGTTTGCCGAAGCAGCATGGGAGTGTGCGGACCCTGGTATGCAGTTCGATACAGTAATTAACAAGTGGCACACCGCGCCTAAGGCAGGCAGGATCAACGGCTCAAACCCTTGTAGTGAATATATGCATTTAGACAACTCGGCGTGTAACTTAGCAAGCCTCAATTTGTTGAAGTTCTTGAATAAGGACGGCAGTTTTATGATTGATGAGTTCAAGCATACCGTAGAGCTAATATTCACGGCTCAGGAAATTTTGGTAGGGTATAGTGAATACCCTACAGAGAAGATTACAAAGAATGCTCGTGCTTACCGCGAGCTAGGTATTGGCTATGCTAATCTAGGCGCTTTGTTAATGGCACAAGGACTACCATATGATAGCGAAGAAGGCCGTGCACAGGCAGCTGCAATAACGGCGTTGTTGACTGGTCACGCCTATTCAACTTCAGCTAAGATGGCTGCCCAAGTAGGACCATTTGCTGGCTTCAATAAAGATCGCGAAGCTATGTTACGTGTACTTAATCAACATCGTGCAGAAGTATCCAAAATAGATCCTAGCCTTGTTAGTGAAGATTTACTCAATGCAGCTACTAACGCATGGGATGAAGCAGTAGAGCTTGGAGAAAGGTACGGTGTCCGGAACTCTCAAGCCAGTGTGTTAGCCCCTACAGGCACAATAGGTTTAATGATGGATTGTGATACTACCGGCATTGAACCTGATCTAGGTCTAGTAAAAGTTAAGAAGTTGGTTGGTGGTGGCTCTATGAGCATTGTAAACCAAACAGTTCCTAGGGCGTTAAAAGCTCTTGGTTACAATAAGTCTCAAATCGACGATATCGTGAAGTTTATTGACGAAGAAAAGACTATTGTAGGAGCGCCACATTTTAAAGAAGAACACTTACCCGTATTCGCATGTTCAATGGGCGACAATACCATACATTATTTAGGTCATGTTAAGATGATGGCCGCAGTACAGCCATTTATCTCAGGAGCTATATCTAAGACAGTAAATATGCCTGAGGAAGTTACTGTTGAGGATATTGAACAACTTCACCTTGATGCCTGGAAGATGGGACTAAAGGCAATAGCTATCTACAGGGATAATTGTAAAGTTGCACAGCCTTTGTCAATGGCTAAGAAAGATAGTGACACTAAGGACTTGTCAAAGAACGAGGAAGTCGGAAAAATAATCGTAACTGGTCCAGCTAGAAGAAAGTTGCCAAAAGTACGAGCTAGTAAAACTTACAAGTTTCAAATTGCAGACCTTGATGGTTACTTTACGGTTGGTGAATACGAAGATGGAAAACCGGGCGAACTGTTTATTAACGTAAGCAAACAGGGTAGCACACTTCGTGGACTGATGGACTCTTTCGCTATTTCGGTTAGCTTAGGGTTGCAATATGGGGTTCCTCTAAAGCACTATGTGCGTATCTTAAGAGGTACATCTTTTGCCCCAGCAGGAATGACTGACGATAACGAAATTAAGACCGCCAGCTCCATAACAGACTACATCCTTAGGCGTTTGGCATTAGATTACCTAAGCTTCGATGATCGTCTCGAGCTTGGTCTAGCGGATTTGGAAGACATGGTTCAGTTAGAGACTCAAACTACTCTTATAGAGTCCGCGCAACCAGATAAAGAAACTATTCAAGCTGCACAAGAGGAAGTTTCATTGAATGAATTAGACGAATACGGAGAGCCAAAGGTTGTTGTCAGTGACCATTCTGCTCCACTTTGCTACAACTGTGGCAATATGACCCAACGCTCAGGCAGTTGTTATGTTTGCACCTCATGTGGGAGTACGACAGGCTGCAGCTAGTATGCTGTGCTAGACTATAGCCATGAAAGTGCTTGTGCTATATAGACCACGGTCCGAACATCGGGCCGTGGTTGAGGATTTTCTACGTGCCTTTAATGGTCAGCATGCTTCTGTTAAAGTTGATGTTCTAGATGTTGATGGTATGGAGGGATCAACTATAGCATCTACATATGACTTTATGAACTTTCCGGTCATTGCAGTCATTAGGGACGACGGAAGCATACTGCAAAGTTGGCAAGGTGTAGATAGTTTTCCAAGCCCCGGTGACGTTAGCTATTTTGCGAGTTCTCAGTTCTAAGTGTTATATTAGATAGGTTAAAATATATCCGTTTGAGCAGTTATCCGCTGCGATGGATCGGGAAGAAACATCTCTAGATGGAGTAGAACCCGTCGGGAAGGCTCCGTAACAGCCTCAAATAAAGTGCTTTTGAGACAATAACCTCAAAGGAAATCGGATGGTACCGTCCTTAATTGGATTCCGATAACCTTTGAGGTTTTATTTACTTAAGGAGAAATATAACAAATGAAGTTTAAGAAAAATAGCCGCCGTCCAGCAATTGATTATGAAAAGGACATTCTTAACTACTGGAAGCAAAACCAAGTATTTGAAAAGTCTGTTGAGCAAAGGCCTAGCAAAAATGCATACGTATTTTATGACGGACCTCCTTTTATTACTGGGATTCCGCATCATGGAACGCTTCTATCCAGTATTGTAAAGGATGCTGTACCTCGTTACTGGACAATGAAAGGCAAGCGGGTGGAGCGAGTTTGGGGCTGGGATTGCCATGGCTTACCAGCAGAAGTTTTTACAGAAAAAAAGCTGGGCATTACTGATAAGAAAGATATTGGCACCAAGATTAGTCTAGAAGACTATATTCTTACCTGTCGGGAAAATATGGTTCAGACCGGAGACATGTGGGAAACCACCATAGAGAGGATTGGCCGCTGGGTTGATTTCAAAGGTGCCTATCGCACTATGGACAAAAACTATATGGAGTCGGTGTGGTGGGCATTTAAGAAGCTGTATGGGGATGGAAAGATCTATGAGGGAGAAAAAGTACTTTTGTACTGTATACGTGATGCTACACCTATTTCTAAGGCGGAAGTAGCACAAGACAATTCATATCAGGAAGATACAGACCCTTCGGTTTACGTAAAGTTTAAATTAAGCAATTCAAGTGCCTATTTACTTGCTTGGACAACTACACCATGGACACTGCCCGCGAACACTGCTGCAGCTGTTAATAGCAAGTTAGATTATGTAGAAGTATTGGTCGGCGAAGAGTTGTTTATATTAGCAGAACAGCTAGCTTCAAAAGTCTTGGTTGATGAAAAGCATAAGCCTCTCCAGTACCAAATCATAAGGAGCTTTAAGGGTTCAGAATTGGTAGGACAAAACTACGACCCGCTATTTACAGATCAAGGTAATAATGCACATAAGATTTGGGATGCCGATTACGTTAATGTTAACGACGGTACAGGAATAGTCCACTTAGCACCAGCTTATGGCGAAGAAGACTACGAACTAGCAAAACGAAACGACATACCTATGGTTGCTAATTTAGATGATTATGGAGTATATACGGACGGAGAATGGGAGGGGTATAAGGTATGGGATGTAAATAAGACAATAGCTAGGACACTTCACGAGCGTGGGATAGTCTGGAAGATTGAATATATTACTCACTCTTACCCTCATTGTCATCGTTGTGATACTAAGCTAATATATAGAGCCCATCCAAGCTGGTTCTTGAATATTTCTTCTCAGCGCGAGCAAATGTTAGAGCTGAACAAAAATATTTACTGGTTCCCCGAACATATTAAGAACGGTCGTTTCGCCAAGACAGTGGATGTTGCGCCTGACTGGAACATTAGCCGTGATCGATTTTGGGCGACAGCTATGCCAGTATGGAAAGGAATAGATAGTGAAGGAAATGAGCACATAAAAGTAGTTGGCAGTTACCAGGAACTTAAGGATTTATCAGGGGTAGAGCTTGAGGATTACCATCGTCCCTGGGTAGATGATATTACCTTTAAGGTTGACGGAATTGAATACAAAAGAATAGACAAGGTTTTAGATTGTTGGTTTGAGAGCGGAAGTATGCCGTTTGCTCAATTCCACTATCCTTTTGATAATGTAGAAAAGTTTGAACAAAATTTTCCCGGAGACTTTATTGCCGAGTATGTAGGTCAGGTTAGGGCATGGTTCTATTATTTACATGCAGTTAGTGTTGGTTTGTTTAACACTCATGCTTTTAATAACGTGATTGTTACTGGTACATTGGCCGGAAACGATGGACGAAAAATGAGCAAAAGTTATGGCAACTATACTGACCCCAACGAATTAATGGACAGGTATAGTGCGGATGCATTGCGCTTTCTACTGTTAAGTTCCCCGGTATTAAATGCTGAAGATTTTTCGTTGACAGACAAAGAGGTCGCAGATATTAGTCGCAAGTTAGCAATGATTTGGAATATATATGACTTTTTCAGCCTATACGCTGACGTAGATAGCTGGGAGTGGGATACAAAAAATACAACAGACATTCCAGAATCGGAAAATATTTTAGACAAATGGATTATTTCGAGAGTCCATCAATTAAATATTTCTATAGATAGTGGTATGCAGGCATATGATGTTCCAGGTGCACTAAAGGAGGTACTTCCTTTTATAGATGACACTTCCAATTGGTATGTCAGACGGTCGCGTAAGCGCTTTTGGAAAACCGAAAATGATAATGACAAAAACCAGGCTTACTCCACATTGCATTATGTGTTGATGCAAATAGCACAACTACTAGCTCCTTTTACGCCATTTTTGAGCGAAGAACTGTATAGGCTTCTTAGTGGAGGTGACAGCGTGCACTTACTTGACTGGCCTGAAGCAGGACTTATTGACCAGGAGCTGATCAAGAGCATGTCTTATGCTAGGGAGATCATTAACGAAGGACTTAGGCAAAGGGCTGAAGAAGGCGTTAAAGTAAGGCAACCGTTAAATTCGGTTAGTGTATTAAAAACCGATATGTTAAGCGAAGAGCTAAAGGCCATTATTGCCGAAGAACTGAATGTTAAAGAAGTTAAAATAAGAGACGAAAAAGATAGCCAATTGATTGCTGTAATGGACTTGAGAATAACTAAAGAGCTAAAAAGGGAAGGTTTGGCTCGAGAAATTATACGTAATGTTCAAAATGCTAGGAAAAATGCAGGTCTTAATATAGATGACAGAATAGAACTTCAGCTGGGCAGCAATAGTCAGGACCTTAAAGACGCCTTTGAGGGAGCTGATTTAGTGGAGATAATTAAGAAAGAGACTCTGGCGGTAAAATTAAATGATGCTGAACTTAAATCTGCATATGCAGAAACCGTTATTATAGATGGCGCTGAACTAGGAATAAAACTAAGGGCTTCACAAAGTAGGTAAGGGGTTACTCTTTTGACATCTGGGGTACTTCTCTGGTAGAATCTATCGGTAACTTTTAAGATTAGGAAAATGTAATGAAAAAGGCGGTTATACGAACCGGCTCTAAGCAATACTTAGTAGCTGAGGGCGACATCCTAGATATCGATAAGCTCAATTCTGACAAAAAGAAGATAGACTTTGAAGCTTTGATGGTAATTGATGGCGAAAAAATTAGTGTTGGCACCCCAATAGTAGATGCTGCAAAGGTTTCGGCGGACATAATTGAAACAGACAAGTTAGGAGAAAAAAAGACATCTGTTCGATACAAAGCAAAGAAACGCGTTCATACGGTACACGGTCACCGTCAACACCTAACAACGATTAAGATCACTAAAATATCTTAGTCTAGTAGACACAAAGCAATAGCCTTGGTTGTGGAAAACTTCCAAGGCTATTTTTAGTAGTTGTTGAAATAGCAACTATATGTTTGTGTTGTGTGTATTATTTGAAGCATGATTGACTACTTAGGATTAACTTAAAATGCATTGAATAGAGCAAAAATTTCAACAAATTTTGATGAAAAAATACATTTTTTTGCACCACGTTTCGTATATATAAATTACTCAAAAAGTCCTTGATTACACCTTATTAATGGGCGATACTACGTTCATAGGATTGGATGATCCCTGGCCTTGGGAGATTCGCACCGATCCTAAACCAACAAAAATTGGTTAAAAATAACAAAACAGCCTTATAAATAAAACAAAGGCACAATAAAACTCAACCAAAGCGCTATTAGCGCAAAAAATAGGGTGCTAGATCTAGCTTAAAGCAAAGATTTAGCACCCTTAATTAGTCTATAGATACCTAATTTACCTCTTTGTTAAAAGGTGATAATCTTAGATTAAAGAGAGAATACATGGGACATATAATTGCAGTCTTGAATCAAAAGGGTGGCGTTGGTAAGACAACAACAGTGATAAACTTAGCAGTCTACTTAAAAAAACTAGATAAATCAGTTCTAGTAGTAGATATTGATCCCCAGGGGAATGCAACGAGCGGTATGGGGGTAGATAAGCAATTAATTAATCTTTCAACAAAGGAGTTAATGCTCGGTTCTCATCAACTTGAGAAGATAATCCTTCAAGTCGAGGATGGCGTTCATTTAGTCCCTACTGGACAGAACCTTGCAACATTAGAGCTAGACCTAGTTAATAAGGAAAATAGAGAATTTCGCTTAAAGCAATCCTTACAACGTAGTAGGCACGACTACACCATAATTGACTGTCCGCCTTCACTTAGCTTATTAACAGTTAATGCGCTTACCGCTGCAGATTCAATTATTATCCCCGTACAGACAGAGTATTATGCCTTAGAGGGCTTAGGACAGTTGTTAGAAGTAGTACAATTAGTGAAACAAGGATTAAATCCAAACATTGAGCTTCTTGGTGTGCTTCTTACAATGTATGATACTCGAACAAGTTTGGCGGAGCAGGTAAAAAAAGAGGTTGAGGGTCATTTTGGGTCTAAAGTTTTTGATACTGTAGTGCCTAGAAATGTACGGTTGGCCGAGGCTCCTTCGCACGGGAAGACAATTAATAGTTATGATAAGTGGAGTAAAGGTGCGAGAGCATACAAATCTCTTGCCAAAGAAGTTCATCAACGTACTGTTTCTTTATAACAGGGTTAAGTAATAAAAGTATGTGCTATAGTAGGCATTAAGATGGCCAGTAAACAAAAACACGGATTAGGTAGTGGTTTATCCTCTTTAATTCCTCAAGAAATAGATAAAAATCTATTAACAGAGACTTTAGAAAAGATCCAGAAAATTGCTATAACTAACATTGAGCCTAGCAAGGATCAGCCCCGAAGACATTTTGATGAAACCGGCTTAAAGGAATTGGCTGAATCTATAAAATCACACGGAGTGTTGCAGCCAATAGTCGTGTCTCCTAAGGCTGACGGGAAATATCAGCTAGTCGCCGGAGAGAGGCGCTGGAGGGCAGCAAAGATTGCTGGCAAAAATACAATACCTGCCATAGTGCGTACACTCAAAGAGCTTGAGAAGTTAGAAGTAGCAATGATAGAAAATGTGCAGAGAGTAGACTTGTCGCCCATAGAACAGGCTTTAAGTATAGAGCGCTTGCATCAGCAATTCAGCATGACATACGAAACAATATCCAAGAAGCTTGGTAAAGCATTATCTACAGTGAACAATATTGCGAGGCTGTTACAGTTGCCCCCTGAAGCTATAGAAGCATTGAACACAAAAATTATAACAGAAGGTCATGCGAGAGCAGTCTTAGCTTTAAAAGAATTTCCTGAGTTTCAAAATATTTTATTGAAGAATTGTATTGGCGGTTGGAGCGTTAGACAGGCCGAACGTTATGTAACTAGCGTTAAGTCGGGTATACGTGATAAATCAGAAGTTAAGGCGAGGGTTTCTTTGAATACGCCGGAAACCAAGGCATTAGGAAAAAGACTAGGTACAAAAGTCCATATTCGCCGAACTGCTAAAGGCGGTCGATTGGAGATATCGTTTAATAATGATGATCAGCTGAAAGAAATCCTGGACAGGATAAATTAGTCTTAGATTCTTGGTCTAGAATAGACTAGCCTAATATCAAAAATTGTTATGTCTTTAGAAAAGTTTTGCCTTGGATAAAGGTAGTATTCTTAGTACTAGTTGGCCAATTAACTGATTGGTGTTAATAGGGCCAAACCGTCTTGAGTCACATGATATGGGACGGTTGTCTCCCATAACAAACAACTGATGTGAATTTAATTGGATTGTTTCATTGGGAGTAGTTGGTTGTAGGAAATGAGATTTATTGAAACCAAGTGTTTGATCTGGTCGAAAACCTTTAGGGTGATTCTTGTCGTATACTGTCACGGTTCCGTTTTTTATAACTATTTTGTTATTCGGCAATCCAATAACTCTTTTAATGAGTTGCTTTGTGCCCGTTTGGCCACATACTGAAAGATTGCTTTCGTTAAAGACTACTATATCCCCTCGCTTTGGTACCCATTGATTGCCAGTAATTCTGGCCCATGTTCTGGGCACTTTCCATATGATTAACTTGTCGTTATTTTGTAATGTTGGCTCCATGCTTGGTCCGTCAACCGCATAGGAACGAAAAACAAAACTTGTTATTAGAAATGCAAACAATAATGCTAGGCCAATAACCGCAGCAAATGACAGTACCTCTTTGAGACGAGAGTTATGATTATTAGTCGAATCTTTTAGTTTGTCCTTAGGATCTTGCTCTTGTAATTCCTTGTCTGGACGCTGGTTATTTTTATGCATTTCCGTCACGAAGTATAACTATAGCATAAGGTTCGCAATAAGGAACTGAAGAATAGTTTATTTAATGGTTTATTAGTGGCCTGTAGTAATATAGGATCAATGGATATAGTTCTTAGGAGGTTAAAGCCTACAAAAGGCTTTTCTTCTCTAGCTCATAATTCGCTCCTAGCGGCATTGCCGCTGATAATATTTGCGCTTGTGCGTCTTAATGAGAGCCAATTTACCCAGCTGGCTATAATTCTTGTGGTTCTGAGTAAGTGGCGGATGTTTGCAGTAAGGCCAAGATTTTGGCCGGCAAATATTAGAGCAAATGCAGTTGACCTTATGGTGGGAATATCTGTAGTTCTATTTATGACCCATAGTGTTAACACCTGGGAGCAACTTGGTTGGGCGGTTGTTTATGGGGTTTGGCTTATCTTTATAAAACCAGCAACTTCTGATTTTATGATTTCCGTTCAGGCAGGGTTGGGGCAACTTAGTGCCCTTACTGCTTTGTATTTGTCTTGGGCTAACGGTCCACTTTATGGCTTGACGATAGCAACAGGAGTAATTTGCTATTTGGCTGCGAGACACTTCTATGACGCTTTTGATGAGAGCTATTCCCGACTTTTGAGCTATTTGTGGGGTTATTTTGCCGCGTCGTTGTCTTGGTTATTGGCCCACTGGTTATTGTATTATGGTGTATTTGCTCAGCCGACAATACTTTTAACAATAATAGGATATGGAATCGGTACCATATATTACTGGGACCATAACGAAAAATTAAGTAAGTCAATCCAGAGACAATTAATATTGGTTATGGTTCTTATTGTTATGATTGTCATTATTTTCTCAGATTGGGGAAGTAAAGTAGTCTAGACTTAAAAATTGAAAAAATTATGGCGGATATTGATAAAGATCAGGATAAATCTAATAGCGTAAGCACAAGACCGGATAAAAAGTATCGGGGTGGTAAGACCATTACCATTAATATTCCGAGAATACCCAGGATTCAGGTTAAGAATTTACTAACTAAAGGTCAATGGGTATTTTTATTATTGGTACTTGTGGCTGGGATTGTTGGTGGTTTCTTTGGCGGTTGGATTGAATCTGCCGGCTACAAGGGCCAGCTCATAACTGCATCAACGAGTGGAGTTAATAAATTGTCTAATACTGACAACCAACTAGTTAGTGAAATTGCACAACGCCTAAGCCCGAGTGTAGTTAGTATTAAGGCAATTACCAATACTTCAAGCTCTAACTTTTTTGGATTTTCACAACCTATTCAGCAGACTTCTGAGGGTACGGGTATTATAATTTCGAGCAACGGATTAGTACTAACAAATCGTCATGTCGTGCCGGCTGGGACTACTTCCGTAAGCATTACTTTGAGTAATGGCACTACGCTTAATGATGTGTCTGTTGTAGGTCGAACTTCTACCTCGGATACCCTGGATATAGCAATCCTAAAGATAAAGAATGCTCAAGGCCAAAAACTTACTCCAGCCGTACTAGGGGATTCAAGTGACGTTAAGGTTGGTGATGGAGTAGTTGCAATCGGGAATGCACTTGGGCAATTTCAAAACACAGTGACTAGCGGGATTATTTCTGGTTATGGGAGAAACCTTTCAGCCAGCTCTTCTGGTGGAGGCAGCCTAGGGTTAAGTAGTGGTAGTAGTGAAAACCTAACGGATATGTTTCAGACTGACGCTGCTATCAACGAAGGCAATTCCGGAGGTCCATTAGTTAATCTTAATGGTCAGGTTATTGGAGTAAACACGGCTATAGCCAGTAATTCGCAAAATATAGGTTTTGCTATACCAATAAATGAGGTAAAAGGCCTCATAAAAGAGGTTTTGCTGACAGGAAAGTTTGAACGCCCATTTTTAGGCGTGCGCTTTGTATTACTAAACAGTCAATTGGCTAAGCACTATAAACTGAATGTAACGCACGGGGCTTATATACCAAAAAATAGCGGTTCCAGTTCTCCAATAGTACATGGAAGTGCCGCGGCAAAAGCCGGGCTGAAACCGGGGGATGTCATCCTTTCCGTAGATAATGTCAAGATAGACCAATACCATGACCTTACTACCTTAATAGACCAGTATGAACCGGGTACAAAAATAACCCTAAAGGTTCAAAGAGGAACACGAATAAAGACTATCAACGCTACTTTAGGCAAGATATCTTCTTAAGCTTTGAATATCTGGATAAAATCGTTAGTTTTAACTAATCCGTAACCTGCTGACCTTGCTAGGGCTGTTAATTTTTTGTGCTGAGGGGGCATTGATTCCGTGAGTATCCAAGAAGGTTTTCTATCTAACTCTCTTATCTGAATAAAGAAGCGACGATAAACTGTAAGACCGTCTTTTCCACCATATATAGCTCGTTTTGGCTCTCTCATTGCTGGTGGGTTTATGTACCAATCTTGGGGTACGTAAGGTAGATTAGCAACAATAACTGCTTTACTGTTCCAGGTTTGTTTAGGAATAGGATTTATTAAATTTCCTTCAAAAAAATTGATGTTAGTTTCATGTAGTTTTGCGTTTTTTAGGGCTACTTTAATGCTGGACTTTGAGTTATCTGTTGCATAGGCATTAATAGTTGGATTTTCAAGTTTTAGGTTAATTATTAATGCACCTGATCCAGTTCCAACATCAATAACCGAAATAATTTCAGAGTATTGCTTAATAATTGATGTTGCTTCCTCAATAATTGCTTCACTTTCCGGTCTTGGTTCAAGTACATGGTGGTTGACTATAAAATCCCTTGCATAAAATTCTGTTTTTCCTCTTATATAAGCTAAAGGATAATGTTTTGTTCGTTGCCTAATTTGTTTCTTAAATTCTGTTAAGTTGGAAGGAGTGATTTCCTTGTCGGGATAAGTAAGTATCTGTGCTCGATCCAATCCTGTATTGTCTTCAAGCAAAACTAGCGAATCTAGACGTGCTGTGCTAATGTTATTTGCTTCAAGCAGACTCATTGCCCAGTCTAGGGCTTGTTTGTTGGTCATGCTTAGGATTCCTGAGTTATGAGCTCGTGTTCTGCCTGTTGCAGGCTTGAGATAAGATCGTCAATTTCACCATTCAAGGCGCCATTAATATTACTGCGTGAATAGTTAATTCGGTGGTCGGTAATCCTATCTTGCGGAAAATTATATGTTCTTATCTTTTCGCTTCGATCACCACTTCCTATAAGCTGCCTTCTAGCTTCAGACAGTTGTTTTTGCTCTTCTTCAATTTTCCGCTGCAAAAGTCTGCTCCTTAAGATGCTCATGGCCTTGGCGCGGTTCTTAATTTGTGACTTTTCGTCTTGGTTGGATACAACAAGTCCAGTTGGTATGTGAGTGATTCGTACTGCCGAATCTGTAGTATTAACACTCTGTCCACCATGCCCACTACTCCTGTAGACGTCTATTTTAAGATCTGAAGGGTTAATTTCGACATCTGATTCTTCTGCTTCTGGTAAAACCGCTACTGTTGTGGTTGATGTGTGGATTCTGCCTTGGCTTTCAGTAACTGGTACACGTTGAACCCTGTGTACTCCTGCTTCATACTTAAGGTTCTTATATGCGTCTTTACCGGACACTCCAAAAACAATCTCTTTAAAACCACCTACTTCATTAGCATTTTCGTTTATTAACTCAACCTTATAGCCATGGTTTTCAGCCCATCTACTGTACATTCGGAATAAATCACCGGCGAACAGGCTAGATTCATCACCGCCGGCTGCAGCCCTTATTTCTATAATGACGTCTCGGCTATCGTTAGGGTCAGGAGGGGTAACTGCACGGGCAATTTTCAATTCAATTTTTTCTAGGTTGGGTTCTAATTCTGCTATTTCTTCCTCCGCCATTTGCTGGATGTCTTTGTCTCGGTTAACTCTTAGTTCCTTGGCTTCACTTAAGGCCTTTTGGATTCTAGAACGTTCATCATAGAGACCGACTAGTTCAGTTAGTTCACTACGTCTTTTCGCAAGGCTAGGATATTCGCTGCTGCCGTATACATTCTGGTCAGACAGCCGTTGATCAATGAATACTAGCTCGTCCCTTAATTCTTTCTCTCTTTGATCCATAAACTTATTTTACCAACGAAGAATAAAAAACAGACAACCATTAGCACAAGGTTATCTGTAAAGTTAATATTTACGCGTCTACTTTAGACTCTTCTTTTTTAGTAGCTTTACGCTTGGCTTGTTTTTTTGCTGCATTAACTCTTCGTTCCTTGGCTTCTTGTGCTGCAGCAGTTCGCGCCTTGAACTTGTCTACACGACCCTCAATGTCTAAAATCTTTTCTTCCCCCGTAAAGAATGGGTGAGATGCAGAACTTACATGAACCTTGATTAACGGATATTCATTACCGTCTTCCCATTTTGTAGTGTCTTCGGTTACGGCAGTAGAACGGGTTAATATACGAAAACCATTATTAAGGTCTTCAAAAACCACTAAGCGATAGTTTTCAGGATGTAATTCCTTCTTCATAACAGGTTCACAATATATATGTTTAAGTACAGATTGGCAAGTAGTTTATATATATGTTGGAAATATGCCCCTGTTTGAGATATGTGGTAGAGATGAAGTTTATCTTTGTAAAATATAAAGTTAACTGTTATTATATTGCCGTTATTAATGAATCAAGCTAGTTTTGGCGGTTCTCTCCTAGGAGCGGTAGCTTTACACTCTAGAGAGCGATGCTAGCTGAAGATAAGCCAAGAACCGTGGCAAGGAAGGATTTTAAGTATGTCTACAAACATTGACATGAAGCAGTTGTTGGAGGCTGGAGCTCACTTTGGGCATAAAACTAGTCGTTGGCACCCAAAGATGGCGCCATACATTCATTCAAAGCGTTCGGGGGTTCACATAATTGACCTATCTAAGACGGTAGAAAGTATAGAAATTGCATTAAATTTTATTAGCGACACTACGGCTTCTGGTAAGCAGGTTTTATTGGTTGGTACTAAACGACAGGCAAAAGACATTATTAAAGATGCTGCAATTGCAACTAAGCAGCCGTTCGTTACTGAACGTTGGTTAGGTGGCATGCTTACCAACTGGAACACAATTGGCGGAAGGGTTAAGCACCTTAAGGATCTTGAGATGCGAATGGAAAGCGGAGAGCTTGCTAACCGTTACAGCAAACTCGAAGTTCAACGCTACCAGGAAGAAATTGATGAGCTAAATCGGCTTTATGGCGGCATCAAGAACCTTAACGGCAAGCCTGGTGCTCTCTTTGTAGTTGACATTTTAACAGAGGCTAACGCCGTTAGGGAAGCTAATAGGATTAATGTGCCAGTCGTGGCAGTTGTCGATAGTAATGCAGACCCGACCTTAGTAAAGTATCCAATTCCAGCGAACGACGATGCAATTAAAACTATAGAACTTTTGACGGGTTATGTTCGTCAGGCTATAGAAGAGGGTATGGCTAGAAGAGACAAGAAGCAGCAGACAGCAAAGAGCGAAGCGAAGGAGGCATAAGTGGCTATCGATATATCTCAAGTCAAACGACTTAAAGACTTAACTGGAGTAGGTCTTACTGATGCCAAGGCGGCACTAGAGGCTGCTGGCGGCGATTTCGACAAGGCGCTGAAAGAAATGCGAACCAAAGGTCTAACTAAGGCAGAAAAGCGAAGTGAGCGCGTTGCTACGGCAGGAGTAATCGGTACATATAATCACGACAATCGTATCGGAGTTATAGTCGAAATTAATTGTGAAACAGATTTTGTTGCCAGGAATGATATTTTTACTGGCTTAGTTAAGGACGTCGCTATGCATATTGCAGCTTCTAATCCACAGTACCTTAGCCGAGAAGATGTTCCAGAAGCTGATGTTAAGCAGATCGAAGAAGAGTTGAAGCAAAAAGCTGAAAATGAAGGTAAACCAAAGGATATGGTTGCCAAGATTATCGGCGGACAGCTGGACAAATATTTCTCTGAACGCTGCTTAATGAGCCAACCTTTTGTTAAAAACCCGGATGTCACGGTTGAAGAGTACGTTAAGGAACATAATGCCAGGTTGGGCGAAAATATAGTTGTAAGCAGGTTTCACCGATTAGCACTTGGCGAAGGCGTATAGTCTAGAATATAACTATGAACCCCTCAAATGTAACTAAACAGGCAGAAACAGCTTTTGAAGCAGCCCTAGAGCATTTAAAGAATGAACTTACACGTTTAAGGACCGGTAGGGCTCATCCCGGGATGCTTGATTCAGTTATGGTTGAGGCCTATGGAACACAGATGCCGATTCATCAAGTTGGTACAGTTGCTGCCCCCGAATCTCAGTTATTACAGATCACTCCCTATGACCCAAACAATCTACAAGCAATAGCTACAGCAATAAGAAATAACCAATCACTAGGCTTTAATCCAAGTGACGACGGTCGGGTAGTAAGAGTCCAGATACCTCCTTTGACTGAAGAAAGAAGGCGGGAAATCGCCAAACAGATTAGCGAAAAAGTTGAAGAAGCCTTAATAAGAATGCGGAATTCAAGGCATGAAGCGATTCGCCAGTTAGATAGCGCCAAGAAGGATAAACAGATTAGTGAAGACGATGCACGCCGAAGTGAGAAATCCATAGACGAAAGTTTTAACCACTTTCGTGACCTTATGGATTCAGCAGCTAAAGCTAAAGAAAGCGAAATATTAACCATTTAAATTTAAGCAAAAGATCAACACTACTAAGGTATAATCTGTATATATGTCGGTCCTCATATTAATTGTTGGGATTCTCCTATTTATTGTCTTGATTATTACCCACGAATTGGGGCATTTCTTGGTGGCTCGTCGAAATGGCGTAGTGCCAGAGGAATTTGGTATCTTTTTCCCGCCAAGATTGTATAAGCGAAAAACAAAAGAGGGCTGGGTTTTCTCCATAAATTTGTTGCCTTTGGGAGGTTTCGTAAAACTAAAAGGCGAGCATGACACTGACATAGGAGAGGGTAGTTTTGGTGCCGCTACAACTTGGGTTAAGACCAAAATAATGGTAGCGGGTGTATTCATGAATTTCATAACTGCAGTCTTCTTGCTTACGATTTTGGCATGGATAGGCTTACCCCAATTAATTCCCGGGCAGTTTGATGTAAAGAGTGCCAGTCATATATCTAAACAAGAGGTATTGGTTACTTACGTAGAGCCTCATAGCCCAGCTTCGTCGATAGGCATTAAACCTGAAAACCAGATAGTAGCTATAGGTTTACCCGGGCATTTAGAAACGATCAAGGATACAGCGCAACTGTTTAATGCCACTAAGGCTGATGCCGGCAAGACAGTTAGAATTGTGTATAAGGCTAATGGCAATTCTCTGACTAAAGAAGTTAAGCTGCAAACTGCTGCTGTCGTTAAAGCAAGCCAGAGCACTAAGCATCCTAAGGGGTACTTAGGGGTTTCTCCTGCGCCTTTAGTTATGAAACAATTCAGTTGGTGGGGAGGACCCGTTGAAGCAATTGGCTTGACAGGCCAAGTGATTAAATTAACGTTTGTTGGGCTAGGTCATGCCCTTTACGGTCTAGGGAAAATTATAGTTGGCTTTGTGAGTGGAAATTCCCACGTTCGGGAACAGGGACAAAAAACTGCCTCCTCTCAAGTAACTGGACCGGTCGGTATATTTGTAATCTTAAAGGATGGGAGTGTGCTCGGTTACCAATACATGTTGTTCATTATTGCTATAGTTGCTCTAACATTAGCAATAATGAATATATTGCCGATACCGGCTCTTGATGGGGGTCGCTTATGGATGATGCTTATTAGTCGTGGTATTGGTATGCCTATTAGTGCGGCTATTGAAGAGACTATTAACGCCATTGGTATGTTTGTACTATTGGCATTAATCGCTTTAGTAACAATGGTTGACGTACATCGTTTCCTGTAAATTATGGCTAACAAAACTCCTACAAAAACAAAAAAAAACGATTTATCTCCAAAACCATGGGAACGCTTGCCGAAATGGTTATTGCCTTTTGCGCTGATACTTGTTGTTGCTCTGATTTATTTCATTAGCCAATATGCCGCCGACATATTGCTGTCAATTTATGCAGCTCTTATGGGGTGGAGTGCGGCGCATGCCAACCAGTGGCTAGCAAGTTCTATTACCGCTCAATTTTTTTATATTCTTCTATTTGAGGTTTTTACTGTCGGCCTGCTCTACCTGATATTTAAACACTATAACAAGTCACTGAAATCAATCGGCTTAAAGCGTCCGAGATTGAAAGATCCACTTTACGCTATCATAGCTTATCCGGTTTATTTAATTATTTACTTAATTGTTATAGGTATAGTTACTCATTTAATTCCGAGCTTTAACGTAAGCCAATCACAGAATATTGGATTTAACTCTGTGCATGGTGTTTACCAGCTGGTATTAACATTTATTAGTCTAGTTATATTGCCGCCGATTGCTGAAGAGATACTTTTTAGGGGTTTTCTATTTGAGGGCTTAAAGAAATCTATGCCGGTAGCCTATGCAGGAATTTTGACTAGTGCAATATTCGCCGCAGCTCATTTGCCGGAAGGAGTGTCGTCGCTTTTTTGGATAGGCGCTATAGATGTGTTTATATTGAGCTTGGTATTAGTATATTTGAAGCAGAAGACTAAAAGCCTTATCCCTGGCATGATCTTGCACGCAATAAAGAACCTAGTGGCATTCATTAGTCTGTTTTTACTGACAAACCGTTAATGTACAATAATCTTAATCTATGCGTTTAAGCCAATCATTATTCAAAACAACAAAAACTATCCCTGGAGACGAACAAGCTAAGAATGCCAAATTGCTTATACAGGCAGGCTTTGTGTATAAGGAGATGGCCGGAGTTTACGCATACCTACCGCTAGGACTAAGGGTTTTGGAAAATATCAAAGAAGTTATTAGGTCAGAGATGAATGACCTTGGAGCTAGTGAATTGTTAATGACTTCTTTGCAGCCAAAAGATACTTGGGAAATGACCGGTCGCTGGGATGACGAGACCGTGGATGTCTGGTTCAAGAGCAAGCTGAAAAACGGAACAGAAATAGGTTTTGGTTGGAGCCATGAAGAGGCACTAATGCTACTTATTAGTAAATTTGTGCACAGTTATCGTGATTTACCTGGGGGAGTTTACCAATTCCAGACTAAGTTAAGAAATGAACTTAGATCAAAAAGTGGGCTTCTGAGAGGCAGGGAATTTTTAATGAAGGATATGTACCACTTTTCCCGAAGCCAAGAAGAGCTTGATGAGTTTTATGAGAGGGCGAAACAAGCATATCTTAATGTATATGCAAAGCTTGGGTTGGGGGAGAATACATTTCTTACTTTTGCCTCTGGCGGCGCGTTTACACAATTTAGCCATGAATTTCAAACTGTTCTTAGGGATGGTGAGGATACAATTTATCTAGACAGAGCAAAAAAACTAGCTATAAACCAAGAGGTTTATACGGATGAAGTAATAGCACAACTTGGATTGAAAAAAGAAGATTTAGAGGAAGTTCGTGCTTCTGAGGTTGGAAATATTTTTAACTTTGGTAGCGTTAAGGGTGAACAAATGAGTGTTCAATTTAGCGATGAATCCGGAAATCGTAAGCCGGTGTTCCTTAGTTCGTACGGGATAGGAGTTAGCCGTTTAATGGGTGTTATGGCAGAGCTATTCAATGATAATCGTGGCTTAGTTTGGCCAAAGCAAATTGCACCTGCAAAGGTATATTTAATAGCGATTGGTGACGAAAAAGCCACAAATGCCGCTGAGGATCTGTATAATATATTGACAGAGCGGGGAGTTGCGGTAATATATGATGACCGTGATGTTCGTGCGGGAGAAAAGTTCGCAGATGCTGATCTGATGGGTATACCCTGGCGGGTAGTCGCAAACAATCAAGCCCAAGCGGACGGATACGAAATTAAAGATCGAATTGAAAATACTCCTAAGCATATGAATGCCCAGGCCTTAGTAAAACTTGTGGCCTAGGAGTGTAACAGTCCTCAAATTAAACGGGCTAGAAAGGTATAAGTCTATGGTAGTAAAGAAGACGTTTCGGCTTACTAAAGATGGAATAGCAGAATTAGAAAAGGAATTAGAAGATCTAATTGCTGAACGTGCTGAAATTGCTGAGAGTATTAAAGCTGCCCGAGAATTTGGCGATCTAGCAGAGAATAGTGAATACCAGTCTGCTCGTGCCGCCCAAGAGCGTAATGAATCGCGCATAGCTGAAATTGAACATATTCTACAGAACGTTGAAGTTATTAAAGCCCCTAAGGGATCTGCAAAGGTACAGCTAGGATCAAGGGTGAAACTGAAATGTGATGATGGTAGTTTTAAAGAATTCCAGATCGTCGGCACAGTAGAGGCTGACCCTTTGAATGGCAAAATAAGCGACGAATCACCAATTGGTCGTGCTCTTCTTGGCAGACATGAAAACGATGAAGTAGAGATTAAATCAGGACCCGAGAACCTGAAATATAAAATCGTTGACGTGGCTTAAGCTAGCGCTTAAGTAACATCTAAGGCTATACTATTAGCTGTTAGTTTTAAATTTCATGGCAACACTTACTGAATTACGCAAAGAACGGCTACGTAAGCTTGAAGAGCTTAAACAACTAGGCATTAATCCATATCCTGCTCACTCGGGTAGATCAAATAAGCTTAGTGAAATAACCGAGCAGTTTTCGGATTTAGAGAATAAAGAAGTTAGTGTAGTGGGGCGGATTTTAACAATTAGGAAACTAGGCAAAATAGCTTTCATTGTCATCGGCGACCAGACTGGAAAAGTACAACTCTTTTTAAGTGCAACTAACATGGAAGAACTAAATGCAACTGATTCGCAGATAGGGTTTAAGCAATTGCCCCTTTTGGATAGCGGGGACTTCGTGCAAGCCTCGGGTAAGGTTATTCGTACGCAAACAGGAGAAATATCTGTCGATGTAAGGCGTTTAAGGCTGTTAGCAAAGAGCTTACGGCCTCTGCCTTTAAGCAGAGAGGGTTTCACAAATAAAGAGGAACGCTTGCGGCGGAGATATGTAGACATGAATGTCAATCCGGAAGTAAGAGAGCGCTTTATAAAAAGGAGCAACTTCTGGAGAAGTACAAGGGAATTTCTGGATAAGAACGGTTTTAACGAAATAAATATACCGGTATTGGAACATACGACTGGTGGTGCTGATGCTAAACCGTTCGTGACTCATATGGATGCTTTAGACCAGGACTTTTATTTACGAATAAGCCATGAACTGCCTCTAAAAAGGCTATTGGGCGCTGGTTTTGAAAAGGTTTATGACATCGGACCTCGCTTTCGTAACGAAAACTATAGCGATGAACATCTGCCCGAGCACGTGGCTATGGAGTGGTACTGGGCTTTTGCAGATTGGCGTGATGGTATTGATTTTCAAACAGAACTATTCAAGCATATATTGCAACAAAGCTTCGGAAGCCTGAGTTTTAAAGTAAAGGACTTTGAAGTAGATCTTAATAGGCAATGGGAAGAATGGGATTACGCCGAGACAATAGCTAAGTATTACGACGGTTTGGACATATTCAACTGTTCCCTGGAAGACGTTAAACAGCAGTTAAGTAAGCACAAACTAGAGGTTGCCAAGAGTGACAATATGGCTCGTGGCATAGACAAGTTATGGAAAAATATACGCTCCCAAATTGCCGGGCCAATATGGCTAGTGAATACGCCCACTTTTATTAGCCCTTTAGCTAAAACCAATCCCGAGAGGCCTCTAACGACACAAAGGTTCCAAGCTGTTGTAGCAGGTACTGAGATTTGCAACGGTTTCTCGGAACTTAATGACCCGATTGAGCAATTTGAACGCTTTCTGGAGCAGCAAAAAATGCGTTCACAGGGTGATGAAGAAGCGATGATGTTGGATATAGATTTTGTTGAAATGCTGGAGTATGGCATGCCTCCGGCCTGCGGATTGGGGTTTAGTGAACGGGTATTTTGGCTTTTTGAAGGTGTTAGTGCCCGTGAAGGCGTCCCGTTCCCACAGTTGCGCTATGAAGTTGATTCCATTACTAGAGAAACCTATCCAGAGGCAAAGTTTTAGTTAGCTATGGTTAGTGTTAGTGATGAGACATTTCAAGCTTTAATTAATCAGGCACTAGAAAGTCTACCCGGTATTCATGCAAAAAATATTGCCAACATAGCAATACTATACGAGGATGAGCCCAGTCCAAATCAAAGGGAAAGCTTGATGTTGAGGCACGACCAGACACTATTTGGATTATATGAAGGGGTGCCTCTACCACAACGACAAGGGCAGACTAGGATCTTTCCGGATAAGATAACCCTTTTTAAATTACCGTTGTCCTATGCCTCTAAAGATGTTGATGATCTTAAGGAACATATTAGGCATACATTGTGGCACGAAATTGGGCATTACTACGGCCTCGATCATGATAAAATCCATGAACTCGAAGGTAACTCATAATATGAGAGAACACTGAGAACTAAATACGCAGTGTTTCGCTAATTTAGATCTTCGGCTGTATAGTATTTTCTGAATGATACAGATAGCTCATTTAACTAAGATTTATGGCAAGAAAGGGAATACTTCTTCTGCTATTAACGACATTAACTTAGAGCTTCCAGATTCTAAGATAATTGCAATTGTTGGTAAAAGCGGATCAGGAAAGTCTACTCTTCTTCACTTAATAGGTGGACTGGATCGTCCAACCTCCGGAGAAATATCCATACTCAATAAAGATCTTACGCAGTTGAGCAAAAAAGAGATGGATCATTATAGAAGCCACGAATTGGGCTTCGTTTTTCAATCTTTTTTTGTTGAAGCCAACCAGTCATGCTATCAGAACGTTGCATTGCCTCTTGAAATTAACCGTATACCAGTCGCGAAACGCAAAGCTTTAGTAGAAAAGGCCTTGGATCAAGTTGAACTCGGGCAAAAAACAAAGGTTCGGGCAGGAACGCTTTCTGGTGGCGAGAAACAGCGTCTTGCTATAGCCAGGGCAATAGTTAACGGACCAAAAGTCATTTTAGCCGATGAGCCGACTGGCAACCTTGATAGTGTTACTGGCGATAAGGTTATAGACCTTTTGTTCGGCTTACACAAGAAGAACAAAGCAACACTGGTTATAGTTACACATGATCAAGACATAGCCAACAGATGCGATATACGTGTTTTTATAAAAGATGGGAAGATTGAAAGAGTCGAGGGATTAGCAAAATGACATGGCGCGATACCCTTGCAAGAAGCGCAAGGACTCTAAGGCAAGCGAAGGTTAGGACCTTACTGACGGCGGCTGCTCTTGCAGTCGGTGGATTCACCCTTACTGCTACTTTAGCTGCGGCCAATGGGGCCAAGGATTACGGTAACAAATTGGTAAATACTAATTTTGATCCCAGCTCCCTAATCGTGACTAAAAGCCAGAACACTTTTGGTAGAGGCGGATCCAATAAGCCTCAACCATATAGCAGTTCATACACATCAGTTGGTAGAAATTCGCTGGTTAAGGAATTAAGTTCTAGTGATTTGAAACGCTTGGCGAAGTTTCCGGGAGTATCAAGCGTATTTGAAGACTACCAGACTAGCATTCTTTATGTAACCGCCCAAAACGGAGCTAAGTATACTGGTTCTACCCAGGCATATGACCCAAACATTAGTCACCAGCTTGTTGGCGGATATGTTAATGGGCAACTTAAGACTGGCGAAGTTGTATTACCCCAAGATTATCTTAGTCTATTGAATCTAGGAACCGCCAAATCTGCTATAGGAAAGACGGTTACGGTTCAAGTGAGGCAAACTTTAGGGGGACAAGAGACACTTCAGTTTAAGATTGCCGGTATAATTGCTGCTCCCTCAACCCTTATTAACCCTGGAAATGTAAATACGACCTTACTTCTAAATCCGACTGATGCCCAAAACATATATAATTTCGTAAATTACGGCACCATTAATTACGACCGTTTTCTATCTGCTACCGTTAGAGTGACAGACGGTACAAACCAATCAAAACTACTTAAGGTGCAGAACGAAATTAAAAGTGCTGGCTATGGAGCAGAGAGCGCAAAGGATTTTGAGGCTACTATTACACAAATAGTTAATGTGCTTCAGATTATTATATTAGTATTTGGTTTGATTGCTTTGATTGCTTCCTTCTTCGGTGTTGTTAATACCCAATACATAAGTGTACTGGAAAGAACAAGGGAGATAGGTCTCATGAAGGCGCTTGGGATGAGTAGCCGTGTTGTAAGCCGACTGTTTATTATAGAGGCAGCCTGGATAGGAGTGATAGGTGCATTAATCGGTAGCTTGACGGCTATTATAGCCGGACTGCTGCTCAATCCCTGGATTTCACAACAGATAGACTTTGGGTCTAATAGGTTACTAGTTTTTCATCCATCTCAGGTTATAGCTTTAATAATTTTCCTAACTTTAGTTGCAACAATAGCTGGGCTGCTACCAGCAAGAAAGGCTTCAAAGCTTGATCCAATAGAGGCCTTGCGAACTGAGTAAATTATACTTATTCTCTAAATAGTTATGCGAGCAGTTATTTTTGACTTTGACGGTACATTAGCAGATAGCTTTGAGGCTGTTATGGCGATTGCCTATAAACTTACCAGACATGAGCAGCTGGCAGATATTAACCACGTAACTTCAATGCGGGATAACAACATGGGCCTAAGGCAAGCGATTAAGATTCTTGAAATTCCACGTTGGCAATGGCCGTGGCTTCTAAAGCGAGGCCGCCAAATCATGAGCCAAGAAGTTGAGCGGATTCCTTTATTCCCTGATATAAAGAAGACACTTAATGAGCTGCATAAGAAAGGTTTCGAGCTTTTTATAATAAGCAGTAATAGCCGTGCTAATGTAGATAAGTTCTTAAAAGACAAAGAAATAATCCAGTATTTTAAAAAGGTCTATGGTGGAGTTGGCCTCTTCGACAAGTCACGTGTGATAAAACGTGTCTTAAGGGAAAATAAACTGCCGGCGTCCAATGCAATCTATGTGGGTGACGAAGTAAGGGATATTGAAGCAGCAAAAAAAACAAGTATTCCTATAATTGCCGTAACTTGGGGTTACAATAGCGAAAAGCTATTGGACAAGCATAGCCCAACTATTATTGCCCGATCGCCTTCTCAGCTTGGAAAAGCGATAACTGAATGGGGAAATACCACCTGATAGTTGATGTTTTTCTCAAAGACTAGATAAACCCCCGTAAAATCGGGTTAAGGAGTTTTTCCAACGAACGTTTAATTACAAAACCTTGCTCTATTGACATTTAAATAGCAATACGGCCAAATTATTTAGCCGAGGGCAATGGTGCATCTACGGGCTCTTCATTTAAAATACCAGAAATAACCGCCGCTCTTTGCAAATTTAAAGGGTCATTTGGTTGACGCAGTTTATTACTTAGCCACTCCATAGTCGTAACTAATACTTTAATAAATACTTAACAATACAACCTGATACAATTAAGACAAGTTATGACAGCAAAATACACACGGCGAGCAAACTATGAACCCGGACAGAAGGTTCCTTATCGAGTTTCAAGAAGTAAGATTGAGCTGTTTATGCAATGCAAGCGTTGCTTTTGGCTTGATGCCAGGCTGCATATTGTTAGGCCAAATGGGCCACCGTTTAATATAAATAAAGCTATCGATGAACTCTTTAAGAGGGAATTTGATCAATACCGGGCAAAGGAAAAGCCCCACCCACTTATGGTTGAGTTTGAAGTAGATGCTATACCTATGCAGCATGATCAACTAGACATCTGGAGGGAAAATTTTACGGGGGTTTCCGCTTTACATGAACCAACTAATTTGATGGTCTTTGGGGCTATAGATGATTTATGGGTTGATTCTATGGGTCAAGCTGTCGTGGTTGACTACAAAGCTACCGCTAAAGAGCAGGAAGTATCTATAGACAGCGCCTGGCAAGTCAGCTATAAGAGGCAGCTAGAGGTATACCAGTGGTTACTCAGACAAAATGGACTTAAGGTGGCGAAAGTTGGCTATTTTGTATACACAAACGCCCAAGTTAATGCTGATGGTTTTCATGATAAAGTCGATTTTCAGACAAAACTGATACCCTACGAGGGTGATGATAGCTGGGTAGAACCAACATTGCAAAAAATGAAGGCATGTCTTGAAGATGACAAAATGCCACCTGTAGGTGTTGCTGCTATGGGGGGAGATTGTGAATTTTGTACTTATGCTAGGGAGCGCACAGAGTTAACCTTGGCTGCCATTGAGCCAAAGCCAAACCGACAACTATCCATGTCATAGAGATTAAGATGCTAGATATAAATTTCATTAGAGAAAATTCCGAGCTTGTTGTCACCAAGTCGAAACAGAAGGGCTACGACGTAGATATAGCCAAACTACTTCAGATAGACAGTAAGAGGAGGCAGTTACAGACAGAAGCTGATAACTTAAGAAAAGAGCGCAACCAATTATCTGCAGCTTTAAAAGGGCGTAGACCATCCGAAGAAGAGCAATTAAAAGGCCGTAAGCTTAAAGAAGATCTTGCTGTTATAGAGGATCAACTAAAACCGATTGAAGGGGAATACATGACCCTATTAAAAAGCGTTCCAAACCTGCCTCTTGAAGATGTTCCGGTGGGTTATAGCGAAGATGAGAATGTTGTTTCTAAAGTTGTAGGCTCACCTAGGAAATTTGATTTTCAACCCAAAACTCACCATGAGATTGGAGAAAAACTGGGTCTTATAGATAAAACTCGAGCTGCTAAGATATCTGGGAGCAGGTTTGTCTATTTAAAGGGTGATTTGGTAAGACTGCAGCTGGCATTAATGAATTTTGTGATGGGTCAACTTACAGATACGTCGTTAATCGAGAAGCTTATTTCGGAAAATAATCTAAATATACCCATTAAGCCTTTTACTCCCGTTCTACCGCCGGCTCTTATTAAAACCGAGCCATACCAGGCAAGTTCACGCTTAAATGCGGAAGAGATGACCTATAGATTGGCTCAGGATGACTTATGGCTTAATGCTAGTGCCGAACATAGCTTATGCACTATGTATTGGGATGAAATAATTGCAGAAGCTGATTTACCGATTAGATATATTGGTTATTCCACAAGCTTCCGGAGGGAAGCAGGAAGTTACGGGAAAGACGTTGAAGGCATATTTCGAATGCACCAATTTGATAAATTGGAGATGGAAGTCTTTTCGATTCCGGAAAAAGGCCTGGCTGAGCATAAATTACTGGTTGCAATCCAGGAGCATCTTGTTAGTAGTTTGGGCTTGCCCTACCAATTGATCAAAAAATGCACATTTGATATTGGTAAACCAAATGCAGGAGGAATCGATATAAACACATGGTTTCCAGCTCAATCTAACTACCGGGAAACACATACTGCTGATTATATGACTGACTACCAAGCGCGTGATTTGTCCATTAGGGTTAAGCGTTTGGAAGGCCCTCTTGAATTAGTTCATACTAATGACGCAACGGCGTTTGCTATGGGACGTATACTAGCTGCCATTATTGAGAATTACCAAGACAAAAACGGACACATAGAGGTGCCTCATGTGCTTGTTCCGTACATGAATGGGCAGTCACATATTTGATCTAAAAAGCGTAAAATAGAAAGTATACCGAAGAATTCAAATTAAAGGAGGGGATATGATAAAACTGGATATTCATGGAGTGCACGTAACCGTAGACGAAAGCTTAAAGAAATATATTACCAAGAAGATTAATAAGCTAGAGAAATACGTGCCAATGATTTCCAGGGAAAGTTTTCATGTTGAGGTTTACTTAGAGGAAATCAAGTCTCGTGAAGGTAAACAATGTGAGTGTGAAGTGGTTGTCTATCTTCCAAAGGAAGTTATACGAATCAGAGAAGGTACCATGAACATGTATGCTGCCGTAGATATTGTGGAGGAAAAACTAAATCGTGCTTTAGTAAGATATAAAGAAATCCATTCAGTTAAGTTGCAGCATCATTTATCACGCGAATTACCGACAGAATCTTGAAAAATCTTATCTATAACCTATTAGGTAGGGTATAATTATTTCGAGTAAAATACTGCAAGTGCAGTAATTGGGTAAACAAGAAGTTAATTGTTATGCATGTTGTTTTTAAAAAAGTATTAGGTGATCCACAGGCCAAGACGTTAAAGCGTTTAAGGAAGCGCGTTGCTGAGATAAACGCTTTGTCGGATAAGTATTCTAAGCTTAATGACAAACAGTTGAAGGCACAGACTCAAGTACTTAAAAAACGTCTGGCCAAGGAAACTTTAGACAGCATCTTGCCAGATGCATTTGCTGTAGTGAGGGAGGCTGCTACGCGTACATTGGGTCAGAGGCACTTTGATGTTCAGTTAGTGGGCGGGATAGTGCTACATGAAGGTAATGTTGCCGAGATGAAAACCGGTGAAGGCAAGACCTTAGTGGCAACGCTGCCAGTTTATCTGAATGCATTAACGGGCAAAGGCGTGCATGTTGTTACAGTGAACGATTACCTTGCTCAAAGAGATGCTGGATGGATGGGCCAGGTTTACGATTTTCTTGGCCTTAAAGCCGGGGTAATAATTGCCGACCATTCATACGTATATGACCCGGAGTATGAAAACAAGGAGCATGCTGATCCTCGGATGCATCACCTCAAGGAGGTTAGTCGTCAAGAGGCTTATAACGCCGATGTGACTTATGGAATTAACAACGAATTTGGTTTTGATTATCTAAGGGACAATATGGTTCGAGAAGTGGATCAGCTTAGGCAGCGAGATCTTAACTATGCCATAGTCGACGAGGTCGACTCTATACTTATTGATGAAGCGAGAACTCCACTGATAATTAGCGCACCTAGCGTAACTAGCGGTACGGCTTATGCACAATTCGCAAAGATTGTCCGACCACTAAAGAAGGACAAAGATTATGAAACAGACGAAAAGCGCAAACAGGTAATACTTACCGACAAGGGCGTAGATAAGCTCGAAAAAGCCTTAGGCATTAATAATCTATATGCCAGCGAAAATATACGTACTATTTACCACTTGCAGCAGGCTTTAAGAGCTCAAGCCCTGTTTAAGCGTGATAAGGACTATGTAGTTACTAATGATGGAGAAGTTGTCATTGTTGATGAATTTACTGGTCGTTTGCTTCACGGTCGTCGATACAATGAAGGTTTGCACCAGGCAATTGAGGCAAAAGAGGGCGTTGAAGTACAAGAGGAGTCGATGACACTGGCCAGCATATCCTTCCAAAACTATTTCCGCCTCTATAATAAGTTAGCCGGAATGACGGGTACTGCTTCTACGGAAAGTGAAGAATTTCATCAGATATATAAACTTGATGTGGTTGAAATACCGACCAATAGGCCACTAGCCAGAGATGACCGAGCAGACCGTATATACCGTAGCGAAGAGTCAAAGTTCAAAGCTATAGTTCGTGAAGTGACGATGCTCCACGAGAAAGGTCAGCCTGTATTGATCGGCACAGCCTCGATTGAGAAAAATGAAATCCTCAGCTCTGCTCTTAGGAAATCAAAAATCCCGCACCAGGTACTTAATGCTAAGAACAATGAACGAGAAGCTACTATTATAGCTAAGGCTGGCGAAAAAGGTGCAGTTACCTTAGCAACAAACATTGCAGGTAGGGGTACCGATATAGTATTGAGCGATGATGTAAAAAAACTTGGTGGACTATTCGTGCTCGGATCCGAGAGACATGAATCTCGGCGTATAGATAATCAGTTAAGGGGACGATCAGGGCGACAGGGTGATCCTGGTGTTACTCAATTTTTCGTCAGTACTGAAGATGACCTTATGCGAATATTTGGGGGTGAACGTATAGGTTCTATTATGAGTAGGCTTGGTGCGGATGCTGACACGCCGATCGAGAACAGGGTTATATCTAGATCGTTAGAGAAAGCCCAGGAAAGGGTAGAAGGATATAACTTCGACCAGCGAAAAACAGTTGTCCAGTACGACGATGTCATGAACCGCCATAGAAAGGCTGTTTACAGTATGCGACGGGAAATACTTAAGGCAACTGATATAAGTAAGCGTATACAGACCCTAATCGAGGATGAAGTAAATGCGATTGCCAAGTCCCCGGATATCATGTCAGATAATTTCGATGATTTCGTTAAAAGTGTTTTTCCGTTTGATGAACCCACGCTAGACCGTCTATTTGATACGGAGGCAGATAAGTTTGGTGGTGTTCTTATGTCTGAGGCAAAAGAACTTTATGACTCAAAAGAAGCTTCATTTGGCGAAGAATTTATGCGAAGACTCGAAAGAGACGTTTACCTTCAGGTATTAGATGATTTATGGATGCAGCACTTGGAAAACATGGATCACCTTCGGGAGGGTATTCACTGGATGGGCGTGGGTCAACAAGATCCTTTGGTTGAATATCGACGCCAAGGACAAATGCTCTTTGATAGCATGCAGGAAACTATAAGAGACATGATAATAAGAATTATATTCAATACCTATCCAGTAGACGTAGGTCAAATGGATAAGCCTGTAGAGACCAATTTGACTCGCGCTGCGCGTAGTTCTATAGAAAACGCTGGAGACATAATGAGTAACCAGGAGGAATTCCATGAGGAGGATTTTTCTGTCTCATCAACTTCTAACGGAGATGACAATATAACAAGCAAGCGAAGCGCAGGTACGAAACATGTCACATCAAGTAACGATCGAAAAAAGGCACGAAAGAACGAACGTAAGCGTAAAACTGTTGCTAAGAGAAGGAAGCATTAGAATAAGATAGCTTTATGAAACATACCGTTTCCGAGATTACTTTGGGTAATGGTGGGAAGGGGTTGCTAATTCATGTCCCTAACGCCTCAGTAATGTCCTTTGACATCAACTTTAGAGCTGGTGAATTTTTAGTCGAACCGAATAAATGGGAAGTCCCGCATTTAATGGAACATGTAGTACTGGGAGCAAATGAACTTATACCAAGGGCAAGGGATTTTCAGGCTGAACTTGAACGTAATGGAGCGTATTCCAATGCCTCTACTAGTGTATATGACATTACCTACGAAGCTGAATGCGCAGACTTTGAATGGGATAGAGTTTTCGATCTTCTACTAGTTGCAATCACCAAGCCTTTGTTCTTAGAAGAAGAATTTAAGGCTGAATACGGGAACGTACAAGAAGAAATGGCTGCAAGGGCGAATAATCATTTTAGGCGTCTAAGCCTAGAAATGCGCAAACAGCTTGGATTATTAGTTAAAACGGATGCCGAAAGACTCAGGTTAATGCCTAATGTTACCGTGAATGACGTTAAGCAGCATTATATTAAGACCCATACAGCTAAAAATTTAAGATTTGTTATTGCAGGCGATATAACTCCTAAAAGACGGGACCATATAAAGAACGTCTTAGAAATGATTGAATTACCCAGAAGTGGTCGTCGTTATCAATTGCCACATGAACGTCCCAGAAAGCAAGAAAGCGCAACTTACATTCGTAATAGGGCTGTAGAGAACTTATATTTCTATATTGATACTTTCATGAAGCGACGATTAAGCGATCCTGAAGCGGATGCCCTTAATATAGTGAATACTATGTTAACGGAAACCCTATATTCTAAAATTTTAGGAACGGCTCGAGAGCGTGGTTTGGTTTATGGAATGAGTTCTGGCTTATCTCAGACAAAACAAGTCAGTAATTGGTGGTTTGGGGCACAAGTCTCAGATAAAAATGCTCCTGCTCTAATGAATATTATTTCGTCTGAACTCAAAAAGGTTATGGATGGAAATATTGCCGAAGATGATATAGCAGTTACAAAGCAATACTCATTAGGACGATTCCAGCGTTCAGCTCAAACTGTAGGAGGTACTGCAGCAGGTTATACAGGGCGTTATTTTTTTGATGAAGTCATAGAGGACTATTACAATATTCCCTCGCGCATACAAGCTGTGACCAAGCAGGCTATTGTAGATATTGCAAGATGCATGTTTGCGGATAATATATGGGGTTTTGGTGTTCTTGGGGACTGCGGTAAGCAATATGCCGAACAGCTTAGGGATCAAATATCTCAACTCTGGAATATACAAGAATAGAGGTGTAGTTATGGAAGCTGATGCCATTAAGTTTAGCGAGGAAGTTAATAAAACTTGTAATGATCTTGGCATAATGTCCTTAACGAAAAGGATAAATGAATTAAAGAAAGCCAGTGAACAAGAAGATTTCTGGCAAGATAGCGCTAGCGCACAACATACAATGCAGGAAATCTCTAAACTCGAAAAAAGGGTAGAGCCTTGGCTGGAGATGCAAAGGACGGCCAATGACCTACTTGAGTTATCTAAATTGAATGATCCTAAGCTAGAAGCGGAGCTTAGAAATAACATGACTATTGCACTCTCTCAGTTTAGCCAGCTTAAAGAGCATTTAAGCCTTTCGGGGCCATATGATGACCATGGCGCACTACTTTCTATAACTTCTGGAGCAGGAGGGACAGATGCCCAAGATTGGACACAAATGTTATTCAGAATGTATACTCGCTACTTTGACAAAAAAGACTGGAAATACAGGGTAGATGATGATTCTCCAGGCGAAGAGGCTGGCCTAAAGAGTGTAGTAATTGAGGTTGATGGAAATGATTTTGTTTATGGCAAGTTAAAAGGCGAACATGGTGTACATCGTTTAGTTAGGTTGAGTCCTTTTAATGCAGACCATTTAAGACAGACAAGTTTTGCTAAGGTTGAAATAGCTCCAAAGATAGATTCTCCCGGCGAAGTCAATATTGATGACAAGGATCTTAAAATAGACGTATATAGAAGTGGAGGTCACGGTGGTCAATCTGTAAATACTACTGATTCGGCAGTTAGGGTTACTCATTTACCTAGCGGCATTTCAGTTGCAATACAAAATGAAAGAAGTCAACTACAGAACAGGGAAACAGCTCTAAAGATCCTTCGATCTAAATTAACCCAGATTCAGCTCGAGCAGCACGCCCAGACATTTAGAGACCTAAAAGGTCCTAATCAGTCTGCAGAATGGGGAAGCCAGATAAGGAATTATGTCCTCCATCCCTACAAACAAGTTAAGGACCTACGTTCTAATTATGAATCCCGGAACGTGGATGATGTTCTAGATGGAGATTTAGATTCATTAATTGATGCGTTTATTAAGATGAGTTCAAGCTAATTAACAGGGTAGAACGTGTTATAATGGAAGCAAATGATATTACTTGATAGGGTAAGCAAATCTTACTCTAGGGGGGGCAAGCCTTCGCTAGATCGTATTAGCTTACATGTTGAGCCGAAGGAATTTGTTATAGTTGTTGGTCAAAGTGGAGCCGGTAAAACCACTTTAATGCGTTTGTTGACACGAGAAGAGAGGCAAACTTCTGGCAAAATAATCGTTGGTGGTATTGATTATGACAAGTTGAAAGATAGGGAAATCCCACTCTTGAGGAGAAAGATAGGAGTAGTGTTTCAGGATTTCAAACTACTCCCAAACAAAACAATTTTTGAAAACGTATCTTTTGCGCTTGAAATGGTTGGTATGGGCAACCAAGAAATTAAAAATACGGTTCCCCGTGTTTTGGAAATAGTAAATTTGACTGGGAAAGAAGATAATATGCCCTATGAACTGTCTGGAGGCGAGAGGCAACGTGTAGCGATTGCTCGAGCCATTGTGCGCCAACCTAAGATATTAATAGCTGATGAGCCTACCGGTAATCTGGATCCGAAGCATGCTTGGGATGTTATAAAAATTCTTGAGAAGATTAACCGCTATGGCACCACAGTATTACTGACTACGCATAACCAAGAGATAGTTAATAAGCTTAAGAGGCGAGTGGTAACAATTAAGGATGGTAAGATCGTTAGTGACCGGGCAAATGCAGGTTATAAGATTTAGAGATTTAAATGAGTGGTAAAAGACGTTTAATAACCGTTTGGCGCATCATAAATAATGGTGTCGTTAACTTTATACGAAACATTTCGTTGGCTATAGCAGCAATGGCCATTATGGTTGTTACTTTAACGATCGTACTGTTTTCATTAATAGTTAATTACACTTTTTCACATACAATTTACCAAATCACGAACAAGATTGATGTTTCCGTTTACTTAAAGAACAGGGTTACAAGTGCCGAAACCACTAAACTAATTGGCGAAATTCGTAATCTATCCAATGTCCAAAGTGTTCAATATTTATCCAAAGAACAGGCGCTTAAGGCATATGAACAGCAAAACTCTAATAACCAGCAACTAATCCAAGCGGCGACTGAAACTAACAATCCTTTGCCGCCTACGATAATTATTAAACCCGTTAACTTGAATAATTTGGGACAGATCAAATCGTTTTTAAACGAGCCTAACATTGCAGCCTTACAGACAGATCCTCCAAGTTATAGCGGGCAGGAAAAAGAGGCGATTGACCGAATTACTCACGCGACTAATGTCCTACAGGAAATTGGGGTTATAGCAGTGATTGTTTTTGCGGTAGTTAGTGTACTAATAATCTTTAATACTATCCAGATGGCAATATTTAACAGAAGAGATGAAATTCAAATTATGCGATTACTTGGTGCGGGAAGGGGTTATATTAGAGGGCCGTTCATCGTTGAAAGTATAATTTACGGAATACTGTCTGCGGTAATATCTGTGATCATTATAAATGCAGCTTTTCAGGCTAGTAGTGGAACTTTGCAAGCTAGTAGCTTAGGGTTATTGGATATAGGCTATGCAAACAACTATTTTGATAGTCATTTCATTGTATTGTTGACCGTAGAGCTTGCTCTTGGTATTGTTATAGGAGCCGTTTCATCTATGATAGCGACCAGGCGGTATCTAAAATTTAAAACTAGATAAATCAAGAACAATTTAAATGACTATAAAGAAGGTGACAGGCATCAGTTTTTTAAAGATCTAGTTTATAGCAGGCTAGGTCTTTCTTAATGTCACATTTTTGGGGGTGCCTATGTAAAGACTATCCATGTACAAGTTTCAAAGGGTAAGAAAGGTGTTAATTTTTTGACAAAACGTGGTATAGTTAACTTACAAATTCAAGACAAAAAGAACAAAATGAAAAGTAAGCCTCACAGATTTAGTCGTATTCGCCCCGGCTTAGCGGCGATGGCACTTAGTGTATTGGTTTTAGGGTTCGCTATGGCACCTGATGCCCAAGCCGTTAATTACCAGGCGCAAATAAACGCCCTAAATAGCGCTAACGCTAATGCGCAGGCTTCAATAAACAACTTGCAGGTTCAGGCAGGAAGCTATCAGCAAGCTATATCTAATTACCAGGCACAAATTAATGCTATACAGAATAGCATTAATAATAACCAAGCTAAATTAGTTGCAGACCAACAAGAAATTATTGCCGATAATGCCAAGATTGCTCTAAATAAAGGCTATTTAGCAAATGATCTAAAGACCATGTATGTCCAAGGATCAATGTCGACAATTGAAGAATTAGCAACAAGTCAAAATCTCAGTACTTTTGTGAATAAGCAAGAGGACAACTTAAAGATACAGAACCAACTTAATAGCCTACTAACTACAATTAAAAACCTACAGCGACAGACACAGGCAAACAAGAACCAAATAATAATCTTAATGAACCTTGAGCAATCACAAAAAAACCAGGTGGCTGCCGATGAGAACCAAGTTAACCAGTTATTGGCGATGAACCAGCAACAACAGGCTAGTTATAATGCTAAAATAGCTTCTAATAAGAGCCAAATAGCGACTCTCGTAGCAGAGCAAATTGCTGCAAACAAAAAGCTAGTTAGTACTGGCAAAGTAGACTACAGCGGTTCTTGCGGTGGCACTTATCCGGCAGCGGCACAAGGTCCTTATGGCCCTTGGGGTTGCAATTACGCTCATTCAAGCGATTTTCAAGCAGGCTGCACATATATGGACAGCTGGGGAATGTGCAACAGGGAATGCGTTAGCTACACCGCCTGGATGGTTTACAAAAACTATGGCATAGACGTAACCGGCTTTGGCAATGCCAACCAATGGCCGGCAAATGCTCAGGCTGTTGGTATTCCAATTGGTACAACCCCTAAAGTAGGAGCAGTAGCTATCTATATGGGTGGTTATAGTGACCCCTACGGGCATGCTATGTGGGTAAAAAGCGTAAACGGCAACGGCACGATAACTGTTGACCAATATAACCTTTACTATGATGGTAATTTTTACGAGACTACTATTAGTGACACTGGTCTAACATACATTTACTTTGGTGGCTAATACACAAAACCGCTACTTTGCATTACAATAGTTTCAAGTAGTTCTAAGGCTCTTGCTGTAAAAAGTCATAAAAGGGAAGCGTAGTTAGAAGTTGTTGAGATTAACAAAGAAAGCAAAAAATTTCACGATATCTATTGCCGGCATTGTGTTGCTGATCGGTGTTTATTTCCTTGGTGTCAATGTAGGTAATGGGAACTTAGCATTTGGTGGTTCAAGTCTAAATTCAAATCTACCCAACGTTCTTAACTATTCAACTGTTAACCAAGAATACAGGGCTTTAATTGATAATTATGATGGAAAGTTAAGCTCAACACAACTGCTTAATGGCATTAAGCATGGGTTGGCTAACGCCGTTGGCGATCCTTATACCGAATATTTTACCGCTAAGGAAGCAAAGCAGTTTAATAGCGAGCTTAATAATTCGTTTAGTGGCATTGGCGCCGAGCTAAGCGCAAATTCACAAAAGGAGATAATTATAATGGCTCCACTTAAGGGGTCACCTGCATCTAAGGCTGGTCTACAGCCAAACGATATCATAGCTGATATAAACGGTAATTCCACGGCAGGAATGACAGTTACTCAGGCTGCAGACAAAATTAGAGGAAAAGCTGGCACTAAAGTCACTCTAACTATTATCCACAATAAGAAACAGTATGATGTAGTTATTACACGTGCTACCATAACTGTCCCAAGTGTTAGTTATAAGATTCTCAGCGGCAATATAGGTTATATATCAATCATTACTTTTGCTAACGATACCGCTAACCTCATTCAAAAGGCAGCAAATAGCATGGTTAGTCATCATGTTAAGGGCATTATCTTGGATTTAAGAGATAACCCCGGAGGGTTAGTTAGTGCAGCTGTAGCGGTTTCGAGCGAATGGCTAAGACCGGGTCAGGAAGTGATGCAAGAAAGGCGTGGTAATACCGTACTCCAGACTTATACGGCTACAGGAGGCGACATCCTACATGGTATACCAACAGTCGTACTGGTTGATGGAGGGTCTGCTTCAGCTAGCGAAATTACTGCTGGTGCATTGCATGACCACCACGATGCTTATCTGATAGGTACTAAGACTTTTGGCAAGGGTATAGTTCAACAACTTATCAACTTGAATGACGGATCAGTTTTAAAAGTAACCATAGCTTCGTGGTATCGACCTGATGGTAAAAATATAGAGCATAAAGGAATTATTCCTGATGAGGTGGTTAAGCTTGGAAATAATGCTACAACGGACACCCAATTGCAGGCAGCTGAGAAATATCTAGCGAGTCACTAATAATAATTAGACCCCCAGAACCAACTAACCTTTTGAAAAGAGTCATAATGTGGTAACATGCCACTAGAATTAAGAGGTTAAGTGGCGGTGGCGAAAAGCCAGACCAAGTACATATTTGTTACTGGTGGAGTACTTTCCGGATTAGGAAAGGGTATAACGGCCGCCTCAATTGGTAACCTTTTACGCGCAAGGTCTTTGAGTGTAAATCTTCAAAAATGTGATCCTTACCTAAATGTAGATGCAGGATTACTTAATCCCCGAGAACATGGTGAGTGCTTCGTTACTAGGGATGGAGCTGAAACGGATTTAGACCTTGGCCACTATGAGAGGTTTACGGGGTCAGAGATGACCAAGTCTAGCTCTTTAATGTCTGGAAGGGTTTTAGAGAAACTCATTCAAGACGAGAGATCTGGTAAATATGATGGCAGTAGCGTACAGATTGTCCCCCACCTGACAGCAGCGATCCAAGGTTATATCGAGGCTGCAGGTAACGGCTATGATGTGCATATTGTAGAGATTGGCGGCACAGTCGGAGACTATGAGTCCTTAAGCTTTATCGAGGCCATTAGAGAGTTTGCTTTGCTAGTTGGTCGTGAAAACTGTCTTTATGTACATGTCGTATACTTGCCTTACTTGTCGGCTTCAGAGGAAACTAAAACTAAGCCAGCCCAGAACTCAGTCCGTGAATTAAGGGGGCTTGGTATTACGCCAGATATTTTAGTTGCCAGAAGCGAAAAACCGACTAAAGACTCGGTTAGGAAGAAGTTAAGCCTGTTTTCTGGTGTTAGCGAGGACTCAATTGCCTTATTACCGAACGCTGATAGTATTTATGAAGTGCCATTAACTCTTGAGGATAGTGGAATAGCTAATACAATCACAAAAAAGCTAGGCATTGCCGTTAATAAAGAAGCTCGTTTAAGCGAGTGGAGAACGATGGTAGAAAGGGCAAAAAAGGATTATGGAAGGGAAGTCACAGTTGGATTGATTGCTAAATACCTAGACAATTCCGATACATATATGTCAGTCGTAGAAGCTGTTCGCTCGGCCTGTTGGTGGAATGAAACAAACTTAAACTTTGTATGGATTGACGCAGTAAAACTCGAAGATGAAGATGTGGTTGAAAAATTAGCTAATTTTGATGCTGTGATTGTTCCAGGTGGATTTGGGTCCAGGGGTGTAGAAGGAAAAATAAAAGCAGCTGCTTGCGCTTTAAAACACGACGTGCCTTATCTAGGACTGTGTTACGGCTTACATATGGCTGTTGTTGCTGCCGCTCGCCAATATGGAATAAAAGATGCCAATACCACAGAGGTAGACCCAAACACGAAACACCCAGTCATAGATACAATGAAAGACCAAAGAGGAAAAGAAAATACTGGTGGAACGATGCGTCTTGGAAACTACCAATGCAAGTTAGCGAAGGGCAGCCTGTCGGCTAGTCTATACAAAGAATCTAACATCGTTGAACGGCATAGACACCGTTATGAATGTAACCCCAAATACGTTAAGGATTATGAAAGTTGGGGTATAAGGGCAGTTGGCACAAACCCTGGTACGGGGTTAGTGGAGATCATCGAGGCAATAGATCATCCTTTCTTTGTAGCTAGCCAATTTCATCCGGAATTTAAGTCTAGACCGACCAAACCTCATCCCCTGTTTGATGGATTTATTAAGGCGGCCTTGCAAAAAAAGTCAACTTAAGGTAGCTTAAGCAGTATGGATGAACCTCAAAACTCGGGTTCCAAGCGGATATTGCTCGTTGAAGACGATGACGGCTTGGCAACTGTATATGTTACTCGATTACAAGCAGAAGGCTTTGATGTCCGTAGGGTAGCCGATGGCGAAGATGCACTGGCATCAGCCATAAGTTACCACCCAGATTTGGTACTATTGGATGTAATGATGCCTAAAGTAAGCGGATTTGATGTCTTGGATATCTTAAGGAATACACCAGAGACAGCTAACTTAAAAATTATTATGCTGACTGCACTAAGCCAAGAAAGCGATAAGCAAAGAGCAGAGAGCCTTGGGGTTGATGATTATCTAGTTAAATCCCAAGTTGTTATCGCGGATGTGATTGACCGCATCAAACATCATCTAGGAATTAATTAACGCTAACTTCAGTACGGCGCACAGATTTACCCGAAAAGAGACGAACCTTACGTGACTTAAACGTAACTACACCATCTCTTGCAGCGTGGATGGTAAAGTTTCGGCTCATCTTAGTACCGGGGCCGGGTCTTTTTGTCATCCCTACCTGACGGACTATTACTTGGCCAACCTTAACTTTTTGGCCACCAAATAGCTTGACTCCTAGACGTTGACCAGGTGAATCATGAACATTTTTGGCGGTACCGCCGGCTTTAACGTGTGACATGCTTTAATCCTTAGCTTTAGTTATTACTAACAGTTCTCGGGCAACCGCCTGATTTTGGCGATAATAGATTAAATCCTTACTCCGAACGTTTTTAAAACTCACACGATTATAGCCAATAACCCCTATAGAGTCAAGAAGCGGTAAGTGCACAAACTGGCCTGGTTTTATCTGCCAAGCAGGTACGGCAAGGCAAATTCTGGTACCAGTTTGTAGCTGAGGGCCGATGTTCTTTAAAAATTCCAGAATTATTTTATTAACGTTATTTATTGTGGTCTTTAAATCTTTTTGGCTGCGGATATTAGATAATGGTGGTCCTAGATATGCCTCGCTAGCTATGAATGTGGGTTTTTGTTCCCATTTGTATATCCTTGCATCTGCTTGATATAGGCTGATTCTAACTTTGCTTGAAATGGGTTTGTTGCTGGCTTTGGAAAGCCATTCTAGGTTTTCTTTAGCGAAATCTACCATGCGCTCATCTAAATCAGTTCCTGTACAGTCGTAGCCCATTATTGCTGCCTCCTGGATAATGACGCCACTGCCACAAAAAGGATCCAAAATTAAGCTGTCGCTGAAATGTGTTTGGGGTATTGGTTGGTCTGGAGGAACTTCACATATAGATTGAATAGATTCAGGCGGGAGCTTTCCTACGCTCAAGTTAATAATTATCTGTGCAAGTTTTGGAGGAAGCATGCCAACTTTTGTGTCACGCCTAGGCCTTGCTTGGTCTCTTTTGGAGTAAGCAGAGATGTTTTGAACTTTTACAGTTTGAGCGATTATAGTCCTGGAGCCGTCTTTTACTAATAACAACTCCCATCCATTTGGGCTCGTAAGACGGCCATGGAAAACTTGAGCACTGGATAGGGTCGGTTCATTGTTAGGAATTACCCTAACACTACGACCGGTATTTTTGACTGCCTTTTTTATCTCTATTGCTAAAGCCTGAACTTGTCTATTGGAAGTTTTATGTCCGTAACTACTAATACCCAGTAGCATTTTACCTTTTGGCATTGACTTAGAATGCTCTGGGCCGCTTTTTATTAGAAAATCGGAGATCTGTTCCCAATTGGTAGTGTCGAGAATGGTTAAAATTTTGCCAAATTTAACAGCTCCACCTAGACGGCTAAAGGTTAAAAGACAAGGATCAACATCAACTTCAGCGGCCTGATTCCCAGCGAAACGCACCTTGTCTGGTCCATATAAACTTTCCAGTTCTGCAATTCCGAGAGCTGGCTGTCGGCCTAAAATAATAAGACTTTTCATAGTTATATATTACCTGTAGGAATACAAATAGATAGTATAAGCTTATTTTCAGTTATAATGGTCACTAACTTATGGGCAGATTTTCTAGCTTCGTCGCTACAAGATGGAAGCTCCTTCTAAACGTTGGCACTATCGTAGCGTTAATTATAACCCTATATGTTATTCGTCACGATCTTGTGACTACTTTTAGAGATTTATTGAGGGTTAATGCATGGGCATTGGTCTTAATGGTGCCCTTAGAGGCCTTAAATTACCACGCACAGACACGTTTATACCAACATTTGTTTCGTCGGGTAGGCAACGAAATTAAATACAAACATCTACTTCTAGCCTCATTAGAACTTAATTTTGTTAACCATGTATTTCCGAGTGGTGGAGCGGCAGGGATTTCTTATTTCGGAATAAGATTAAAGAATGACGAAATAACAGGTGCCAAAGCAACTGTTGTCCAATTTATGAAGTTAGTTTTAACATTCTTGTCTTTTGAGATCTTAATCATCTTAAGTTTGTTTTTCTTAGCTATAGGCGGAAAAGTAAATGACCTAACAATATTGGTATCCGCAATTCTTTCAACTCTTTTAATAGTTTTGTCTGTGTTATTTATCTACATAATAGGTGACAAGAAAAGAATAAATTCTTTCCTGGGCTATATAGCGAAACAAGTTAATAGTTTAATGCAGCTAATTCGCCCATCTGAAAAAGATGTTATTAACAAGGACCGAGCCCGGATAGTATTTGATGATTTACACGAAACGTACATAAAAATGCGTCAGGACCGCAAAGAGTTGCGTGCGCCTCTAATGTATGCACTTTTAGCCAACTTAACAGAGGTTGCGGTTATTTACGTAGTATTTCTGGCTTTTGGAAAGTTCGTTAACCCTGGAGCCGTGATACTTGCTTATGGAATTGCGAATTTTGCAGGTTTTGTTTCTGTAATGCCTGGTGGAGTAGGGATTTACGAAACCCTTATGGTGGCAGTTTTATTAACTACCGGTATTTCTCCTGACCTGAGTCTGCCGGTAATAATTATGTACCGAGTTCTTAATACTTTGCTCCAGTTACCACCTGGATATTATTTGTATCAAAAGTACATATCGCAACATGGAAAGCCGCCTAAGATGGAAGAGGTAATATGAATGGTAGCGACCCCGAGTTTTCGGTAAGTGAATTTATCGCTGCTTTTAATCAAACAGTTGAATATGCTTTTGGTTCGGTAGTAATACATGGTGAGTTGGCGAACTTTAGGGTTAGCCGTAATCAATGGGTGTACTTTGATTTAAAAGATGAAGCTTCCAAAGTCGAGTTTTTTGGTTCTGTGTATGCCTTGCCAGGCCCACTCGAGGAGGGGATGATATTAAAGGTTAGAGGAGTGCCCAGGCTTCATGAGCGTTATGGTTTTAATGTGGTTTTCAACTCCATTTCACCAACCGGGACGGGATCAATAAAGAGGGCTAATGAGTTATTGGCGGCTAAGCTAGATGCCGAGGGATTATTTGCCTTAGAACGTAAACGTTCATTACCGTACCCCCCTAATAAAGTGGGTCTTATAACATCATATCAGTCTGCTGCATATGCAGATTTTGAACGAATTATTAACAATCGTTGGTCGGGTGTTTCGGTTGACTGTTTGGATGTAAATGTCCAAGGAGATCAGGCACCAGGCGACATAATTCGTGCTATAGAATTCTTTTCATCACTATCGGTTCCACCTGATGTACTTGTGGTTATTAGGGGTGGAGGCAGTCCCGAAGATCTTGCGGCTTTTAATAATGAACAGGTAATTAGAGCTGTAGCAGCTAGTCGCGTGCCTACATTAGTGGCAATTGGCCATGAAAGCGACATTAGTTTAGCAGAACTTGCCGCTGACGCAAGAGCTTCAACTCCAAGTAACGCAGCTGAACTATTGGTTCCAGATAAAAAAGCGGTTATTCTCCAACTGCACAAGTTACCGGAGCAATTATCCGCCAGCGTAGTGCGAAAGATGGTGCAGATCTCGAGCAGTCTAGACACTTCAAGAATAAAAATGGCAGAAATCATAAAAAATAGGCTTGATCGAGAACTGGTTAGCCTTGATACCCGGATCGGGTTAATAAATGCCTTAAGTCCCAAGGATATCTTAAAGAGAGGGTTTGCAATTGTCAGGAGCGATAATAAGGTTAGCAATGGCTATGGTCTTAAATCGGGTAGTATAGTAACAGTTGAACTTTATAGGTCTAGTTTTGAAGCTACAATCACAAAAAAGCTAAAGGATTTACATAATGCCAAGTAAGAACAATGACTACAAATCAATGAGCAATCGATTGGACGAGATAGTTTTGCAAATGCAAAATGATGAAACGTCAATTGATGAGATGATCAAACTTTATGAAGAAGGTATACATTTGAGTCGTGACATCGAGGTTTATCTTAAAAGCGCGGAAAATAAACTAAAAAAGATAACCGATATTGTTAAGGATAACTAGTGTGGGGGCAAATTATAATAGCGGTGCTTGCAGTCATCGCAGTTTGCTTTGCGTTCGTTTTAATTAATGGTGCCCCTTATTTGCCAACTTTGCGTAAGCAAATAGATGCAGCTTTTGATTTAGCAGAACTAATGCCTAATGATATGGTAATTGAACTTGGCTGTGGTGATGGCAGGGTGCTAATTGCGGCGGCGAAACTGGGATATAAAGCGGTTGGATACGAGTTAAATCCAATACTCTTCATTATTTGTTGGCTTAGGACTTGGCGCTGGAGACGAAAAAAAATGATAAAAGTTATCCTAGGTGATTTTTGGCGTCATGACTGGCCTCATGCTAGTGCTGTATATGTATTTTTATTGCCCAGATTGATGGAGCGATTAGAGAAGAAGATCAGAGAGCAGTATCCTAGGGGCATTAAGGTTATTAGTTTTGCTTTTCAATTTCCCGGACTGAAACCAGAAAGACAGAAAGACGGAGTAGATTTGTATAATTTTTAGCGTTGCGGCAGTTATGAATGTGGGTTAACATTAGCAGTAATGACAAAAACTCAAGAAGACGGTTCTATTAGCGGTTTAGCGATTGGTTTCATTGCCGTGTGCGTAGCGTTGGTAGTGGCTGTTGTTTTGGCTATTAGCGCTTATTCTGGGGAAGAAAAGTACAAAAATAACGATCAAGTCTTAATAAACCAAGCAGTCAATACCGCCGAAGCTAAACAGGCCACGCAACTTGCTCATAAATATAAAATAGAAAGCGAAAACCCATTCACTTCCTACACAGGCCCCTCGCAGTATGGCAGTGTTCATATAGCTTACCCAAAGAACTGGAGCGGTTATGTAGACACTTCGGGAGGTAATCCGCTCGAGGGATACTTCAGCCCAGGTATAGTACCTTCAATAAGTGGTTCAGGTAGTATCTTTCCTCTAAGGGTTGAGATAAGCAGCAACTCATATAGCAGTCAATTGTCGCAGTATACTGGAGAGCAGACGAGCCTAAAGCTTAATATAACACCTTATGTCCTAAAGAAAGTACCTTCAGTAACTGGCGTCATAATAAAGGGAGCATTTAAGCCTAACGAGCAGGGCATAATGGTAATGTTTCCTCTCAGGACGGATACCTTGTCAATTTGGACTGAATCCATGCAGTATGCAAACATTTTTACAAACCAAATTCTTCCAAACGTGAGTTTCAGTCCATAAATGATTTTGTGAGGCATTAAGTCAAAGAGTATAATTTGACCTAAAGATTTAGGGCAAAGGGTTTTCTAGACATAGTGATTTCGCTGCTTAAACCAGAGTCAAAAATAACGCAGCAATTATTGTTGTCTATTGCCGAACAAATGAAACTGCCGCTAGTGCAGATCGCACGACAGACAGAACTAGCTGAACTTGGAATAAATCCTGACCTAAATCAAATTCGTTCCATTGCAGAAAACGGCCTTAGGTTGCTTGACGGATATAGCTTAGGTTTACAGCTATCCAACCAGGGGATGTATGAATTGGCGCCTGAGGCGGTTTCGATCGCTTCAATCTTATATGACGCGATCCAGCAGCTAGATAGTTTCGCAAGGCTATATAATGTTGAGCTTAAACTGAACATCTCAGGCAAATATGGTCCGGTGCTAGCACACCGACAGGGTTTACAGTCGGCTATCGTAGGGTTGGCCAGCGCATTTATAGAAGCTTTGCCTTCTCATGAAGAAGAGCGCTCGTTCCTCCAATTAGCTACCCACCGATGTCGCTATGGTATAGTAGCCGGCGTATACGCCAATATACCTACATTAAGCAGTGAAACACTAAGGCAAGGTCGAAGGCTTTACGGTTTATCCAGGCAACCGCTTGTTGGCGTAAGTCATAGTAGTGGGTCTGGTATATTTGTGGCTGATGCTATTTTTAAGGCAATGAATTTAAAGATGCATGTTTCGAGACACCAAAATCTATATGGTTTGGGCGTGGTACTACATCCGTCGCCACAATTATCCTTAGTTTAATATGAGCAAAAAGAAAATATTATTAATTGAACCAGATAACATAATAGGTGGAGTCGTGTCATCAGGGTTAAGAGAATCGGGCTACATTATTACTCACTGCCGGACAGCCCAAAGCGCAATTAATGCTGCCGACAAAGAGAATTATGATCTTGTTATTTGTGAACTGTTGCTTGTTAGTCATAGTGGCATTGAGTTTCTGTATGAGTTCAGATCGTATAAGGACTGGCAGGATGTACCTGTCATGATTTACTCATCAGTTCCAGCATCTGAGTTTGGTAGTAAAAGCAAAGGTTTAACATCGGAGCTATCTATTGGCGCCTACTTGTATAAGCCTAATACTTCACTGGAACAACTGATAAAAAACGTTGATTCCTTGCTGGCGGTACCGAAACATGAAAACTCTTAAAACGAAAGCCATAGTACTTTCCAGAGTGAATTATGGAGAAACTGACCGCATATTAACTGTAATAACGCCGGACTTGGGTAAATTAAGGCTAATTGCGCGGGGGGTTAGGGTAATAAAAAGTAAGTTGGCCGGTGGAATAGAGTTATTTAGCGTAAACGATATTTCATTTATAAAAGGTAGGAGTGACGTTTACACGTTGACCTCGTCACGATTAAGCCAAAACTATGGACATATCATAAAAGATATAAATAGAGTTCAATTTGGTTATGAAATTTTAAAGACTATACATAAAACTACCGAAGATGTAACAGATAAAGAATTCTTTAACCTGCTTGAGTTTAGTCTTAGTACCTTAAATGACGTTAGGATTCCCTTAGATCTGAGTCGTATAGTTTTCATGTCACGTTTGCTTGCTGTGTCTGGGCATGCTCCAAATCTAAACAAAGACAATTCCGGGAAGATACTTAGTGAATCTAGTAAGTATAAGTTTGATATTGAAACTATGGCTTTTTATCCAGAGGAAAGTGGAAATTATACCGCTAACGATATTAAATTTTTGCGTATAGTTTTCTCTGTTGAGGACATTAGATTATTATCTAAAATAGCAGATGCAGAATCTTATGCAGTAAGATTAATTCCGCTAGTAAATTCAATGCACTTAAATCATCTATCTAGATAGAGATAACTAAAGTAGGTATAATCCAACAATAACCTTAAAGGATAGAATCAAAGTATGACTAAACCTACTATGGAAGAAATTGTAAGCCTATCAAAACGAAGGGGTTTTGTTTTTCAGTCTAGTGAAATATATGGCGGGCTAGCTGGATTTTATGACTATGGTCCTTTAGGCGTTGAACTAGTAAACAACTTGAAGTCGCTTTGGTGGCAAGCTTGCGTGAGGGATAATGACAACATATTCGGTGTCGACGGTTCAATTATCCAAAATCCCTTGCTCTGGCAAGCTAGTGGTCATATAGCAGGGTTTAGTGATCCTATGGTAGAGGACACAGTAACCCACAAGCGATATAGGGCTGACCAATTGGCGGGAGTTGATACAAACGACCTTAAGGAGTTGGCGGAGTTACTTAGAGATAAGAAATCACCTGAAGGCAATAAACTTGGTGAACCGCGGCAATTCAATATGATGATGCAAACTTGGGTCGGTCCGGTTGAGGATGATGCCGCAAAGGTATATTTACGACCAGAAACTGCAGGATCTATTTTTACTAATTTCTTGAATGTTAAGGATACGATGAGAGCTAAGCTGCCTTTTGGTATTGCTCAAATAGGTAAAGCCTTCCGTAACGAGATATCTCCTAGAGATTTTATATTTAGAGTTCGTGAGCTCGAACAGATGGAAATGCAATATTTTATTTCGGCAAGTGATCAAGACGAAGCGTACGAACGTTGGCGTGACTTCGCTTGGCGATTCTTAACCGAACGTTGTGGCATAAAAGAAGATTCGCTAAGCTGGCATGAACATGGCCCTAATGAAAGAGCACATTACGCAAAAGCGGCTCACGACATATATTTTGATTATCCTCAGGGACCAAAAGAGCTTTGGGGTACCCATAACAGGACTGATTTCGATTTATTGAACCATGCACGAGTTAGCGGTAAGGATTTAAGTTACATCGATGAATCCAGCGGTGAACGATTTACGCCAAATGTCATTGAGTCTTCTGTCGGTGTCGGAAGGTTATTGTTGGCAGTATTAACCGAAGCATATGACCGCGACACAATAGATAAAGAAGAGAGGGTTGTGCTTAGGCTAAAACCGTCTCTGGCTCCATATAAAGTTGCAGTTAGCCCTTTGTTAAAGAACAAGCCTGAATTAGTGAGTTTTGCTAGAGAGGTTTATGCTGATCTTAAAAAGGAATTTGGCATGGTTATGTGGGATGATAACGGTAATATTGGCAAACGTTATCGTCGCCAGGATGAGATAGGCACACCTTACTGCATTACTATTGATTTTGAATCTTTAGAAAATAAATCAGTTACAATACGTGACCGTGACAGCACCAAGCAGTCACGGTTCCAATTAGACAAGTTAGTAGAAACTTTAAGGCCAAAATTTTTACAATGAGTGTACTAAAACGCCGCCCCAAAAATCGACAGCCCAAAGTGTATGCCTTTATAGATAGCCAGAATCTCAACTTAGGGGTACAAAAAGTTGGCTGGAAGATGAACTGGAGGGTATTTAGAGAGTACCTAGAAAAAGAATTTAATGTTGCCAAAGCCTTCATGTTCATTGGTTATATGGCAGAAAACGAATCGCTTTATGAGCATATGCATGAACTTGGTTACTTAATTGCGCTGAAACAAACAGTTGATCTATCTGCAGCTGATAAGGAAAATGACGAGCACAAGCCAACAATAAAAGGCAATATTGACGCTGATTTAGTACTATATGCAATGAAAGAAATGCCTAATTACGATAAGGCAATAATAGTATCCGGTGATGGGGACTTCGTTAGTCTAATTGAATATCTGGAACAACAGGGTAAGTTGCTCCATATAATGACCCCAAATTGGCAATATTCTAGTCTGCTTAAGCCTTGGGAAAAATATATTATCCGAATCGATCAAATGCGTTCAAAGCTAGCCTATAAAGATCGACCTAGACGAAACAAAAATCCCAAGAAAAACTAACATTCCTAGCGTATAATCCAGACCACTAAAGAAGGGGTATTATGACACAGTCTCAGGCATTGAAAGTCATGCTAAGTGGGGCAAATGTTTTTTTGAGCGGAGCTCCAGGGTCGGGCAAAAGCTTCTTGCTTGAGGAGTTTATACGGATCGCATCAAGAAAAGGTAAAACTATCGCCACTACAGCTACTACTGGGATTTCGGCAAATCTAATTCACGGCATGACTATACATTCATGGTCTGGTCTTGGAACAATAAAGGTTATTTCAAAAAGCGATCTAAAAAAGCTATTTAAGAGGCCAGGCCTAGAGGATAGGTTATGTGCAGCACAAATCTTAATAATAGATGAAATATCGATGCTGGATGCCCAGGTTTTAGATTGCTTAAATACTCTGCTCAAGCATTTTAGAGGCAACGGGGAAGCCTTCGGGGGGTTACAGGTTATTCTTTGTGGTGACTTTTTTCAGCTACCTCCTGTAAGTCTAGATTTAGTTCCTTACGCTTTTTTAGCTAAGAGCTGGCAAGAGTTAGGATTAGAGATTTGCTATCTGAATGAGCAGCACAGACAAGAGGATGCAGGTCTGTATGAGGTCTTGGTTGCTCTTAGGGAACGGAGGCTTATGAAACGGCATGTTGATCTTCTATTGGATAGACAAAACGTAAAACATGGCCAAACCACAATACTATTGACACATAACAGTGAAGTTGACAGATTAAATACTTCACGGCTAGAGCTATTAAGTAGTAAAAGCATGAGCTTTGAGATGGTAATGCGCGGCAACTTAAAAGAATCGGAATTAATAGCTAAGTCTGTCTTGGCACCAAAAGTTCTGGTTCTTAAAGTAGGAGCATTGGTAATGTTTGTCGCTAACAGTCCTAGGGAAGGTTTTTTTAATGGTACACAGGGTAAAGTTATTGGCTTTAAAAAAGGACTACCAATTGTTGAAATAGATGGAAGCGGCCAAAGAATCTCTGTTAATGCATATAGTTGGAGGAGGGAAGATAAAGGAAGGGTTATTGCGGAGGCGATCCAGTTGCCACTTAAGTTAGCTTGGGCGATAACAATTCATAAAAGCCAGGGAATGAGTTTAAGTAGTGCAGAGATCGACCTAAGTAGAAGTTTTACATACGGAATGGGCTATGTAGCTTTAAGTAGATTAAGAACTATGGATGGACTTTATCTGAGAGGGATTAATAGCAGATCCTTACAACTAGACCCAAAAGTATACGAGTTCTATGGAAGTTTAGGTGTAATAAATAAGTAAACATGGCACAACAAATGAGTAATAAAATTGTTCAAAGTAATATTTTTCATAGGTGATTTTAAACAGATAGTTCTTACTGTACCTAAACAAAAGAAGTAGGGGTGCAGTTGATTACTTAGGTTTCTAAGGAGATGCTTAATGGTAGAAGCAGAGGTGAACGCAGAACTAGCCGGCCGGATAAGGGCAGGTGATTATTTAGTTAATCGGATTGGCTTTGGAAGCATGCGTATCACTGGCGAAGGAGTTTGGGGACCTCCAAAAGATATTAACAAAGCAAAAGTATTATTAAGAAGCGCTGTAGAATATGGCGTTAATTTTATAGACACAGCAGATTCGTACGGGCCCGAGGTAAGTGAAACGCTTATAGCTGACGCACTATTTCCTTATCATGGGATAGTCGTGGCTACCAAGGGTGGTTTAATTAGGGGTGGCCCAGGCAAATGGAGTCCAGATTGTTCTCCTAAGCATTTAAGAGAAAGTTGCGAAAAAAGCCTGAAGAGGCTTAAGGTAGATACGATTGACATATACCAGCTTCATACTGTTGATCCGAAAGTTCCGTTTGAAGATTCATTTAGGACCTTGCTTGATCTACAGAAAGAAGGAAAAATACGCCACATAGGGCTTTCGAATATTGAACCTGAACATTTCATGAAAGCATTGAACATGGGAAGTTTTGTATCTGTCCAGAACAATTACAATGTCTTAAACAGGGAGCATGAAGACGTACTAAGGCTGTGTGAGCAGCACAGGATAGCCTTTATACCTTATTTTCCGATAGGTGGTGGCATGCAGCCTCTCAGTGCAAGCAGAAGTATAGGCGATATAGCACAAAGCAAGCATGTTAGTGTTTACCAAGTTGCACTATCTTGGCTTTTGTACCACTCGAATATGATCTTACCCATACCCGGTACTAGCTCATTAGTTCATCTTCAGGAGAATATTGCTAGTGCAGATATTGAGCTTGATGAAGCGGAAATTAAGACGCTTGATGCACTTGTTACTAAATTTACATAAGAACGCTTATTGACATATATACAAGTAACTGATATCATACTATAACTGTACAAAAACATTAAGTTAGTAACAGATAAAACGAATTGACAAAAATAAGATAAAGAGTTAAAATATAGTAATGAATAATACTCCAGAATCGAAAAAAAGTAGGACTACGTTAACGCCTTTGGGCAAGAGAGTCCTAGGTGGACTTGCCGCATCTGCTGTAGTAATAGGTCTAGGTATACCGTTTGGAAATGATATAACCCACGGCGCTAAAGTTACAGCAGAAAGAATCATAGATGGCGGAACATCTCCAACTCAACATCAGTTGGATGCCGAGCCCCAAAGTGAAGTTGTAGTTAAGTCAGGGGATACTATTTGGAGCATGGTTAATAAAGTTGACCCTACCGTAAACGCTCCTACGAATGAGGCAATAGTACAATTTGTAATAAATGAAAATCACGGTTCAGCTATATTATCCCCAGGTCAACAGTTAGGCGTGCCAATAGTAGACGCTAAAACTCCTAATAGCCCTAATAACCGTTAAACTAATAAAGCCATAACAGAGAAGTGGTGTCAAAAACACCACTTTTTTTGTATAAAATGGGTTGCAGTGGGTAAGAGTGGGTAGTATAGTCTGCTTAGTGGCTAATATGGATAAACACCAAAATAGTGTCACTCCATCAAAAATAAAAACCACTGTATAAGCGCAAAAGGGATGGCGACAATAGACTACTTCGAACGAAAGCTCGACGAGAAGAAGCGGCTCACAATACCCGCTGAGCTCCGGGACGAGTTTGTAAGCGGTGTTGTTGTTACCCGCGGTTATAAAAAATACCTGCACCTCTATTCTAAGACGGTATGGGATGAACAGGTGGAACCGGCTCTTAAGGGAAATATTCTCGATGAGCAGACGGCAGACATTAACGTTCAATTCCGTATGGGAAAGATAGAGAGTCCATTGGACGCTAAACAAGGAAGAGTACTCCTTGAGAAGCACCTTCTGGATTACGCAGGCATAGATAAAGAAGTAACCGCAGTGCGCGCCGGTCAATACTGGCGGCTAATGGCAAAGTAATGGTCTTTGCTTTCTGTCTTAGGAGTTCTTTAACAAATTGGTAAAAGCAAATAACTAACCTCGAGGTCAGCTATTTGGCAGTCAACAAGTGGAAAAAGGGCACCACTATAAAAAGTCCTCGTTCTTTTCTCAAAACACCTCCCAAAACTCCACCTCACACATAAGTCTCTCAATCTTTCGTGAAACGCAGTAAGAAGCTCGCTTTTTACATAAATGCACTTCATGAACCACAAAAACAAAAATCATAAAACAAAAAGTTGGCTGCTGATTAGGTGACCTTGCAAAAACAAAAACAAGAAAAAAATGCATCAAAATCCTCACACTAATATTCACCAACCGGTTATGCTGGCTGAAGTCATAAGGTATTTGAATCCCCAAAAGGGAGAGAATTATCTAGACGTTACGGCCGGTTATGGCGGGCATGCCAAGGTAATACTAGAACTAACTCAAAATTATAAAGGGTCGGTTTTAGTAGACCGGGACATTAACGCAATTAAGGCTCTAGAGGTCTTATTCAAGAAAACAGGAATTGAGCTTAAGCACCAGGATTTCCTTGGAGCGAGCAAAAGCCTGCTTGAAGATAATCGGCGGTTTGATTTAATAGTTGCGGATCTGGGTGTATCGTCACCGCACCTTAACGAGGTTAGCCGAGGCTTTAGCTTCAACAAGTCAGGGCCATTAGACATGCGTATGGATCAAAGCCAAGTAACAAGTGCTTTGGACATCGTTAATAAGTCTAGCGAGAAAGATTTGGCAAAAATTTTAAGGGAATACGGCGAAGAGCCGCACTACCGAAAAATAGCTAATCTAATCGTGAAAAGTCGTCCTCTTAATACTACTGCTGAATTAGCAGAAGTTGTTAAGAGGGCGTGGCCTGGCTATAGTCGAACGCATCCTGCAACGAGGACGTTCCAAGCAATTCGTATAGCAGTAAATGACGAATTAGGACAGCTAAGCCAAGCTTTGCCAATCTGGCTCGAACTTCTTAATGAGGGTGGCCGAATAGGGGTCATCAGCTTCCATAGCCTGGAAGATAGGATCGTTAAGAGATTCTTTGCCAGTGAGTCGGGGAATAGATATGATGCTTCCCTGACTCTGTTAACCAAACATCCGGTAGCGCCGGGCCCTCACGAAACAGCCAATAATCCGCGGGCGAGTAGTGCAAAACTAAGGTCCGCAGCGAAACAAAAACAGAAGGGAAATGCGAATGCCTATTCAGGTAAAAAGCAACTCCCGGGCATATAAGATCCACGTACGCGTGCTCTAATGCCTAAGAACCAGCTCTGCTCTTAAACAGGGCGGGGCTGGTAAAAAAAGGAAAAACAAAAATGACATATTCGAGCTCTTTGGCTCTGAGTCGTGCGCAATTCTCTGAACGTAATCGTAACTCGGTAAGCTTCAGGGCAAGCACTAAAACTCTCGGTCCAGTAAGTAACACAATTATCTTAATTGTATTGGCATGCCTTTTGGGATTATTCTATCTATCCCAGGTTACCAAGACAAACGCTTATGGATTTAGTCTTAATACCCTCCAACAACAACAAACAAAGCTAAAAAACGAGTATGCTAACCTGCAGGTGTCATCCGCTCAATTGCAATCAGTGTCCAGAGCCCAAAATAGCTCAGTTGCTAAGAGTATGGTGCCATTAACTCCTTCAGCATCAGCGACTAATTAGCTACAATAGCATGGTATGTGGGAATCGATCCGTCCCAATTTGTCTACGGTATCGGGCAGGATAAGATTCTGGTCGGTTATATTGATACTTATTTTTATTGGCTTCGGCTTAAGACTATTTTATCTCCAAGTCATTCGTTACTCACACTATAAGCAGGCAGCCCTTAACGATCAGCTAAAACAATACCAGATACCTGCAACCCGGGGAATTATTGAGGCTGAGGACGGCAACACAGATGTGCCGATAGTATTAAACCAGCGTTTGTATACATTATTTGCTGATCCTCCATTTATTAAGCACCCGGATAAAGTTGCTAATCAAATTAGTCATATTATAGGAGGTAACCCTTCAAGCTACTTGCCGGCACTAAAAATAAAGGGTACTCAATATTCAGTTATAGCCAGAAAGATTACCCAATCTCAAAGTAACGAAATTAGAAAATTACAAGATCCAGGATTGGGCACAAAAGGCCAGGATTATAGGGTTTATCCTGATGGCAACTTGGCTTCTCAGGTATTGGGATTCGTAAACAGTAAAGGTGTTGGTGAATATGGTATCGAGCAAGCGCTAAATCCGATCCTAGCCGGTAAACCGGGAATCCTCAAGGCCATTACAGATGTTAATGGAGTGCCTTTAGCAGCAAGTAAGCAAAATACACAGATAGCGCCAGTTCCTGGAAAAAACGTAGTCCTTACGCTGGATTTGGGTATTCAACAACAGGTCCAAAATATATTAGCTAAGGAATACAAGAAAACTAAATCACAGGGTTTAAGTGCAATTGTCATCAATCCATATAACGGGCATATAAAAGCAATGGCAAACTATCCAACATATAACCCAGCTAACTATGCTAATGTTACAAACCCTTCGCTTTTTCAGAATGCTGCTGTGGATTATCCCATAGAACCTGGGTCAGTAATGAAGACATTAACTACATCAGCTGCTTTGAATACTAATGCAATTACTCCTAACGAGTCCTTCTATGACCCTGCTCATTGGGTCATAAACGGTTTCAATATTCACGACATTAAGATTGACGGTGGGCCTAGGCAACAAAATATACAGAGCATTTTGTCTTTGTCCCTAAATACCGGGGCGACCTGGATGCTTATGCAGATGGGGGATAAGGGTGGAACCCAGATAACTGCTAAGGGCATTAAGACTTGGCATGACTATATGGTTAAACATTACTTACTGGGTCAACCTACAGGAATCCAACAAGGCTATGAAGCATCAGGCTATGTACCACCAGCAAATCTTAGGGATCCAAGTATAGACTTACGCTATGCAAACACTGCTTTTGGCCAGGGCGTTAGTATTACGGCTTTGCAGCTTGTTTCAGCTCTATCAAGTGTTATTAATGGCGGAACATATTACCAACCAACTTTAGTAGATAAAATTGTATCTCCTGATGGTAAGGTTACTATTGAGAAACCTATAGTAAAAGAAAGAAACGTAGTATCTCCTAGGGTAGGTAGGGAACTAGTTCCTTTGATGGAGGGAGTAGTTAAGTCCTATCTTCATGGAGGTTCTACATTCATGAATTATCCGCCTAATTTTATTGTTGGAGGGAAAACAGGAACTGCCCAGGTAGCAAAACCAACCGGAGGTTATTATAAGAACATATACAATGGTACGTACATTGGTTTTGTCGGTGGAAACAAGCCACAATATCTTATTGTTGTATATAATATTAAACCTAATGTAGTTGGGTATGCGGGGACGAATGGCGGACAGCCAGTTTTTGCAGACATTGCTCATATGTTAATTAACGAAGGATTTGTCACTCCTAAGGATTAGTTATCTGTTAATGATCTAATGCTTAAGGTATACTAATTACAAAAATCGATGCATTTAACATTTCAGAGCCATACTTTAATTAATGTACTATTACTAGGAATTCTCGGATTCTTGGTATCGATGCTTTTGACACCGTTTTATACCACACTGGCATATAAATATCAGTGGTGGAAAAAACAGAGAACTGATGCTTGGAGCGGTGGTGAAGCGACGGTTTATAGCAAGCTCCATGCGGACAAACATAAGCGCCATATACCAAATATGGCCGGAATAGTGTTTGTGGTCTCAATAGCTATGGTTACACTGCTAACTAACCTTAAACGTAGCCAAACGTGGCTTCCCTTAGCTGGAATGCTTGCAGCGGGTTCTATTGGGCTTGTAGACGATATTATGAATATTCGTGGGGTCAACAAGTCAATTGCAGGAATGAAAGCTCATCTGAAGTTCATGCTATATAGCTTAGTAGGTTTAGTTGGTGGATTATGGTTTTATGATAAGATTGGCGTCCACACAATCTATTTGCCAGCTATCCACCATGTAGATATAGGCATAGGGATAGTCTTTTTATTCTGGTTTGTCGTTGTGGCTACAGCTAACGCAGTAAATATTACTGACGGCCTTGATGGACTGGCAGGCGGACTACTGGTGTCATCCTTCTTGGCTTACACGATCATTTGTGGAGTGCAGGGTAAATATGCACTTGCTGGATTTTGCTTAACAGTGGTCGGTGCGCTGTTAAGTTACACGTGGTTTAATATTTTTCCGGCTCGTTTTTTTATGGGAGACGTTGGTTCTTTTGCTTTGGGAACGGCTTTGGGAATTATTGCAATGCAAACGGATACTATATACGTGTTGCCAATAATAGGTGCTGTTTACGTTGTAGAGACTGGATCGGTAATAATTAACCGAACTTCAAAAAAGCTACGTCACGGTAAGAAAGTATTTTTATCATCACCAATACATCACCATTTTGAAGCCTTAGGGTGGCCTGAAACTAAAGTGACGATGCGTTTTTGGATACTTGGACAAATGGCGGCAGTGATAGGTTTGATTGTTTTTCTTGCTGGCGGTAGGTAAGCCCCATGCTTGAAAAGTTTATAAGCTTCATGAAAATGCCGATCGATGGCGTAGAAGCATCAGAAGCACTTCAACGACGCCACAAACCAGATCATTGGTTCCTAATAATCTGTATTATTTTACTGGCTATAGGGCTCGTGTTAATTTATTCTATTAGCCCTGCTTTGGCTGATACGACTGGTGTTAGTGGTAGCTATTATGTTATTCACCAGGCAATGGCCATTGCTTTAGCTATAATAGCTTTTATTGTTACCGCTAAGGTGTCACTTTCTCGTTGGCGCAGTTGGGTCAAGTGGCTTATAGCGGCAGCAGCCGTGGCAACGATGATAGCCATAGTTTTACCTGTTAATCCTAATTATCCGGCTCATCGGTGGGTTAGGTTTGCGGGTTTATCGTTTGAATCGGTAGAATTAGTAATTTTCGCAATACTCATTTGGTTTTCACATTTTCTGGCAGTTAGGATTAAGAAAGGTTGGATTGCCAACTATAAGAGAACTTTGAAGCCCGTTTTGGGCGCATTCTTAATTATCGGTGGCGTAGTGGCCATAATCCAAAGCGACTTAGGTTCAACTGGCATCATTGTCATCATGATGGGAGTAATGTTATTTGTTGCAGGTCTACCCTTTAAAAGAATTATGATGATAGGTGGTTTAGTAGTTGCTCTAGTAGTTATTGCAGTCCTGATGTTTCCTTACCGTATAGCTCGCTTGGAGACTTTTTTGCACCCAACTTCCAACTGTAAGGGCAGTGGCTACCAGGTTTGCCAAGCATTAATAGGTGTCGGTAGTGGGGGGATTTCTGGCTTAGGTATTGGAAGTGGCGTTCAGGCATATGGTTATTTACCAGAGGCGGATAATGACTCAATTTTCGCAATTTATGCAGAAAAATTTGGCTTTATTGGGTCCGTTATACTACTGGCGTTGTACGCGGCTCTTTTTTATAGGATAGCCAAGATAGCAGAAGGTGCCCCTGATGACTTCAGCCGATTGATAGCGTTTGGGACATTAGTATGGATCAGTACGGAAACATTTATTAATATTGGGGCTATGGTAGGGCTACTGCCGCTTAAAGGTATTACGTTACCATTTATTAGTTATGGCGGTACTTCGGTGGTGTTTTTTGCGGCAGCTGCCGGGCTTATATATCAGGTATCTGCATACACATCACATGCTTCTGGTAGAGATATGAACGGTTTAAGAAGGAGGGCAGGCATCAATGACTATAGTAGTCACGGGAGGCGGTTCGGGGGGGCATATCACCCCAATCTTGGCGGTCGCGAGTGAGTTAAAAAAGATTAACCCCGATGTATCAGTTGTGTTTATTGGAGCCAAAGGTAGTCCCTTAGTAGATGTGCCCGCTAATGATCCAAACATTGATACTTTATACGTAGTTAATGCCGGTAAGTTTCGCCGTTATCACGGGGAGGGCCTATCGCAGTTATTAGATATTCATACACAATCCCTTAATGTTCGAGATCTGTTTAAAACGATTAATGGTCTATGGCAAAGCTGGCGACTTTTGGGCAAAATTAAGCCTTCTGTAGTGTTTACTAGGGGTGGCTTTATTAGTGTACCCGTAGCAGTAGCTGCTTGGATAAGAGGAATACCATACGTTACTCATGATTCCGATTCAACCCCAAGCCTTGCGAACCGGATAATTGCGTCTATGGCATCTAAACATGCTGTTGCACTTGATCCTTCGATGTACCCCTATCCACTAGACAGGACAGTACGAGTGGGTATTCCAATTAGTAGTAGCTATCATGAGGTTAATGAAAAAGAACTAGAGGGCTACCGTAAGGAATTGGGCTTGTCTGGGTATAAAAAAATGTTATTCATCACAGGTGGTGGAAATGGCGCTAGGGTTCTAAATAATATAGTAAAAGATAATGTCGGTTACCTTCTAAAGCGTTATCCTGATCTGGTGGTAGTACATGTTGCAGGGCGTAAGCTGGATGAAAAATTGAGCGAAGAATACGATAAAATCTTAAAGAAAAGTGATAGGAAAAGAGTGGTAGTTAAGGATTTCGTAGATGACCTATATAGATATAGCGGTTCGGCGGATGTGATCATTGCAAGAGGCGGAGCTACTAATTTAGCAGAGTTTGCGGCTCAAAAGAAACCATGCATCATAATTCCGTCAAAACAGTTAATATGGAATATTAAGAACGCAGAATCTCTTGCAAAACAACAGGCTATAGTTATGTTACACGAAGACCAAGCGGAGCAAGAACTAAGGTTGGCTTCAGAAGTTTGTAGATTATTGGATAGCAAAAAAGCAAGGGAAGACTTGTCTAAAAAAATTGCTCATTTCTATGTGCAGAATGCAGCCAGGCGTATTGCCGAAATATTATTTGAGCTGGCAAATTAAGGTGTAAGTAACTAAATTAATGTTCAAGAGATCAAAAAAACAGCCGGTTTTACAACCAAGAGTCCGACCTACAGCTTCAGTTCCTGAAAGGCCTAGGGCTTTTTCATATAATGCAAGTCAACAAACTAACCCCGAGAATCGGGCAAAGAGCAGGGGAGAGAAAAACCAACCTGAGCCTAAAGCTAAGGAAACCTCAAAAAACAGGCGGTTGGCTGTATTGTTTGGTATGGCGGTATTAGTTGTTTTGGCCATATTAACGTTATGGGTTAGCACAAACGCTAAGGTTATTATTATTGAGCCTAACGGATTTAACTACCAGTTACACTCATTAACTGAGTACCAGACGGCTGCTTCTAAGGTTCTTAACTCTTCTATATTCAATAGGTTTAAGTTAACAATTAGCTCTAATGCTGTTGCGAGCGAACTAGAAAAAGAATATCCAGAAATTAGTCATGCTGCTATAACAGTACCATTTATAGGCATGACGCCTAATGTATATATACAGTTAGCTAGGCCCATTTTGGTCTACGCTAGTGGATCAGGCAGCTACATACTAAATAGTAGTGGCGTGGTTATTTCTAATACTTCTGTAATTCCAAATAATGAGTTATCTGCATTACCTAAAGTTACCTCAACATCAAATACTACGTTAAATGTTGGAGAACAAGTATTAACCAGTAATAACGTTATTTTTATACAGACATTACAAGCAGCCTTAGTAAAAAAAGGTATTGGAATAAATAAAATGAATTTAGTGCCTATGGCCGAGGAATTGGATGTCTACCCTACGAATGTAGGCTACTATGTGAAGTTTAATCTGCACGAAAATAATGCATTACAGCAAGTGGGAACCTACTTAGCAACTATAGCTACACTGAAGAAGCAGGGGAAAGCACCTAGTCAATATATTGATGTCATGGTTGATGGCAGGTCTTACTACAAATAAGGCTTAACTATACTAGTTAAGAATTTTCGGTAAGTAACTCCCTCACTCTACCCTAGCCATTGTTCGCATTTTGTTCATTAAAGCAAATAAAATTTATATCTAAAAAACAATATAAAAGTATTGAGCAGGGCAAAAGTCAAATTATTTTACAAAAAAGAGAAAGGAAGGGGAATTAGAAATAAAAATATCAAATTAGATAAAATGCAAATATGAACAATCAAAATTGTGGAAAACTATATTTTGTAACCCATATCACATTATGTCAAACAACGTGATAACGGCAAGAAGGATAAGTTGATATTAATCAGACGTATAAATAAGATGATAGTTAACTTAAAAAACTTATTGTATTTCTAAAATTGAAAATAAGCCCAATTAGCACTAACACTTCCCTTTAGCGGGGGTATTACTAACTAACTGTTATGTGGATAATACGAGTCGCAAAAGATATATTGTGCGACATTGTATCTCAAACTTGATTTGTTCTCTAGCCTGCCTGTTTAATTTTAATTTTTTAAAGATATTAGTTTTATAGTTTTATGTTTTTAAGCTTTACCCTACTTTGGATATGCTAAAAGTTTTTATTTATTTAACGCCTACCCTAAATAGGATTTGTAAATTCTATGTTCGCTTTTTGTTTATTTTATTTCTAATTTTTTCGTTTTCTTTGCCTTTTTTCTTTATAGGTTTCAAAATGACTGGATAGATATAAAGGTGTTGCCTTAAGGTCGTCTATTTTTGATGGAAAATCTGGCGTATGTGTCAATTGATTTACTCGTTGTTTTGAACCACCTAATATTTTTACAATCTCGGCTGATCCTAGAAAGACTATACGTTATTATACTTGTTCTCCTATTTTAAGGGCGATAGTATGTTAGACATCACCAGTAAAGTCCATTATGGTTTCAAGTGCTGTTTGTGTTACTAGTTAAGCTATAGGATCTTGGATTAAGCCTTGTGTAGGCCTACTTATCTCGGACATTAGTCTTCGGCTAGTTCGTATGTAGCTTTCGCAACACGGCGGAACTGGGGTTTACCCTGAAGGTTTAAAAGGATAGTAGTTTCTTTAACAAAACGACTTTTTAGAACGCGCTTAACGATTTCGTCTCTATGAAGTGGCTGATTTGCTTCTTTTAAGACTTGGCTGATGATGTCAGCGACAGTTCCCTTCTCGTAGCCCCACTCTTTAAGGGCGTAAATACCTCGTCCAATAAGCACAAAGCGCTTGTCTTTTATAAGTTCGTTGTGAATGGCTTGGGTGGTAACGTCTTTGCGCTTAAAGTCACTCTGTTTAATGGCGTCAGAAATTTCATTAAAGTGCATGTGGCGACCGTTTTCTTTTAGAATAACGTATATCTTATCGCGAATGTTTTTAGGGTTAACTAGAGGCCACTTAACAAGACCCCATTGCCCGTTTAGTGAAGCTAAGTGCTTTGAGATACTAGCTAGTGCTTCCGCCCGGTTTTTGTCGTCGATATTGGCTTCTTTGGCAATTGCGTCTATCTTTTTCGGTTCCCCAATATTCGTAACGGCTTTAACTATGCCATTCACTGCCTCTTTTAATGATTTTTCGTCATATTCACTATCATTAGCTACGCTAGAGTGGTAGTTATCGTCATCTTGAACTACTACTAAATCAGGGCAAAGATCACACAAAAAAGCAATCCTGGATTGTTCTATTCGGTCAGAATCTTTTACTATTTTAGTGGATAAATCACTAATACGAATTACTTGACCTGATTCTTCGACTATAGACAGAACATTAGCCTGAAACTCGTCTAGACCACTGAGGGCGTGTTGTTCCCCTGCAATCTTGAGTTTCTGGACAACGGCTTTTTCTAATTGACGTACGCGTTCACGTGTAATCCCAAGCAATTCACCAATTTGCTCAAGAGTTTCTTTACGCTCAAACAGACCAAAGCGTCTGGAAATGATCTCTCTTTCCCTGTCACGTTCAATAGACTTTAGGACTCCGTTAACCAAGTCCTTTGTAGATGTAATCTGAAGTGTGTTAGTAGGCATTTATCTCTATTCCGACCTGTAAAGTACTTATATTATATAACCCAATCTTTTAAAAGTCAAAAGAATCTTTTTATATGTTTATTCTAGCACATTAATGACTACCGTGCATAGTAGATGTTCTAGGAGTCTGCCACATAACAGATTTGCATTAGTGGAAAACTACTTGGATTTTTTGCTTGCGTATCGCCGTTTTCGTTTTGTGGGCGCTTTAGCTAGCATTTCCTCCGCCTCTTCTTGGGTAATTGAGCTAGGGTCCTTCTCCTTATCAATACGGGCATTTTTTTTACCGTCTGTAATATAGGGGCCATAAGGACCATTAAGAATCTTGATACCTTTGTCTAATTCTTTAATGTTTTTCTTGGCTTCCGTTTTGAGTTTTTCTTCATATAATTCTCTTGCCTGCACTTCGCTAATCTGGTGAGGATCGTGTCCTTTAATAGAAACAGATATGCTTCCAGCCTTAATATATGGACCGAATCGGCCAATGTTGGCAAAAATTTCCTCACCATTTAAAGTCTTGCCCACTAAACGTGGCAATTTAAACATTTCTAGAGCTTCCTCTAGGGTTACGTTATCTATAGATTTTCCTTGTGGCATGGGGGCAAATTCTGGTTTTTCTTCATCTGCAGTCTCCCCTCTTTGGATCATAGGTCCGTAACGTCCAAATCGAGCATAAATAGGTTTGCCATTTTTGGGATCATTTCCGACTAGCCTTGCCTGGGAAACCTCATGTCGGGATACTTCCTCGGTCTTCTCGATGAGCGGATGGAAGTCCTTATAAAAATCACTTATCATCCTGTTCCATTGTCTTTTCCCCAGAGCAATTTCGTCAAAATCCTCTTCTACCCTGGCCGTGAAATCGAAGTCTACAATTGAAGGAAAATATTTGGTCAAAAAGTCAGTTGTTACTTCTGCGATTGGCGTAGGAACAAGTTTAGCTCTATCAGCACCAACCGATTCTTGTTCTTCTTTTGTGACAATAGAACCATTCTCTAGCGTTAACAGCTTGATGTTTCGCTCCTCTCCCTCGAGATCAGTTTTCTCTACGTATTCTCGTGATTGAATTGTAGATATTGTTGGAGCATAAGTACTTGGCCTGCCGATTCCCAGTTCCTCTAACTTTCTAACTAGGCTTGCTTCACTGTATCTTGCTGGCGATCGGCTAAATTGCTGGCGGGCACTCAAATCATTTAGGTTCAAGTTGTCGCCATTATTAAGTTTCGGTAGGATAATATCGTCTTTAGTGCCGCCCCATACACGCATAAACCCGTCAAATATTAGAATCTCGCCTTTTCCAACAAACATCTCGTCCTGGTTGGAAATGGATATATTAATTTCGTTGCGTTCAGTTTGAGCTTCAGACATCTGTGAGGCGACTGCCCGTTTCCATATTAGTTCATATAACTTTTTAGTAGCGTTGTCGCCATTAACTATGGTTTTGGTTACGTCTGTAGGTCTAATTGCTTCATGAGCTTCTTGGGCGCTGGCATTCTTAGTCTGGAATTGCCGGCTCTTATGGTATTTGTCTCCATACTCCTTCTTTATAAAGTCTCCAATATCGCTAATTGCAAGCTTAGATAACTGAGTGCTATCCGTACGCATATAGGTTATTTCTCCTGCTTCATATAACCTCTGAGCAATAGTCATTGTTTGTCGTACACTAAACCCAAGTCTCCTAGAAGCTTCTTGTTGAAGAGTACTTGTAGTAAACGGCGCCCCGGGATTACGTCTGCTTGGCTTAGTATTAATACTGCTAACACTAAATTTGGCCTGGGCTGTTCGTTCTAGCCAGTTAGAAGTAGTATCTATATCAGATAAAGTTGAATTTAAGGTAGCGGGTAAACTATCGCTGCCATGAGAAAATACAGCTGTAACCTTAAAACTTTCTTCTGGATTAAAAGACCTAATCTCCCTCTCTCGTTCAACTATTAGGCGTACTGCAACTGACTGCACTCGGCCAGCACTTAAACCAGTTCTCACCTTTTTCCAAAGTAAGGGGCTTAGTTCATAGCCGACCAGTCTATCGAGCACTCTTCTAGCCTGTTGGGCATCTACTAGGTGTAAATCAACTGTGCGAGGGTGCTTTATTGCTTCTTCGATTGCTGGCTTGGTGATTTCGTGGAATACAATTCGTTTGGTGTTTTTGGGATCTAAGCTTAATGCTTGTGTGAGGTGCCAGGCAATTGCTTCACCTTCTCTATCTTCATCGCTTGCAAGAAGAACATCGTTGTCTTTAGCTAATTTTTTAAGATCTCTTACTACGTCACGCTTATCGCTGCTTACTTCGTATTTAGGTAAAAAGTCGTGTTCGATGTCAATGTTGAGACCCTTCTTGGGAAGGTCTCTAATGTGCCCAAGGCTACTTTTAACTATATAGTCTTTACCTAAGAAACGCTCTATAGTGCGCGCTTTAGCTGGGCTTTCGACGATTACGAGACTTTTCGGCATTACTCCATCTTAAGCACAATGTTTTTCTAATGCAATCAAATATAATAAAAACTTTCAGTCATGTTTTAGCCTGAACCTATTTATGGACTATACACCAAAGTGGCGACCAGTTCTGTACCCAATCCAGACACCGATGAATGCTCCTACCGTCCCTAGCAATAAACTCCAGCCGCCAAGCCAATTTCCATGATCCATGACTTGGCCTATCCATCCACCAATACTACTGAATACTATGATGGATATAGAGATTAAAAGTTTCACTAGTACATAATAACATAAGCGCAATAACGACATAATATTGGCAAAAATGGCAGAATATTAAAAGGTATTGACATAAGAACATAGTTTTGCTATTATTGCCATTTGTAAGTCTTAAATAGGCTTACGCACCTTTTACCCATTCTAACTAATGTTAGGTTGCTTTAGAGCGGGATTTTATTAAGTAGTTGTTACCCTCCACTACATGTCCCAATGTTCTAAAGCATACTAACCCCTTTAAGTAATCCCCCGATCATGTGCGAGCCTAAATGGTTTTATTCGAGCAATCGCATAAAGACACATGTCATTATTTTTACTTACATGATGTTTCGCCCGGGTGGGCTTGAAGGGTTGTCGGGGACATTTATATGTCCCCAGGAACAGACTGACGAGCGGTGCCCACCCCCTCTCGTCGGTCTGTTTTTGTTTTATACGATAAAGGTTCTTGTGTCTGACATTAAACTTTTTGCATATATAAATTCACTTAAAATTGCTGAGCTTTCGCGTTTCAGGTTGTCCATTTGTTTCCGTTCGTCTTCACTAAATTTTTGAAGTACAAAGTCCGCACTGTCTATCTGGGCTGGTTTTTTAGGACCAATACCTATACGCATTCGTCCGTATTCTTCACCTATTTTTGAAGAAATTGACTTGACTCCATTGTGGCCAGCACTTCCGCCCCCATATCTGGTGCGTATATTGCCAAATTCCACATCCAAGTCATCGTGGATAACAACAACATGCTCTGTTACGGCTTTATAGTAATTGATTACTAGGCTTACTGCTTCTCCGCTTAAGTTCATATAAGTTGTTGGTTTTATGGCTATTACTTGACTATCCCCAATGCGTCCAGATGAGACGAGGCATTTGAGGTCGATTTTCCCGACCCAGCCGCTCATCTCCTCATAACTTTCGACAAAATGATCAATGCATTCAAAGCCAATATTGTGTCGAGTAAGTCTATACTTAGGCTCAGGATTACCAAGTCCTACGATAATTATGTTCGTGTTTTGGCCAACAGTGAAATAGTTAACGGGCAGCGATACTTGTGGCCGCCTTTGGAGCCATGCCATTATTCTTTCTCCTTGGATTTAGTGGGTTTTTCCCCGTGACGATGAGCTTCATGCTTTTCGATAAACCAAAGCTGTATTGGATTTCCGAAGAAACCGAATTCTTCTCTTAATCCTCGCTCAAGATAGCGCTTGTAGCTCCAATGAAGATATTTGGTTTGACTCCCGAATATTTTAAACGCAGGAATCGGGTTATCTGTTTCTTGGACTATGTAATTTAGCTTTGGTGAACGGTTTTTAAGCCCTGCTGGCGGGTGTTCTAAGACCGCTTTTCCTAGCCAACTATTGAGCTTGCTAGTGGGTATATTAATGTCTCTTTCCTGCTTTATCTTTAAGGCTAGCTCAAATAACTTAACTACATTCTGGCCGCTAATCGAAGAAGTTACGACCAAAGGTGCCCAAGATACAAATTCGTACGCTTGGGATATTGAAGCAATGAAGTGGTCATAATCAAAATTCTCATAAGAACTCAAAGTGTCCCATTTGCTTACCACTAAGGCCAGGCCTCGGCCTGCATCTTTAATCATTCCTGCTATCTTTTGGTCCTGGTCGACGTCAGGTTCCTGAGCATCAATTAATAAAAAACATATGTCAGCTTCTTCTATAGCTGCAAGCGAACGGATTACGCTGAACTGTTCGATGCCACGTTCCACTTTTCCTGGACGCCTAATACCTGCGGTATCCAAAAATTCAATTTCTTTGTTCTTGAATTTAATGATCGCTCTGTTAACATCCCTGGTTGTTCCAGCTTGAGCGGCAACCAAAGCCTGCTGTTTATTAAGTAATATATTAAAGAGGCTTGATTTACCTACGTTAGGACGCCCAAGTAATGCTACCTTGAGCCTTTCAGATTCTGCTCTTATAGGCACCTTATCTATTTTCGTAGATATAGCCTCTAAAAGCTCAAAAATACCTTTTGATTGAGTAACACTTGTAGCATTTATGTCTTTAATTCCCAGCCGTGTAAATTCGTACGCAGTTTCTGGACTAGCTTTGTCTATTTTATTAACAACTAAAATGACAGGTTTCTTACTTCTTAGGGCTAGCTTAGAAACCTGGCGGTCGTTATCACTAATTGGTGCGTTTGCTTCAACTACCACAAGGATTATATCCGCGCTTTCATTTGCCTGAGCAATCTGCTCCTGTATTGATTGTTCGAATTCGTCCTCAGGGTCTTTAACGCCGGCAGTATCAACTATCCAAAACTGCTGTCCTCTAAAACTTGCCTTCGCTGTTATGCTGTCTCTTGTAGTGCCTGCCTCTCGTGCAACAATAGTTTCGCGTCTTTCTAAGATGGCGTTAAAAAGGCTAGATTTTCCAACATTTGCCCGACCAACAATAGCAACAATAGGTAGTTTAATATTTGCCATATTTACTTCATTGTATCTTATATAGTTTTTCTATTTTAGTAATTTCTTCTAAAGTTGCTTCCTTGGTCTCTCCAGGCTTAAGCTTTCCCAGGGGAAAAGGGCCAATTTTTACTCTTGTAAGTTCAATGACCCTATAACCTTCTTTAGCGAAGGTACGTCTAATTTGTCGGTTTCGGCCTTCGTGCATTATTACAGTCAAAGACTTTCGGTCTGGTGAAAAATCTTGAAGTATTAATTTGCTATAACCGTCTTCAAGTTTAATTCCAGACATTATGGCTTTTTCTGATCCATGGGTTAAGGCCAAATTAAGTGTTATCTTGTAAATCTTATGTACTTTCTTGCCAGGGTGCATTAAGGACTGGGCTAGTTTACCGTCATTTGTCAGCAATAGTAGCCCTGATGAGTTTTTGTCTAATCTGCCCACCGGCTGTAGTTTGTTATATTTTGTTGGTAGTAAGTCATATATCGTAGGCGTTCCTTGGCCCCTCCTACTAACGACACAACCTATTGGCTTGTTGAATAGAATTAATGTAGCTTTGTCAGGGAGATTTAGTGTCTTACCGTCAAGCTTAATTATGCTTTCTGAAGTTACCTCATCACCTAATTTAGCCGTCTTGAGCCCAATTGTTACCCTGGCTTGATCTATTAAGTTATCTGCCTTACGTCTACTTATGCCAGTTGATCTGGCCACAAAAGCGTTTATTCTCATTAAAGAATTATATGCCTAAATAGCAATGCTGTTCGGATCGTTGGGGTCAAACGGCTTTTGTTCGGAATTTGCCTTTAGGTTTGACATCTGTGATTCTTGTAGTTGTTCTTTTGCCATTAGATTATCCAGGCTCTCTGGCTTAGCCATGTCTCCTAGGGGCTGGATTACTTTCTTGCCACTAATAGACACAGGAGAATTGGCGTCATTAGGTTGAGTATTTACAGCATCAGCAGTAGGCGTAGTTGGAGTTATTGTTTGTTGCGTTTCAGGTACTGCTGGAGCAGGACTAGCAATTGCTTCATTATTGACTAAATTATTAACGGCATTATTTAAAGTTTGCTCATTATCTACTTGATCTCGATTTAGTTGTGACTGCGTTTGTTCTTGAGTATTAGGACTAGCTTCTTCATCTTTTGTGTCTGACTTTAGGAAATCTCCAACTTTATTGCTTGTTTCTTCGTTTGGTTGGTCTGTTGTTTGAGTGAGTTGACCGTTTGCATCAATAGAAATATTCATTGAGGAATCATTTGTTGTGTTACTCATTGGTACTGGCTGGATCATGCTTGCCGCTGCACTATTAGTATTGGTGCTGTTTTCCGTTCTAGCCTGAGAATCACTTGGAGTTACGGGGTCTGGTGTAACTACCGCTGGTTCACTAGAAGTTGTAGGTGCTGGTGCCGGTTCGGGAACAGCTACTGAAGGTGCTGCCGGATCAGAACTGGGATCTGGCGCAGGGGTTGATGTTACTGCAGGTGTAGCCTGAGAATCACTTGGAGTTACGGGGTTGTCTGTAGGCGTGACCACGTTTTGGCTTGGAGCTGCTTCTTCAGTGGTGCGGTCACCAAGAAGTTCATGAGATACTTTTACTATATCTTCAAGGGTTACTTGGGATTTTACCAAATAGCGGTCGGCTCCTAACCTATTGGCTCGGCTTTGGTCTTCTGTCTGTCCCAAGGCAGTTAGCATAATAACTTTTGTATTGCCCAGCTCAGGTGTGTTACGCAAAATGTCTAACATTTCGAAGCCACTAATTTTTGGCATCATCACGTCGGAAATTATTAAGTCAGGTTTCTCTGATTTTGCTACTACTAAGGCTTCTTCTCCATCCTTTGCAGAAACTATAGTGTAACCTTCGGCCTGAAGACGGGCCTCATAAATTTCTCTCAAGTTATTGTCATCTTCTACGAGGAGTATTTTTGGCACTATAGATTCCTTATGGCTTATGCTTTTATTTATTGTATCACGGGAGTGGTTAATGAGTTAATAGGATTCATGGCTGTCTCAGCAGATTCCCTTTGCTTCTGAGCTTGAGCTTGTTCAGTACTCAATCGCGGCAGATTAATGAAGAAGGTCGAACCCTTGCCCATCTCACTCTCAACCCATATTCGTCCTTGGTAAAGCTCAACTATCTTACGGCATATATATAGACCAAGACCGGTTCCACCGATTGTGCGAGTGGCTGAGCTATCGACACGGTAAAACTTCTGGAATAAGTGAGGTATATCTTCTGCGGGGATGCCAACGCCAGTATCCTTTATATATATTTGCGCAATATGGTCATCTCCGGTTATACCTATGGTTATTTTTCCTTGATCAGTGTACTTAACGGCGTTATCAAAGAGATTAGTAACCACTTCACGCATACGGTCAGGGTCAACTAGAACATAAAACAGGGGCCGTATTATTTTTTGACCAGCGACATTCTTACCGCCTGTAGCGTCTATTGTTTGGGAATTTCCGAGGCTTGAAAATTCAAGTGCTAATCCCTTCTTGTCTGCGGCAAACCTAAGGTCATTACATATTTTCTCGACATAATCACCTAGTTCTACTAGTGCGGGGTGTGAATTTAGGCGCCCATCTTCGGCTTTCGCTGAAGTTAGAAGGTCCTGGAACAGTTTTCCGAGGTGTTGGGTTGACTCGTGAGCTTTATCCAGGTACTGCCGAGCGCGACTGTCAATTGTGCTGACCTTGTCGTTTAGAGCCAGAGCCAAATATCCCTCAATTGCAGCAACTGGGGTGCGCATTTCATGGCTAGCCGTGCTGATGAATTCCGCCCTTTGCTTTTCCTCTTGTCTTTCCTGGGTCACGTCCCTAAATATTGCTACTGCGCCTGAAAATTGCTTATTGGAATCAAGCAGCGGCGATACACTAATTGATAAGGGTATTTGTTTGCCGCTTTTTGTAACTAAAAATGCTTTATTATCCCTTATGGTTTCGTTAGATGCTGTAAATATTCTTGTGAGTGGATCCTGTTCGGGAGTATACGGTTCCCCTTTTTCATCTGAGAGTCTCATTATAGATTTGTAGTTTAACTTTCGTGCCTCTGATTCAGGCCAACCTGTAATGTTTGCGGCACCAGGGTTGAAGAGTTCTATTATTCCGTTCTTATCTATAAGCATTACACCATCTTCGATTGCATTTAGAATAATACTGGATTTCTGGCGCTCATCCCTCAAACTGTTCTCGAGGTTGCCGCCAGCTGCTCCATTAACCTTACTGTGCCCATGACCAAACATTTATCTAATGACCATTTGTGTTATTTAAGCTTAATTACTATTATCCCCACTTATTCAGCTTGGCGCAATAGAGATGTGGTATTGGCTGGCGATATTTTTGAATTTTCTTTTGTAACTTGTGGTGAATTGACAGAACCTAGTTCTCTAGCTTGATGGTCAGTTAATCTAGGCAGACTCACATAGAATGTACTACCTTTTCCAGGGTCACTGTGAACCCAAATACGACCACCATACAGTTCAACAATCTTTCGGCTAATGAATAGACCAAGGCCAGTACCTCCAATGGTACGTGTAGGCGAGTTGTCGACACGGTAAAACTTTTGAAACAGATGCTTAATATCTTCGGGCGGTATACCGACGCCAGTATCCTTTATGTAAAATTGTACCGAGTCTTTATTGCCGCTAATGCCGAAGACCACTTTTCCCTTCTGGGTAAACTTAATAGCATTATCGAACAGATTATTAATTAATTCACGGATTCGTGCAGGATCAGCATATACATAATATTTAGGCCTTACTATATGGCGAACATTAGAACTTAGTTTGGCTTCATTTTCCTCTTTGCTTCCCAGTACGAAATCAAAGCCCAAACCGTACTTGTTTGTTGAGTATTTAAAATCTTCTTTAACTTCACTTTCAAAAAATTCTCTGAGTTCAATTACTTTGGGATCGTTGGTTAGATTACCATCTTCTGCCCTGGAACTACTAAGAAGGTCCTGGAACAATTTTCCGAGGTGTTCAGTTGAGTTATGGGCGTTTTCTATGTATCCCCTAACCGGTTCTTTTAATTTATTGCTTTTGTCTGTCAGGGCTAAATCCAAATAGCCTTCTATGGTAGCAAGGGGGGTACGCATTTCGTGGCTAGCGGTACTTATAAAATCAGATAAATGTTGTTCTATCTCTTGTTCTTTTGTTACGTCATGCAATATCGCTATACCGCCCACAAGCTCGTTGTCCGGTGGAATAACTATTGGAGAAATGCCTAGCGATACAATTATGTTTCTGTGAATTTTAGGAGATTCTAACTTAACCGTATCGGTTATATGCTTTTTCTCTTTTAGAGATATCTCAATTAAATCTTTCATTGACTGGTCTGGGGTTTTGGGGTCTGCATTAGAATATTTAAGGATTTTATGTATATCTATTCCCAGAGCCTCCGTAACTTCCCATCCAACCATCGCTGAAGCTGGAGGATTTATCAAGTCGACTAAACCCTTTCCGTCAAATACTATTACGCCGTCACCTATAGAGTTTAGTAATATAGTAGTTTGTTGAGTCCTTCTCTTTAAGCGGGAGTTTAAGCGTTTTAGCTGCTCGTTTTCGGAAAAATCATAACGTCTGCGCCAGTAAGCAACACTAATAAGAGAGTCAACTACACCAATTATTGACACTATAAGTCCTAGTTCAGCGCCTCCACCATTATTCGTAAAAGCACCTGTGAAAGTTAGGAGATATCTAATTATTAGAACGAATGCGATTCCCATGGGTAAATATGCCCCAAGGGATCCAGACACAAATATTATTGATAGAAGTGCTAGTATATACGGCGACTTAAATACTCCGGTGTTTTCTACTACTGTATATGTTTCAAGTAGTATAAAAGCTAGACTAATGAGTGTAGTAAGCCAGAGAGACTTATTCTTATTTTTTATCCATATGATAAGTTCGTAAACTAGCTGTAATAACACTAATATTGAGATGATAGGAAAATAGTATTTATCCCCTCTCCAAGTATGCTTTGTCAGATATATATAGAAGTATCCACACAAAAAGCTGAATCCATATACAATAAATGCTATTCTTACAATTCTGATTTGCTTACTTGATATATGGTCCATAATCTAATGTGATGTAATTATTATTTTCTCACGCTTATGTTTATAAAGCTAGCCACGCGTTTTGATCCAAAATATAGTTGTGATAAGATACGCGGGAATATTTATGGCCCCTTCGTCTAGCGGTCCAGGACTCCGGGTTCTCAGTCCGGCAATCGCGGGTTCGAATCCCGCAGGGGTCACCAAATTGTAATAACAGATATAAACCAGCAATAGTGCTGGTTTTTTGTATTTTAGTCACCTCTGTTTTAAGGTTCCATTCCCCTTAGTAATATAGGATAATAGGCGAATGATATATGAAAGCGAGTTTAATCCAGAGCTTGAAGTGGCCGTTAGAGTTGCTAGACAAGCTGGGAATGTAATCCTTGAGTATTTTGATAGCGACCAACAACGTCAGACGAAAGAAGACGGTACGCCTGTAACAATTGCTGACAAAATTATTAACCATATGGCTATCCAGGAGATACTCAAGGCTTTTCCTGACGATGGAGTTGTTGGCGAAGAAGAAAGCTCAGAAGACACTAACCGCAAAAGATTATGGTTCTGTGACCCTATAGATGGTACTAAGCCATTTACTTGGGGCGTCCCAACTGCTGTTTTCTCGCTTGGCTTAGTAATAGATGACAAGCCAACTCTCGGTGTAGTTTACGACCCATTCTTGGACCACATGTTTACAGGTATTATTGGTCATGGTAGCTATTGCAATGATGAAAGGCTAAAAGTATCAAGTGATAGCCTAGATAGTGGGTTTATTGCTGTAACAACTGATATGAAGCGTATAGTTAATTCTCCCCCTGTCTATGTAACCAATTTAGTTAATTCTGGTGCCAACATAGCAGGGTTTAGCGGAGGAATATATAAGAGTACCTTAGTTGCTAGAGGTAGAATAGCTGCATATATAGAAGCTAAGGTAGCTCCTCATGATATAGCTGCTATACATACCATTGTGACTGAAGCTGGTGGTAGAGTAAGCTCTATCAATGGTCAACCATTAAGCTATACAGCAGGGTTTACGAGTGCCATTATCTCCAATGGTATAGTTCACGATAAGCTTATCGAGCTAGCTGTATAGGTTCTAACAACCGCAGGGATATCTAATGACCACTGTTGCCCTTTGAGTAATTCGTTCCAGCGTAGTATCTCCTCACAGATTAGGTTCCATTTCGACTCAATCAGGGTCACCATAGGAAAGTTACAGATTGAAGTTAGTGCCTAAATAGAACGACTGCTATTTAGACGTTTTCTCTAACCTGTTAATAAATTCGATTCTCTCATTACGTTTGATATAGTTAGCTTCTGTTTTCTCTATTGTGCCACAAGCGCAGAATATATACATTGTTGTTTTCGAGTACATATCTAATTACGTAGGCTCCTGCTCCGAAAGGCACAATGAGTTCACGTCTTTTAGTCTCATCTTGCATAGGCCTACCAATTTGGGGCACGGTTTCTAGGCGGCTTATAGCACTATAAATCACATTCATGGCAGTGGTTGCAGCCTTTGTGTCTTTTGAATATAAAAAGTCCCTAAGACGGTCGATGTCCTTAACTGCTTCTAATCGCCACTGTATTTTTGCCATGGTGTATTTTTGCCGCTAGATAGCTCTTTCAACCACCCCATTACTAGTTCGTTGTCTATGGCATATCCAGTTTCTAGATATTCCTCATAAGCTTTCATGTCTTCTTCTTTTTCTCTTTCGTATAGTTCTTCACGTTTCAAGTAGTCTTCAATAGCGGTCTTCATAATCCAGTGAGAAGAACGTTGTTTCTTGTCCGCTAACGCTTTAAGCCTTTTTCGGGTATTGTCATCTAATTTGATGCCTTGTGATGTAGTCATATAGTTATAGTATTACTAATTGCGTATAGTTGCAACTCTATTCCATCTAACAATTTCGTAAGCTAAAACTTTATAAACCGAGTGGTCCAGGGTCACCATGAGAGAATTACAGATAAGGTTTTCGTATAAATTTTGCTTTCCATTGACACGTATTCAATTTTTATCTGTTAAATAGTTCGATTCCCCTATGGTTCATTGGTATTATGTTGTTATGAGTTATGTTGTAATTGCTTACCCAGACATTAGTCAAAAAGATTTAGATTGGATTCAAGAAATTAGACAAAAAAATGACCCTATTATGTTTCGGGTTGTAAAGCCCCACGTTACGTTTATATTTCCTACTAGTAAACTGAATGAGCCCATGTTAATTAAACACGTAAAGACTAAAATTGTTGGAGTAAAACCATTTAGTGTTAAGTTTGATAAAACAAAAGTAGTTGAAGACGATTCTAAGACATGTTTCCATGCATTCTTAGTACCAAGTATTGGTTTCAATGAAATAATAAACCTTCACGACAATTTATATACAGACGTACTCAAAAGTGAGCTTAGGCTAGACATACCCTTTATACCGCATTTGGGGATTGGCACGAATAAAGACAAGCGACCAATGACGAACCTGACAAAACAAATTGACGATAAGAAATTATCTATTTCTGGAGAAATAAATACCCTGACAATTGCAAAATATGAAAACAATATGGTGCAAGATGTAGCAGAGGTAACATTATAATAACAAAAAATATAGACCAATATGTCAACTCTGATATAATTTAATAACTGCACCTCGTTTGGACTTTAAGTTCTCGCGAGGTTTTTTAGTAGACACGCAATTGACACAGAAGTACAATAAATTCTACAATAGAAATGTAATATAAGGATAACATTATGAGTACCAAAACAATAGATACCACCGATTTGCGTAATAATCTATCAGCTACTATTAAAGCTGTAGGTAAAGACGACATTTTGTTTATTAAAAGTAGAGGGAAACTCACAGGCAAAGTCATTATTGATGATGATTTGCTAGAAGACCTATTGCTGTTAAATGACAGTGAGTATATTGCCTCTATATCTAAGGCTCGAGACGAAATAAAGAATGGCGATGTTTATACCTTCGACGAGGTTTTTGGGGACGTACTATAAATGAGCCAATACCGCATAGTGTTTGCGGGTAGCAGTAAAAAAGATTTAGATAAACTTGACCAAACTACTCGTAAAAGAATTGCAAAAAAACTTCAATTCTTCATTGACCAGGAAGACCCTTTGGCTTATTCAAGACAACTAGTACATTCAAGCATCGGTAGTTATAGGTTTCGTGTCGGTCATTATCGTATAGTTTTTGATATAGATGGCAACACACTTCAGGTTATAAGCATTAAACACAGGAAAGATGTATATAGATAGAGGCTAATTGCAATTTAGCACGAAGCCCAGACTGTTTAATGTGTTATTCCATATAATAATTTCAAGAGCTAATCTCCTATAATTTGGACCCCTTGGGATCACCAAGAGAGAATATTTGAAATTTAGATTAAAACTATCGCTGTTATCTGTAGTTTCTAAAATTCAAACATTTTTTACACCAAAATCGTTGTTTTATAATTTAATCCATTTCTAATCTGTAATTAGAGTTTAAAAAGTTACCTTGGTCTATTTATAGACCCTTCATTAATCCCAAGCATACGCTCAATTGTCACAAAGTACGCATCCAGCAATTCAACAATCTTCTCCGAAATAACTGGTTTATTTTTATAAGAAAGGATAACACTTGCGACAGATTCGGATACCCCAAGCGAAAGTTGAGCAAATTGTAATGATATTTGTACAGGGAATCTTGTATCAAAAAGTTTCTCCTTAACACCCTGAATTATCACTGGTTCTATTAGCATTGCTGTTTGCGGAATTATCTTTGATGCTAATCGCTGCCGCACAATGTCATTGCTTTCGCTATACCATGCTTTAAGTAGCGGTATTGTTTTGTCTGCTTGTTCAAGTTTCCACCGATAAGAAATTTCAAAATAAATTTGAAGTTTTTTAATTGCCGTCAATTTAGGGTCAGTTAAGGTATTTTGAACAGCGTTCTGTGACTGTTTTAACATACGCATAACAAGCGCATCTAGTATTGCCTCTTTTGAATCAAAGTAGTGGTATAAGGCCCCTTTTGAAATGCCTAGTTCATCTAAAATGTCTTGAACACTCATTTCAGAATACCCCAATCTATAGATAAGTTTTAATGAGGCATCTAGAATGTCGTTTACTTTTGAGTCATATTCCTTTTTTTTAATGCTTCGTGCCATTTGGAATATACTTCTCGGATAACCATAACGCTGGATATGTAATAATCACAAGTGAAGCTACAGAAATGAGAGTCCATTTAACACTAAACTGACAAGACATAACCACAATAGACAGTAGTGTAATCCAAGCTCGCCAATGGTTTCCAAGAGCTAACTTTCGTCTTTGTTTCTTTAATTCTTCTGGGTCAGTATTCTTCGGGTCTGCCACCCATATATAAACAGGCATATTAGTTACTTTGGTAATACTTGCTCCAATCATCCATAAGATAATTCCTGCAACAAACCACCATTGATGAAAGCCATATTTTACTAAATAAAAAATAACCACAAGTATTGGTATTGTTGCTATAGACACTGCAAAAGGGTCACGCATGGCAGCGGGATTTAACATATTTAAATGTTTCTTAAATTCAAGCGGCTCTAACTTATCCATTATCTTCTGTTCAACACCTGATACAAAGAGTAGTATTCCAGCACCTAATGCGTTTATTGTTAATATTATTGCTTCAATGGTAGTTTCAGTCATATTTATCCTCAATATCTATTTTTATATAATTAACCGACCAACGGTCTATTAATAACATACCTTAAGCTTTAACAGATTGCAAATCTCATGTGTAAAATCTTATTCCACCTAATAATTTCATTTGCTAAAACCTTATAAACCGAGTGGTCTAGGGTCACCAAGAGAGAATTACAGATAAGATTTTGGTAAAGAATTTGCGTTCTTATGACAATATGTCTAATACTTATCTGTTAAAAAGTTCGATTCACTTTAGGTTGTTTGTTAAAATATCAATTAATGGGAGAAAACAGAGAAAAGATTGCAGAGCTATATTATCGTAGCGGTTCTATTCGGTTCGGGGCTTTTCGCCTATCGGTTCATATAGATAATCCAGACCTACCTTTATCGCCTTACTATCTACATTACCCAGACTCAGGTGAAGATGGTAGTGAATTATTACCAGAACTTTATTCGTTGGTGGGACAAGAATTTTATGACATATGCGAATCACAAAGCACTCCTATTAGGCCAACTCGGATTGCTGGTGTGCCGAAAGGTGCAATGCCATTAGCGGATGCCCATGCTAGATTGTACGAAAACTACCCCAAAAACCTACTAGTTTTTACAAAAAAACAAGATAAAAATAAGACTGAGTTTTTAGGTCCATATGGAGAGTTTGTTGAAGGTGAAGAATTAGTTATTGATGAAGACCATACTTCGGGTGGTCGGAATAAGAAGCTTATTCGTGCAGTAGCACTATCAGGCGGTCTAGTCGTTTCCAATATGCTTACAGTCGTCGATAGACAGCAGGGTGGTGTTGAGAATATGGCTAAAGAAGGAGTTAGGTTGTTGTCGATATTCACGATGGACGAAATACTAAGAATCGGTGCGGCTACTGGCTTTGTTCCCCATCAGCAGTTAGATGAGGCGTTAGAATATCGGGCATTAAATCAGTTTTAAGTAATTGAGTCCATCTAATTATTTCGTTAGCTAAAATCCTATAAATCGGGCCCCTTAGGGTCACCATTATTAAGCCATTTCAGTTTTTAAATTGCATAGGCTTTTGTTATACCAAAACTATTAATTAAGGAAAAGTTTAAAACGCCTATGCTGTACTTTTATGCTTAAAGAGCATTAAATTACTTAATATGGGTTATTACGAGAAAAGGCAAGAAGAATTGATTACTGATTTAAATTTGATACTAATGGACTTGGCTTTTACGGATAAACCGGATGCTGTTTTGAGTTATAGGTCAGAAAGATTACTTGGTCAATTGGCTAGCAAAATTGGCCTAGTCCTAATAAATGGTGCTGATTCAACTATTACTTACGCAGTTTCTCCTTGTCCTCAGGATCTTGTTATCACTAACGGTAATCTTGACCCTTATTCAGAACTAAGTCTACGAAGTTCTAAACCACGCTATGTGTGTGATAGAAACGGTGTTAAATCTAGGACTCTCTTTATTGGCGAGCCGGACGCATTTGTTAGTATTTTGGGACTGGGAACGTCCCTACTTAAAGGTGGCGAGATTAAACATTCCTAGGGTTTAGTAATAATTGCCAGGTCAGTTTGATGGACTATATTTGCTTTTTCAGTCTTAAAGAAATCTTCTACTGCCCTGGTCACCCCCGGAAGGTTGCTTTTATTGTAGTCGTCAATTATTATTATGCCGCTATTATCTAGTCTGGGCCAAACCAAATCTAGGCTGTCCCTGATTGAATTGTAAAAGTCTCCGTCTAGTAGAGCGAATGCAATTGTGGATGGAAGATGCTTAGAGTTTATTTCACTAAACCAAGATTTATGTATAAGCGGCGTCTTCAAACCTGCCTTTTTATAGTTTCTAACAAGTTCACGCTTACTTGCCTTTAACTCGCCCGCTTTAAAGTCAGAACCTGCTACAGAAGCATCCTGTATTGTCTTATGTGGTAGGCCGCTAAATGAATCGTAGACATGAAATTCCTTGTCCGAATTAGCTTGTTTAATTAAACGGGATATGAACAGGCTAGTTGTGCCTATATAGCAGCCAAACTCGACTATGTCCCCCGGAATATTCTTGTCTAAAATGACTGAGAGCTGATTTAAGATGACCTTCAGTCGCATTTTCGTCATTTGTTCACTAATCAGTGGATAGTCTCGTATGAGGCTTTCCGATACTGTTTTTAACGCCTTCAAGCGCCTCCTTTGAACCTGTAATCCCTTAACGCTTATACACTAGGGTATATTGTTTAAGAATTCAACCAGTTGTTTTGGAGTTAGTTCGGCCTTAACTATATATCCATCTGCTTGTTTTTCGATATCTTCTTTAATATCTTCCCTTTGTTCCAGGTTGGTAGTGATTATTATTTTCGCTTTCAAATGAGGAGTCTTTTGGGGGTCTCTTAGTGCCCTAAGGATCTCAATACCTGTGACGTTGGGAACCATTAAATCTAGAAGTATAATGTCGAATTGGTCAGTTTGTGCAAGCTCAAGGCCTTTAGCTCCATCTATTTCTAACTTAACCTCATATCCTTCTTTTGAGAGGGCACGTGTGTAAAGTTCACCTATAAAAGGTTCGTCTTCTATACACAATACCTTTTTGGAGGCGTTTAGTACGGCTGGAGTTATTTTTTCTTCTGGTTTCTCTGTAGGGTTCATATGTATTATCTCCTGTATAGTGAGTGGTTCTTAATCCAACCGTGAGCACCACGGACAATTTCCTTATTATCGCTATTTTTCAGTTCGGCGGCAAGTTGAGCATAAGGACGTACTGTAAAACTGAATTCACTGCCCTCTCCTGTCTTCGAGCGAACCCAGATATTGCCGCCGTGGGCTGTAATAATGGCTTTACATAAATATAAGCCCAAGCCATTACCGCCTATTTGTGCACGGTTTTTGTGATCACGATAAAACTTAGTAAATAAGTTAGGCATAATATTTTGACTAATCCCCACTCCAAAATCTTGTACTGTAGTCTCTATTAGGCCTTCTTTTGACATATGGGCTTTGACCTTAATAGTCTTTGAGTTGCCGCTATATTTAATAGCGTTATCGATAAGGTTATTGATTACTTCGTATATACTCAATCGGTCAACGCCAACACTTGGTAAATTTGGTTCTATTTCTGTTTCTATATTTATCCCCCTGACCTTTGCCCTTAAGCTAATATTATTAACAGCAGAAGTAATTATGTCCTCCCAGCTTTCTTCCCTCAGCTGAAGTTCGAGCTGATCGTTGTCTACTCTTGCTACATTAAGTATATTGTTAACAAAAACAGTTAGCTGTTGGGCGGTTGCGCTCATCTTTTGCATGAAATCTTTTAGCTCTGCATTGGGATTGTCCGCCAATACTTCCTCTAGAGCCTCTATATATCCTCTCAAAAGGGTCAATGGTGTACGTAGCTCATGTACACTTAGGGCTATGAAGCTAATTGCCTGCTCATCTTGAGAATATTGTTTAGTATGGTCAAACAGCACAATAACCGACTCGAAATCTTGGGGATTATCTTTGTTGTAGTAAGCTGCAAGGTCAAAAAGAAGAGTCGGATGGTTGTCTAGTACCCTCATTTTTACACGCTCCCAGCTCATGGTTGCAGTGGCTGAATCTTTTTTAACTTTTTTCATCCAGCTATCTAACGTGTTGTCGCTTGGGAACGACATGTCCATTACCATATAAAAGTTTTTCCCGGTTAGATCTGAAGAATTTATGCCTATATATTCACCTGCGTGCGAGTTGGCGAAAATAATGTTTTGCCCTGAATCTAAGATGAACATTGGCAACGGGAGGTTGTTGGCTATAAAGTTATGGTCTATATTGCTGTCTTTTTCATTTCCCTTAACTTCTTTACCAACAGCAGAAGATAGTTGTATTACTTGAGCAGTTAAATTTGCTACGAGTTCATGCCCTACTTTTAATTTATCTATATTTGGTGCCGGCATTGAACTGTTGGGAGTTATGCCTATTATTAGTCGCCAAAGGGCTTTTATTGGGGATATAAGATGGTTAGTTAGAACTAAAGCCAAGGCTATACTAATTACAACTGCAACCATTCCCAAGATTTCTGTGTATTCTCCCGTACTCAAGCTCAGTTTGTTTTTAATCGTTATCCAAATTGCTATCAATACAAAATTAGAGGCTAGCATCATTAAAAATAGGCTAAGTAAGTATTGCCTCTTAGTTCTAACGAAGTAATCCGATTTATTTGCCATTCTATCTTAGTTATATGTTAGTTCACTGCTTGAAGCCAGTGCAGTGATCCAAGTTTGTCCGGCGTTAAATTTTATAGGGTTTCCTTTACTGTCGGTAAATGTTAGAGGTGAGGTATTCGATGGTTTACTCCACTGTCCATCTGTTACTGTGCCGTCCTGAAATATATATGCTTGTCCACTACCAACATTTGAATAATCAGAGTAGTAGGCTCCGGTAGTATCTAGAGTACCTGTTGACCAGGGTACGACCAAGCCAACCACGACTTTAGGGCTTAACTGCTTACCTGTGTTTGCATCGATTTGCGGTGCTCCACCTTCATACCGATTGTAAGTGTCTGTTTGGGGGCTAAATTTGTAATTTACGTTATATGTTGAATAAGACAAGTTAAAGCTAATATTGGTGGCATTGGGGTTTTTTGAAGGCGAATCTGGCTTCCGTGGCCAACCGCTATACTTACTATTCGCCCATCCTTTTAAGCCTTCTAGCTTAATAAGACCAGGTATGCTGGTGTACAGGTTGTGAGGAGCCGGTCGGCTACTTATACGATGGTAAAACGCAGGGTTCTGTAAGTAGTCCAGATTCTTTACGCCAAGGGTCTTAATGTCTATCAATGCTTGAGGGCTGCCGCCATCATGGGCGTACGGCGCATCGAAGCCAAGGTCCCATCGTAAAAAGTAAGGCCTAGCAGAACGCACTGGCCCCACGAACGTAGGAAGTTGGCCCTGGAAAAGTGCCATAAATCGAGTTATTCCACCTTCTGTTAAGGCCTCAAAGACTACCCCTGCCTGGCTTAGGCCCGCTTGGGGTCTGGCTTGGGGAGTATTCTCTACCATTACTGCTGTTATTGGATTTTGGTTGGCTGCTGGCGGTACTGGTAGCCCACTGAGAGTTGAGGGAACCGTACTGCTAGGCTTAGTTATTGGAGCTTGGACTTTAGGCTTATTAGTAGCGTATTTTGTTGGTTTGTGGTTTGAGGCCATGAAAGCAAGCACACCTCCGATAATTACCAAGACCAACACTACGACTCCAACAATTAGCCATTGTTTCTTTGACGGGGGCCATTTAAATTTTTTATCTTTTTGCGGATTTTGGTGGTGTACAACGACGGGTTCGTTGATATCACCCCCCTTAGTGTTAACAGTTTCGTTGCTGTCTCTTGCTGCAACTTCTTCAGGGGTAAAAAACTGACCTTTACTTTTCGGTGGTTCTGGTTCAGGTAAATTTGGCAATAACTGGCTGTCATTGTGCATAAGCTTATTCTAGCATGTATCTATAAAGATTTTATCTGTTGCGATAAGCGACTTAGGGTACGTTCCTTGCCGATTAATGCCATACTTTCTGCGAGTGGTGGACTTGATGGTGCCTGGGTCGTTGCAATGCGCACAAGGCTAAATAATATTGCTGGTGGTTGACCCGTTACAGATAGAAGGTTATTGAGACGGTTAGTTAAGTCTCCTATGCTAAAATCACTATCTTTAAGAGTCTCATTAACTTCTTCAAGCAACTCTTTTAGCTTTTCATTTCCAATATCAGCTAATTTTTTATTATTAGAAATAAGAGTTGGATCAACTGGTAGATCTACAAAGAAAAAAATAGTTAAAGAAGGTATTTCGGCTAGGTACTTGAGTCTTTCTTGGACTAGTGACAGTACTTTTGTTAAATATTCTTCTGGGTAGGCTTTTGCCTCAACTGGAAAATAATTACTTGCCCTTTTATCTAATTCTTCAATGGGTAATTCTCTAATATAATTACCATTCATCCAAAGCAGTCGTCTCTCGTCAAAGCGGGCACCGCTTTTCTGGATACGATCAAGAGAAAAAGATTTAATCAGTTCTTCGATACTGTAGAGTTCTTTAGTTGTGCCATCATTCCAGCCTAAGGTTGCTATAAAGTTAACCAAAGTTGATTCCAGATAGCCTTCTTTTAAATAGTCTAGGACATCCTTGGCTCCATCCCTTTTGCTTAACTTTTTGTTTCCACTTGGTCCCAGTACAGGTGGGGGGGTTGCAAGTATAGGTTGCTCTATACCGAGTGCCTCGTATAGGTTTAGGTAGTTTGGCGTAGAGGCTATAAACTCTTGCCCTCTTAATATGTGGCTTATTTTCATTTCGTAATCATCTACAATATGCGCAAAGTTGTATGTTGGATAACCGTCTGACTTGATTAGGATAAAATCGTCTACAGCTTCTTTTCCTGCGGAAAGGTTTCCCATTACTTCATCATGCCATTGGTAGTCCTTTGGTTCTGACTTAAAGCGTAGAGGTGTCTTGCCGTATTCCCAGACAGGAGGGTTCTCTGGTCGGTGATTACGGTAAAGGAAAGGCTGGTGATTGGCGTTAGCCTGTTTCCTAAACTCATCTAGTTCGTCCTTGCTATAGGGGTCAGAATATGCACGGCCACTCTGTATTAAACGTTCTGCCCATTGGCGATAAACCTCTAAACGCTCACTTTGTCTGTATGGTCCGTACTCCCCTGCTTTATCAGGACCTTCGTCATAATAAAGACCAAGCCCTTTAAGGCACCTAATAACATGCTCAATACTGCCTTCAACCTCTCGGTTCTTGTCGGTATCTTCTATTCGCAAAATAAAACTGCCGTTGTTGTGCTTGGCAAGTAACCAGGCAAATAAAGCGGTACGAATATTACCAACATGTATATAGCCAGTGGGGCTTGGCGCAAAGCGTGTACGAACATCCATCTATATTAGTAAATAATATTTAGGCGTATAAAGACAACTATTGATTGCTTAATAGAAACACATAAATAAAGCATGTATTTAAGACAACGAGCGTTAAAGGAGTAACCTGTGGGTAACTTTAGCTTTTAAAAAGCTTATGTATATACCAGATACTGGGCAAGCTGTAAAAAAAAATCTAAAATATGGCAAAACAAAACCTTCTCTTACAACTAAAGGATTAATTATTTAAGGGGTGGGAGAATGGGAACTAAATATAATGAAGAAGCAAGCAACAACTGCTTACGCTGTGCCGAGCATCTATTCATACATGCTAACGTTCATGGCGGGGGCTGGAATGGTGCTAGTCAGTGTATTTGCTGTCGGCACAATGATGAAGTCAGACCTTAAACAGTTAACCAGTTTCTCTCCAACGGCTGCGACAACAATGACATCAACAAGCACTAACCCAAATACATGTAGCCCCTCAACAACGCAATCAAATTCTTTAGGCTCTAATAACACTGCTAGTGGCACTACTGGATCAAGCGTGGCGGGGGTTTATGGTGCTGGGAGCGTAGCTAGCGTGCATGGTTTGGCATTTCCTACCAATATCAAGGATAGCTATAACGAAACCAACAACTCTACCACAAACAACACAACTAATACTACGTATACGGATAGCTACAACACTTCTAATAGTAATAATAAGGGCTCGTTTAATGGTGACAATTCGCATAATGGTAACGGGAATACCACAAACAGCCACAACAATTCTAATAGCCTAAACGGTAATACTGTGGCTAGCGGTAACACCGTTAATTCCCACAATAATAGCGGTAACACCGTTAATTCCCACAATAATAACGGTAACACCGTAGCTAGCAAGAATGGCAACACCGTAGCTAGTGGTAACACTGTTGCTTCTGGCAACACAGTAGCTAGTGGTAACACTGTTGCTTCTGGCAATAACTCTGGCAACACTACAAATAGCGGTAATGGCAATGGTGTGAACGACGGTAATGGTAACACTACTAACTCGGGTAACAGTACTAACTCCGGAAACAACAACGGTAACACTGTTGCTTCAGGTAACGGTAGCAGTAACGGTAATAATGCCGGCAATACCTCTAACTCGGGTAACAGTACTAACTCCGGAAACAACACGTCATCAAACAGCAACAACGGTATCTCTAACAACCAAACTCAGAAATAAAAGCCATCATTAACTAAGGTTATATAAAACCTTACGCCGAACTACCGGGGGAAGATCATCAATTGGTTTCCTCCGGTTTTTAATAACTTAAATAGTTGTAGCTAGCTTAAGTAACTGGTTAACGCTCAAACTATCATTACCCTTCACTTGGTACCATATTCCGTTTGAAACCCAAGATGCCTGGTCTTGTCCGAAAAGGTAAACAGTTTGTCCTTTATAAGTTATAGTTTTATATTTATGGCCACTTGTAGGTGCTACCAAAGCGCTGACTAATGTAGCGCTATCCCAGTTTGATGAATGCTCTGTTAGTGAAAAATTTCGAGTATCTATATTACTACTGAACTTAAAAGTTACTATTCCTGGTTGGTAGCCAACAGAAGTAAGAGAGTAACCTGACGGCCTATAACTAGGCATTACTGCGGAAAAACCTGCACGTACGCTAGCAACTTTAACCATTACGTTGGGTATGTTTGCGTATACCGCATAGGCTATAACCATGAGTCCCATTAAGCTAATGGTTGCATATGCTGCGATATGTCCTTTATTTCGTTTTGGCTTAATTTTTTTAAGTTCTCTTTTACTTAATCCAGGTTGCTCGTGAGACTTTGCTTTTTCAATTGCCCTATCCAGATAACTAACGCTATTTATCTTTTTGGTTGTATTTGTTTTAGAGGATGCCGCTTGTTGGATTGCGACGTATGGGCTGTTTTTGCTTGGTTCCCCAATTGCCGCGCCAAAACGGGATATTTCCTTACTGGTTGTAAACGTTTTAGCTCGTTTCAGCAAAGTCGGATCAACGCGCCCAACCATTGTAGAAGTCTTTATTATTGAACTGCTCCTACTGAGAATAAGAGGATGACTGACTTTCTTAATCTTTTTCTGGCTTTTTTCTGGCTTTTTTACCCCAGTTCGCATTAATGTCTTTGAGGGATCCGGTTTTTTCTTGATATGCTGAATTGGCCTTGGTTTTGCAAAGCTTTTTGAGCCAGTACTACTACTCATCATTCCATCAATGCTGCCTTTATTTTCAAGCATTGCTGCATTGTATGTTTGGCCGTTTAGTTTGATGGTTGTCTTATCGTTTTTTTTCACGGATTTTAGAAGCGTCTCATCTTAACATTAGCGTAATGTCTTTGAATTACATCTTAAACCTACTTGTACTGGCCTGCAAGTACTCCTAGAATAAAGAAGCGTTAATTTAAGAAGTTATTAAAAACTTTAAGCCCGTTTTATATTTAGAAGCTTAGAATATACTCAGACCATGGACTATCTTGACCCGAAAAAGCAGAAACGGCACCGCATTAATTTGTGGGTCGGCTATGCGTTAATAATGATCGGAATTGGGATTGGTAGCATAATATTGCTTTGGCAGGCCTATGGCTATAGTGTTCAAAACGGCCAAGTAATCCAAGACGGAATGGTGTTTGTAGCAAGCCAGCCTAATCCAGCGTCAATATATATAAACGGAAAGCTGTACTCTTCACAGACTAATACTAGACTAACTATACCGGCAGGCGTATATAACTTTAAGATTACTGCACCTGGATATCGTCCTTGGGTACATGTTATACCCGTTCAAGGCGGCCAAGTCGTACATTATGATTATCCTCTACTCTTCCCTATTAAGCTTAATAGTAAAACCATAGGCAGTTACAGTAGTGCGCCTACTTTTGCCACCCAGAGTCCGTCTCAACAGTACTTAGTAGTTGGCTCACCGGACAGTTTCACTACTTTTTATATGTACGATCTAACTAACCCGACCGCTGCACCTGTAACGCTTAATCTGCCAACTACATTATTAACGCCTAGCAGTGGTTCTCAAAGCTGGAAAGTAATTGGGTGGGCAGACGATAACCAGCATTTATTGCTAGAACATCTCTATACTGGAGGCCAAGAATTCATTGAATTGGATACAGCTAACGCAACTCAGTCAGTTAATATTAACCATAACTTCAAAATTAATCCTACAAAAGTAACCTATAACAACCTTAAGTACAACAAGTTCTATCTTTATGACTCAACCACTAAAACTCTTTACTCAGCATCTTTAACCAACCCAACTCCCCAACAAGTTGCTACGGGAATAGTCGGTTTTGATAGTTACCAAAATAGTACCTTGATTTATGCAACCACAGACAATGCGCCAAGTGGTGATGTTGTAGTTTATATCTCTAATTCCGGCAAGACGTACTTTGTCAGGGATTTGCCGCTTGCTCAAACCTATCTTCTTAATATGGCCGGTTATAATGGCGATAATTATGCGGTTGTGGGAGATAGTTCAGAAAATTTTGTGTATATATACAAAGACCCAGTCAGCCAGGCGACGTCTGGTCAGAATGCCAAGATTCTTCCGTTCAGGGCTATGCAGATTAACCAGCCAAATTATGATTCATTTTCGCCAACTGCACAGTTCATTGTCGTAGAAAGCGGATCCAACTTCGCAGTTTACGATATATATAACGATAACATTTACCATTACAGCGTGTCTTCACCAATAGACGCACCCCAGCAGCATGTCTCGTGGATGGATGGGGACCGTTTGTACTATATTAGTGGCGGTAAAATTACGGTAGTTGATTATGACAATACCAACCGGCAGTTGTTAAATTCTGCCCTGCCCCAATACCAGGTGTTTTTTGCACCAAATTTCCATTCGTACTTCAAATTATCTGGGGTAGCTGGCGGTAAGGTTGAGCTGAAGCAGACTAGCTTACTCGCTAGCTAGATTTAAATTCTTTTTTATACCAGCGCCATATTACGTAGATTACTCCAATCACAAAAACCGCCGTTACTGCCTTTCCCCATAAAGTCGATATGTAGCGACTCCAAAGTGATGGGCCATTCCCGGGTAGTTGGTTGACGTTGCTGGTAGTTGTCGCTGTTGTCGCTGTTGTGGGTGCACTGTCTCCGCTGGGGCTAGGGCTTATTTGGTCTCCAACTACTACAAGGCGATTAATGCTTGTACCTGGTGGGTCACACGTTATTAGAGTTGCCGTTGCCGAGTGTTTTGGTATGGGGTTTAGGACGCTAACATCGTTAGGGTTTACTATTGAAGTTGAGAATACCTTATAGGCATAAACCTTACCGCCATAGGTCAGATAAAATACGTCACCGTCAACAAGGTCGTGTAATAGGACAAATGCAAACTTGTATTTGCCGGGATTTAGGATGTTATTCGAGGAGTGCCCAAAGAAAGCGGCATTGCCGGTTTGTCCAGGAATGGACGTTGTTGGGTAGTGAACGACCCCGTCTTGAAGATAATTCTCTATAACATTCTCGTTAGTAGTATTAACTGAATAGTTAACCGGTATTTCAACATTAATCTTGGGAATTATTACTTCTGGAGTAGAGCTGGGAGCTACAGTTTGCGTGCTTAAGATAATCGGTGTCGCAGTGTCGTTTCGGCTAGGTTGTATAAAAGGGGCAATAATAACTTCGTTAAAGAAGCCAAACATTAATATAATTACTACAATAAGTCCCATCGACAGACCAAAGAGTATGGACTGTAAATGGTGCTTCCAGGTAAGTTTAGGCGTTGTAGTCGGCATACGTCGGTATCTAGCTGGGGATGATGAAGCGGATTTTTTAGTCGTTTGGGCTTTTTGGCTTGCAGATGTAGTTTTAGGACGCCTCTTTACTGCTCTCTGCTGGACATGTTTAGCCATATCAAGAGCATTGTTATTTGTAGGGGTGCTTTCGGCCGGTTTTATTGGGGTATTGGCATTAGTATTACTGGCGTAGAACTCGTTCCAGACCTGGCGTTTCTCTTCATCACTTAGCTTGAGGTAGTACCTATGCCATTCTGTTTGTATTTGAGCTAGATCTTTATTTGAAGTTGTTAGCTCATACATAAACTGTTGATGTTTGCTGCGATGGATAATTTGCCTTACTTCCTGCTCTTCCTTTAGGGCGTCTGGTTCTTCGGAATAAAGGTTGTCTAATTTGGATCTAATGACATTAATAGCAAGGTTCTTATTGGCTTGCTCTTGGCCATCATCAACTTGATGGTTGTCGTGGCCTACCTTAATGTTGTCTGAATCTGTTGGCATAACTATATAATGGCAAAAATGCCCTTAACAGTTTAAGTATAGTACAATTGAGGAGTTAATTGCCGGAATGGCGGAACTGGTATACGCGCACGACTCAAAATCGTGTTCCTTTTAGGATTGAGGGTTCGATTCCCTCTTCCGGCACCATTGGAATATTTAAAGTAAGTTAACAAGAAATAACAAAATATATATGGATGTTAGTAACTTTTATTATAAAAGTAGTTGACTTATATAAGCATAAGTGTCTAGAATAGTTTGAATGGCAAATATAAAAAGCCAAAAACTTAAAAGGGGTTGAATAAATGTTTTATGCACCTTGCCGGTTTAGTGTTAAGCCCGGAAAGGATCGCATATGAAACAATCACTAAAAGTTGCCTGTCCTGTGGAGCGTAGGCGCCGTCCGATAGATAACGGCGTAATATCGGTCAGGCGATATATCTCAAATTCAAGTATTCCAATCTTAGAAAAGATAATGACTTCTCTTAGTTCAGAGCTTATAAACTGTGTGGAGTTTTCAGATGTAAATTTATGTGGAGTGACCGTAGTTGGCCTTGGACGCATTTGTAGCGAGCAAAAACGTTATGGTCCAGGCACAGACTATATTACGGATAGAATAGAATCCGCTGCTTATGCTATCGAAGCGGGATTGGGAAGCCTGGCCATATATGGACAGAAATTCCGGCATGTAAAAGGACATGAAAGATTGGTCGGCGGCAAGTTGTGCCTAAAACTTGTTAGTCAAAACTTACTCAAAGAAGAAAAAATGTATTGCGATGAATTTAGTGAGGCCAATTTGCCATTACGCGAGCAGCCATTTGGCAGACAATTCTCCCCTCACTGTACTTTAGGAAATGTCGTTAATCAGGCTGAAATGTTAAATGATCCACGCTCAATCAAAAAGCTTAACAATATCGTGGCCTCGGCTGTTGGGCATAATCAGGCTTTTATACTTGAGCCAGTTAGACGTTTTGATCAAAGTACAGAAGGGTCGATGGATATGTATATGCCTGCAGTTAATGCCTCAAACGGTTTTGATGGTTGCTGGAGACGCCAGACTGTAGCTGAAGCACATGCACTAATCAGACCTTGATTATTTGCTGGTGTTACAGATACTTTTCCATTATGCGCAACAAAGAATTGTGACTCATGGCTTGTGATTAATGCCCATGGATAACTTTGGCTTAATGCGTGAAGCAATTCGGCTAGTTGGAAAAATGTCATTTGGTGTTTTGCGGCCATTGGGTAACGGATAATAGACAGGAAGCGTTGCAGTTGACCCATATCCATTGCCAGGGTTAGCTTTTTGTTTGTGAGTAAGGGTGCTGGGGTTTCTGAGGCTATGTTTATGCAGTCGCCAGATAAAGTTAATAGGGATTGGCTTTTTTCTAAATAACGCTCAATTAAAATAGCCGTTTCGCTATTATGGCCTAAGTCTCCACTTATAAGTACGCCGTCCGACCATCTATCGAGATCTAAAAAGTTTGGCAAAGCCTTTGAGCTGAAGCTCCCGGTTTTAGTGCTTGAAGCAAAGTCACTTTCCGGGAGTAACTGCGAAACAACTTTTTTCAGACTATCTGGGAGAAGCATATGGATAATGCCAACGCCAGATTTGATTGCTGAAGCGTAAGCCTCCGAAACGCTATTAAACCCTTGGGAACTACCTCCAACTAATGCCAGTTTGCCTGCATTATGACGAGTTTGCGGGCGGCCCCAGATTAGATCAGAGAATATAGGTTTGCCTATCTCTTGGTGGAATAAGAATGTATTGTCCATCTTTATATTTTAAGCTGTACACAACGTTTTTACGTTCAATAACTAATTCCCACTTTTTTTGAAATGCTTCTTCGAAGAGTTCTTTAGAGGGATTAAAGGCTATTGGTCGCTCTGCTATAGACAATAATTCAATATCCCCTAAGGTATCTCCAACGGCTATACTTCCATTATTTGTTGCACCATGATCATCAATCATTTTTATTAAGCTCTTGGATTTTGCAGAACCTAATAGTATTTTCTTATTTCCACTCAGGCGACCATTATTAATCTCGTAGTCTGACCCGTCATAATCATCAAATCCGTAATAGATAGCAACTTGCTTCACAAGTTCCTTTGGGGATGCTGAAATAGCGAATGTTAAATAGTTTTCCTGTCTTAGCTGAGCTAAAAAGTCTCTAGTGAATGTATATACCTGGTCTTTGTACCTGTCTATGACTTCACTACAGGCATGGCTAAATACTTCATAATCGACGCCAGGAAGAGACCGATCGATTAAGCGGATTAAGGACTTCTCATAATCAACGAAAGAATTAGTGGAACGACGGCTCTTCCAGTTCATTCGTGCTGAACGTACTTTCTGGAATTCTTTTTCCTCTATAATGCCCTTCTTGGCTAGAGTGTCAGCCAGCGCGTGGTATAGCTGCCACCTTATAATGGTGCCGTCAATGTCAAATACGGCATATGGCCGAGGATTCATTCAAAAGTCCAGAGTTAAACTTATTGGACAATGGTCAGAGCCCATAATTGATGGGTGGATTTCGGCGGCTTTGATGCGGTTTTTTAATGACGAGGAAGCTAAAAAATAGTCTATTCTCCAGCCAACATTTCTGGCTCTTGAATTAGCAAAGTGACTCCACCAAGTGTAGTAACCGTTTCCCTCACAGAAAATTCTGAAGGTATCAATAAAGCCCGAATTAATATAGGCTTCCATCCCATTGCGCTCTTCGTCAGTGAAGCCCTTTTTGCCTTTATTGGATTTTGGATTGGCTAAGTCATCTGGCTTGTGGGCAACATTGAAATCACCACACGCGACTACTGGTTTGGTATTCTCTAATTGTTTTAAGTAAGCTAGAAATGCAGGGTCCCAATGTTTTGCCCGTAGATCAAGACGGCTTAAATCGTCTTTTGCATTAGGGGTGTACACATTTACAAGCCAAAAGTTTTCGTACTCAGCAGCCAGTATCCTTCCCTCTTGGTTGGGATCGCCGTAGATATCACCGCTAAGTGAATAAGTCTGAACTATGTCTTTAGGAAAACCGTAGAGTATTTTTAGTGGTGCTGGCTTAGATAAGATGGCCACTCCTGAGTAGCCGGGCTTTTCTGCTGGATACCAATCAGACTTATAGCCGTTGTCCGGAAAGTTTATTTGCTCGGGTTTGGCTTTTATTTCTTGTAAACAAAGAACATCAGGACGATACTTGCTCAAGAATTGATCCCATGCACCCTTATTTATGACAGCGCGGATCCCATTAACATTCCACGAATAAAGCTTCAACATACTATTGCTCCAGTATAGCCAGGGCACTTGCAATTTGCTAGACTAGTGTACGAATAATGAGCTACAAGCGTGTTTTACTTAAAATATCTGGCGAGCAACTAGCAGGACAGTATGAGGGTGGCATTGATGCTGAACTAGGAGCTTGGCTGGCGGATGAAGTTAAAAAAGTTGCCGGTGATGGAATAGATATAGTTATTATGGTTGGCGGTGGCAACTTTGCCCGTGGTGCCCAGTTAGCTGGTCACGGCATAAAGAGGGTTACTGCAGATCAGATAGGAATGCTTGGGACAATGATGAATGCCCTTGCTCTGAACGATATTTTTGAAGACAGAGGCCTACAATCCAGATGTTTAAGCAATATATTTGCCCAGCAGGTCGCTGAACCATTTGTGCACCGTCTGGCTGAAAAGCACTTAGCTAAGAAACGTGTAGTTATCGTAGCAGGAGGTATAGGACGCCCTTATCTTACAACAGACACGGCTGCAGTTAGTCTAGCACTAGAGCTAAGTTGTGACGTAGTTTTGAAAGCTACAAAAGTTGATGGCGTTTTTAATGTTGACCCAGCAACAAACCAAGATGCAATTAAGTACGATGAAATATCTGCCGATGATGCAGTGAGTGATCCTGCAGTTCGTGTTATGGATAAGGCCGCATTAGGACTGGCTTTAGAACACAAGTTACCGATTATTGTTTTTGACGCTCTTAAGCCCGGTAACATTTTGCTTGCTGCGACTGGAAAGACCGCTGGCACTATCATAAGACCTTAGCTTAGTTACGGTGTTTCGCCATTGAGAGGTCGCCAGTATCTTACTTGGGTCTACTGAATCAATGTATTTTTTGGCAATGTCCTGGACTTCTTCCAGTAAGCCTTTGGATAGGGTTGTTGGCTTGAGTCCCAAAGACTTAAACTGCTCATTTTCTACCTTAAGATCATTTTCGTCTGCTTCGTATCTTGGGTTTGGGTAATGTCTAATTTCAGCACCGGTCATATTTGAAATTAATTCGGCAAGCTCTTTTACTCTAAATACTTCCGTTACTTGATTAAAAATGGTTGGCCTCTCGCCTCGTTTTGGAGGGTTTTTGATTGCAAGCTCAATACAGCGTACGGTATCACGGATGTTGATGAATGCACGTGTTTGGCCACCGCTACCATGAACAGTTAGGGGGTGACCTAATGTTGCTTGCATCAAGAATCGGTTTAGGACAGTACCGTAATCTCCGTCATAATCGAAACGGTTAATTAGCCGTTCGTCCATAATTGTTTCAGGTGTTTGTGTTCCCCAAACTATTCCCTGGTGCAAGTCGGTAATACGTATTTCATCGTTTTTGGCATAGAAAGCAAACATTAACTGGTCAATTGTCTTAGTCATGTGGTAAACGGAGCCTGGGTTTGCCGGATGTAAAATCTCACGATCAACTTCTCCTTCAGGGGTCTCTACCTTTACTCGTACATAGCCTTCAGGGATCGGAGCGTTACCCAGCCAGCCGTATCCATACACTCCCATTGTGCCTAGGTGTACAACATGTGTGTCCAGCCCGGCTTCGACAATCGCGCTCAGCAGATTGTGAGTGCCATTAACATTATTATCTACCGTATAACGCTTTGTACCTGGTGTTTTCATTGAATAAGGCGCAGCCCGCTGTTCTGCGAAGTGAACTATCGCGTTAGGCTTAACTTTATTTAATAGCTGGACTAGCTTATCGTACTCCTGACGGATATCTAAATAGACAAAGTTGATCTTCTTGCCAGTTAGTTCTTCCCATACCTTAAGTCTTGTGCTCATGGGCTGTATAGGCGTTAAAGATTGGACTTCTAGTAAGACGTCTATTTGACGGCGGCTAAGGTTGTCGACGATCGTAATGTCGTGTCCCTTATTAGATAAATGTAGTGCTGTGGGCCATCCACAAAAACCATCTCCACCTAAAACTAAGATCTTCATAAGCTTCTTCTACTTATATTCCTTTCCGGCATAATAACCTTATTATTAAAATTATAAACATCCTCCTGAATTTTGACTTTAGCTATGTATAGTGGAGCAGTAATGCCAGTAAGCGACAAGTGTTACAATGGTGGTTATGCTTGTCAGCTCCTTTTTTGCTTGGTGGTATGGTTCCGGTTGGATGAAAGTAGGCAGCCGGTTCCAGCAGCGTATAAAATCTGTTTTGCAGGAGTTTTCCGTGAAACAGCTACTGCAGACATTATTTGCCCCCTGGAAACGTATCATAACATATCCAGGTGCAAGTTTGGTTGAACGTTGGCGAGCCTGGAATGACAATCTTTTTAGTCGTTTCATTGGTTTTATTATCCGATTTTTTGTGCTTCTAGCGGCATTGGTTGTCTTGTTTTTTCTAGCATTATTAACTTTGATTGAGTTCATTGTTTGGCCATTAATCCCACTAGCTGTTCCGGCTTGTATAATCTGGGGACTCATCATATGAATCCTAAATTAATTGACCTTAGCTCTAACCGTGCTGCAAAAGCTAGGCTTGCTTCCTCTTTTGGCAAGAATGGATATAAGATATTAGTATCTGCTGGAACGCTGCTATTAATCGTTGGGGTCGTTCTGGGCGTTTCTTATGGCTTACGTTATCTTCTCTTTCTAATCGCTCCTGCTCTTCTTTGTTTCATGCCAGCAATTTGGTGGAAGTATGATTTATGGCCACTAATTCCGTCTGGAACTAGTGTAACTGACCGTTTATCCCGTGAGGTGCTTGCCCTTCTCAAGCCAGGAACTGAGCTTAACCCTAATACTGTCTGGCAGGCTGTTAGTGGTCATTGGCAAACTAACTTCTTTTTAAACCATCTACTTTTGGATAAGAAAATGGTTGGCGATTGCATGAGTAATAATCCTCAGGAACTAGAACAAGCTCTTAAGTTCGCGGATCAATTAACGAGTTCAAACGGATTAAAGCAAATAGAGTTGGGTTTTTTGGTGGCCGGGTTAATGTCTACGTCACCAAAGCTAAATCAAGCATTGCCTAAGTTAAAGCTAAAAAATAGCGACATAGAGTCAATTGCTAATTGGCTTGCCCGTAATATTTCCGAAGTTGGCCGTAAGCAGAGTTTTGGGGGTGTTGCTAGAGATTGGACTTTTGGCTTTACTCCCCTACTCGATAATGTGGGATTAAATATTAGTCGCAGTATTATGGACCATGGCGCTAATTTTAGTTGGCTAATGGGGTCGCCTGGGGTAATCGCCGTAGAAGGTGCATTTGCCAACCATGCAAATGCAGTCGTATTGGTTGGACCTGATGGCATTGGCAAAACCCAAAGTGTCTACGCCCTAGCCCAAAAATTAATAGAAGGAAATACTAATAGAGAGCTTGCTTACCATCAGATTGTTGCCCTTAACGCTACAGACATCTTATCAAGGGCAAGAAGCCAGGGTGATCTAGAAAGAGTAATGTTAAGCGTAGCCAATGAAGCTGCTCACGCCGGACATGTAATTCTCTTCTTCGATGACGCGCAATTATTTTTAAATAATAATCCAGGATCATTTGATGGAAGCCAGATTCTGCTTTCTATAGTTCAGTCCCATTCGGTTCCTGTAATTATGGCTATGTCTCCAAACGATTATCAACGATTAAAGTCAACAAATTCTAGTTTAGCTGGTATGTTAACGCCAGTTATGCTGCAGGAGCTGGATGAGTCGGGTGTGATGCATGTTCTTGAGGATTTTGCTATAGGCCTTGAATACCGAAACAAGGTATTAGTGTCTTACGGTGCTTTAGTTGAGGCCTACAGGTTAAGTGGCCGTTATGAACAGGAGGAAGCTTATCCCGGTAAGGCAGTAAAATTGCTTGAACAGTCTATACCCCATGCCGAAGGATCCATCGTAACTGCTGCCAGCGTTCAAGCCGCAATTGAACAGACAAAGGGCGTTAAGGCATCAAGTGCTACTGTGGTTGAAGCAGACCAATTGTTGCATCTTGAAGAAGCCATCCACGCTCGCATGATTAACCAGGATTATGCAGTTAAAGTAGTGTCTGATGCATTAAGGCGTGCCAGAGCTGGAGTAACCAATCCAAATCGCCCAATCGGTAGTTTTCTGTTTTTAGGACCAACAGGTGTAGGAAAAACTGAATTAGCTAAAGCAGTTGCAGCAATTTATTTTGGCAGAGAAAACTCAATGGTTAGGTTAGACATGAGCGAATATAGTGGCGAACAAGATGTCCATCGATTACTAGATAGTGGCCAGAATAAAAACGACAGCCTGATAATGAGCGTCAGGCAATCCCCTTTTACTGTAGTCTTACTGGATGAGATAGAAAAAGCCCACCCACTTGTTCTTAACCTATTGCTGCAACTGCTTGATGAGGGCAAGTTAACGGATTCAAATGGACGTCAGGCTTCATTTAAGGACTGCATAATCATAGCCACAAGCAATGCTGCCGCCAAATCAATCAGGCAGCACATTGACCAGGGTGAAAGCTTGGCTGATTTATCAGGCCCATTAACTGACGAGCTGATCAATAGCGGCCAGTTTAAGCCCGAACTGCTTAATCGTTTTGATGAAATAGTTTTCTTTAGGCCACTAACTTCCGAAGAATTGGGCAAAGTAGTGCTCTTGTTGGTAGCCGAAGTAAACAAAACTCTATCTAATCAGAATATTTCAGTTGAGTTAACGAGCGAAGCTGTTAGAAAGATTGTTTCCGAGGGCAATGATCCGCGCTTGGGGGCACGCCCAATGAGAAGAATGCTACAAAGGTCTGTCGAAAACAGTGTGGCGCAAAAGATCCTAAAAGGTGAAGTTCAGTCTGGTGACCACATCGTACTAAATGAATCGGACTTAATGGTTAGCCACGAATAGTTATTGATCTTAGGCAAAATTGCTTATCAAGATTATTGTTGAATGAGCAGAGTATATGTCGGCTATGCCTTCCACTAACTGGTTTCCAGATTGGTTAATCAAGGAAGCGGTACGTAACTGTTAAGACAAAATTATGTTGGGCCGAAATTATCCAGCTTAATTCCAGATATATTGCAGCCTTGGTTTTATTGCCATATAGAAATGATAGTTTACTGGCGGAGGGAGAGGGATTCGAACCCTCGAGGGCATAAACCCAACACGCTTTCCAAGCGTGCGCCATAGGCCACTAGGCGACCCCTCCATCGCCAACATTATACAGAAATATATTTCTAAGTTTTTATTCTTACCAGTGCAACGCTTACTTAAACGTAGGATAGTTAAGGTTACACTTAGGATTAAATACTAAATTACGACAATAAAACTTGCTAAAAAGCAAGTTTTAGAAGTAAAATTAGGGATAAGAATGGCCTTAATTAAATTAGAAGACGTCAGTAAGTTGTACGGCTTCGGAGATGCCACAACCTTGGCGTTAGACGAAGTCAGCCTGTCTATTGATAAGGGTGAGTTCGTGGCGGTCATGGGGCCAAGTGGATGTGGCAAGAGTACTTTGCTTAATGTAATGGGTCTTTTAGATAAGCCTACGCATGGGACATATAAGCTTAATAACAGGCTTGTTGATCGTTTAAGTCAAAACCGGGCGGCGAAGTTACGTAGGGATACTATTGGCTTCATCTTCCAGTCATATAACCTTCTACCCCGTCTTACTGTTTTAGAGAACGTTGCCCTTCCCTTAGCATATAAGGGCGTTGGTGTCACTAAGCGTCTTAAGACGGCAAGCTCAATGCTCGAGAGAGTTGGCATGCAAAATCGTGAGTACTTTTATCCATACCAATTATCTGGTGGTCAAATCCAATGTGCTGCCATTGCCCGGGCACTAGTTAATGAACCTTCAATAATTATTGCCGACGAACCAACAGGAAATCTTGATAGCATGGGCAGTAGGCTGGTGATGGAGCTTTTAAGCGAAATACACAAGATGGGCAATACAGTTATCTTTGTTACCCATAACCCGGAGTTAACACGTTATGCTACCAGGGTTGTGTATATGCACGACGGGATGGTTATCCAAGACGAGAAAACCAGTTTAGGTGAAGTTGCAAAGACTGCCAAAAAAAGACTTTATACTATACCTAAAAAATCGGTTGAAGATGATCTAGCGGGAGTATCCTTGCTTATGAAATTGCCCAAAAAAGAAGAAGGCATAGATGCTAGTTCAAAAAAGAGACGCAAGCGCAGGGGGCGATCATGAGCTGGCGAACTGGACATATACATACAGCAATCGTGACCATGAGGGTTAATCGCTGGCGATCTATTTTGACCATGTTTGGCATCATAGTCGGTGTAGCTAGCGTGATTATTATTATTGGCATTAGCCAAGGTGTAAAAGCAAACATTACTAATCAGGTTAATGTTTACTCAAAAAATGTTATAACCGTTACTTCTAAAGCTGCTAGCCTCAGTAGCTTCGGGGTGTCTTCAGTGCCCGCCGTATCTACACTTACTAATCAAGACGTTAAGTCTATTGGCAAGATCAAGGGGGTAAAATATACCGTTCCTATGGTCATCTTATCGGGTATTACCAGTGGTGACAAAAACTATAAAGACGGCGTAGTAATAGCCACCAACGCATATCTTCCAAAAGTACTTAACCAATCCTTGGCATTCGGTTCGTTCTTCTCGGCTACGGATACCAACCAATTCTCTGCCGTGCTTGGCTATAATGCTGCACAGGGTCTGTTCAATGAACAAATTCCCTTGGGTTTTAGTCTTAATTGGCGGGGGGAGCAATTTATTGTTGATGGAGTGTTAAATAACTTCAAGGTCACTCCTTTTTCCAACAATACTATATATAACCATGCGATCTTTATATCGACTAAGGCTGCAGACCAGATGAAGCTAGATAGTAATAACTCAATCTTTCAAATACTAGTCAGGGTTAATAATGCCAAGCAACTTACTACAGTCGACAAAGAGATAAGTAATGTACTACAGCAGAACCATGGTGGCCAAGATAACTTCTCCGTTCTTATGCCAAGCCAGGTAGCCAAAAACAATACCGGCATATTGAACCTTCTGGCTGAGCTGACTATCGGTATTGCAATCATCTCGTTATTTGTTGGGGGTGTGGGAATAATGAATGTGATGTTGGTTTCAGTAACTGAGAGGATGCATGAAATTGGTATTCGTAAAGCTATTGGTGCAAGTAATCGCCAGATAATGTCTCAATTTATTATTGAAGCAACATCGGTTAGTGTGGCGGGAGGTATTATTGGGATTATTTTGGCCCTAATTGTGGACGGTTTACTTAATCTTAGTACTAGTCTGACTCCAACTATCAATTGGCAGATTATTGTTATATCTGCGGTTGTATCAATGTTAATAGGTATCGTCTTCGGATCGGTGCCTGCAATACGGGCGGCTGGTAAAGAACCTATAGAGGCATTAAGGAACGAGTAAGGCTATCCTGCTGCACAAGCGTTCCCGGTACTCACAGGTGGTGAGTTTGGAGATGTGCTTTTGATAATGTGCACGATTGGGGCAGTAACTAACGCGTAGCCAACTTGATTGTATTGGGTGGACTGGGCAAATACTATACCAATTACTGTTCCGTCAGTATTAATTAAAGGCCCTCCGGAGTTGCCGGGTATAATGTTAGCTTCAACTTCATAAATTTTTCGATTGGTGTTCCCTTGATCATAGATGTTGCTACCTGTAGCCTCAAATTCCTGGAGTACTTCTGCTCTGTCAACCTTAAACCCACCACCTCCAGGATAACCCAACACTGCTCCAGGTGTATTTTGACCGACAGTATTTGGGTAGACACTTAAGGGATTACCGGCTAAGCCGTGAACTCTAAGTAAAGCTAAGTCTAAGTTGGGGTTGAAATATATAACGGTTCCAAGATGATTACCGTTGCTATCCTCAACATATGGTTGACTAATGCCTGCTACTACGTGGGCATTGGTAGCAACTAAATTAGGGCCCACAATAAAGCCTGAACCTTCAACTACGCCTCCGCATCCGTTACCAACTAATTTAACTACTGAAGCTTTGTCCTTGGATACGGCAGCCGCAATTGCACTGTAAGGCGGTAAACTGACTGAACCTGGGGGCGCTGGTTCGTTCCCGTTGAAAGCACGAGGAAACCCGTTAGGGTCAACTAAGTGCCCGAGGTCGGCAATAATGTTTGGTGCAGGCGGTAATCCCCTATCCAGAGCCGAAATAATGTATGAACTACGGAGTTGGTTCTGGAAAGAGACAAAAGGCAGGCTCCGAAGAACAGCAGCACCAAGCCAGACTCCAACTAGTACTGACACCACTGAGAGAACTGAACCTAGTATGTTATCGTAACGTCCCAGTTTAGCTAACATTATTTTACCTCTTAAAAATAATCCTACATATTCTCCGACTATAAGAAGTAAGAATGCCATTCCAAGTGTGCTTATTAGAGTGACGATTGCCCTACTTAGTTGCGTATGGACAAGCTTAACTGTCGACGGCTCTATTAATGCCCCTAGAAGCAGACCCCCAAAAAAACCTATTGTAGATAGGGCTTGCTGAACAAATCCTATCTCTCTGCCTCTAACCACGGCACTGATCAAGAGCAGAATTATTATTATGTCGATTATCATGATGAGAAAATCTAGCTTTTATTTAGCTTATCAGAAAATGTGTGTTCCAGTCTCTTGGTGGAAGGTCCTTTGCTGCCTGTAGAGTAGATCTCTAAATCTTCACCTCCTTGCTGCCAAAAATCCAATATGGGTTGGAGCAAGTGCCACGAAGACATTACTTCTAGCTTTGTGGCAAAAAGCATTTTATCGCCTCTTATGGCGTCAACGAGAACCCTTTCATAAGCATAATGGCTATCACCTAAGTTCTGGTTGTAACTAAAGTTCATTTTTACGCGGTGTAAATTATGGGTAAAACCAGGTTGCTCAATTAGCAAGTCGACATCAATGCCTTCATTTGGTTGGATCCTAAATGACAACACATTAGGGTCTTCATCACCGAATGAAACCTGTATTAAAGTCTGTTTTTCGTCTAGCGATTTACCAGTGGTCAGTTGAAAAATACAGCCTTCCCAATTAGGGTCTTTCGATTGTAAAACTAAAGACACAAATGTTTCTATGTTTGAGTGAGGATTATTAACTTCGTCTTTATAAGTGTCATATTGACCACGCAAAACCTGTTTTGAAATGCCTACTCCAGGGCTTGGAGGTATAAGATTCTTAATGAATTCGTGTTTAGCGGCGTGAACCTCGTCACTATTAATTTCCTTGGGGATTTCCATTGCGGTTAATGACAAAAGCTGCAACAAATGGCTTTGCACTAAATCCCGTAGCGCCCCTACTTGTTCATAAAAACCAACCCTATTCTCAATGCCTATTCTTTCCTTGGCTATTACATGTATCCGTTTAATTTGCTTTCCGTTCCATTGGTTTGTAAAAACCGGATTATGTCTTCTGAATTTCAAAATATTTTGGGCAGTTTCTTTGGCTAGGTAGTGGTCAATACGGAAGATCTGTTCCTCAGAAAACACTTTCTCGGTATTCTCTATAAGCTGCTGTGCTGTCGCAACATCAAACCCAAAAGGCTTCTCAACAAGCAAGCGGGTTCCGGCTTTATTATGACGACAACTTTTATTTAGTCCGTGGCTACCGAGGCGCTCGATAATCTGACCATAAACCTGGGGAGGTATCGATAAATAAAACAATCGATCTAGGCATTGTCCGCTATCTGTTTCTATTTTATGTAAGTGGTCGCTTAAACTTTCATAATCCTGGTCATCTAGAGGATCTAGCTTAAACATCGATAGCCATTTATTTAGCCTATCTAGTACTTTAGGATCACATATATTACCGCCCTCACTAATACATTCATGGATAGTGTCGATGATTTCTTGGTTTTTTACATGCTTTCGACTTATGCCAATAATTTTAGTTTGGTCCGGAAGGAGGTTTTCTTTACATAGATGATATAAAGACGGCAAAATCTTACGCTTGGCTAGATCGCCTGTTATGCCAAAAATCACCAGTATTGACGGATCAAGTTTCGGGGCATCTTCCATCTAATTAGTCATCCTTATTTAGGGCATGTCCCCCAAAACGGTTACGCATTGCTGCTAGAAGTTTAGTAGCAAAACTAATCTCACCTCTTTGAGAGGCCATACGAACATCAAGAGCCGATTGGATTGAGGGCATAGGGATGTCATTTTCTTTGGCGGTTTCTAGCGTCCAACGTGTTTCACCATTTTCTGCAACATAGCCTTCAATACCATTTAGCTCGGGATCTTCTTTTAAAGCATCACGGGACAGCTCGTTGAGCCAAGAAGTAATTACGCTATGATGTTGCCAGACTTCCCCTGCTGCAGCTAAATCTAGATCTTTATATGGTCCTTCTTTCAGGATATGGTAGCCTTCAGCTAGGCTCTCCATCATTCCATATTCAATTGCATTATGGACCATTTTCACAAAGTGACCGCTGCCACTTGGTCCAAAATACGCATATGCCCCTTCGGGTTTAGCAAGACTAACTAGTGACGGTTCTAGTGTTTTAAAGGCTTCATCATGGTCACTGCCACACATCATCGAGAAACCGTTTTGGTAGCCCCAGACTCCGCCACTAACGCCTATATCAATAAGCCTAAAACCATGATCATTCACACGCTGATTTAATTCTTTGGTTAGTCTAAAGTCTGAGTTACCGCCGTCTATTAGAATGCTGCCTTGAGGCAAAACTTCCATCCATTGGTCTACCTGATCATCAACTACGTTGGCCGGTAACATTATCCAGACCACTACAGGATCGTCTCCAAATGCAGACACGGCGGATTCTTTAGTTTCGGCCCTAATAGCACCGAATTTTTCGGCTTCGTCCACCTTATCTAGAGATCGGTTATGTGCTATGACACTATGTCCATCATCAACTAGTTTATGCGCAATTTGCATGCCCATTCTTCCAAGTCCATGGATTGCTATTTTCATTCTTAACCCCCTAACTGATCGTTATATACATATGATTCACCTACCTGCTTTATTATCTGGGCTGGCTGCTCATTTAAAGGTAAGTTTTGGTTTATTAATTTTTCTATCTGTTCGCGTTTGCTTTCGCCAAAAACATTTAAGAACGCTGAATTTAAGTGTCTTATGCATTCAAAAGTTACAGTGATTCTTGTATAGGGATCACTTTTATATCCAATAGCTAGCTCTAAATGTTCTTCTGAAGCGGGTGAATGAGGCAGTATGCCAGCTATGTGACCGTCACTGCCCATACCGAACTGACCAATGAATGTGTTAACGTCATACATTGCCGAGCTTAAAGCTTCAGCATAATTTTTCGTGGTAGCTTCGAGATCGGCGGATGTTTGGGTCAGGACTTCTATAACTCTTGCCTGTTTAGGGTCAAATCCCGCTTCCTTTAATTGTGTCCAGTTGGAATCTGGGTGACCATAAGGGCCAAACCTTTCGTCGGCTAAGGCTACTGTAAGATTCCTGCTTAGCTCAATATCTATATTTTGCATAACTGCCGAAGCTATGTGTATATTGCTTCCCCCAGACACCAACCAAAGGGTAGGTCCTACATAGAGTGAGCTTTTAAGTTTACTGGATAGTGGTCCTATACTTAGCGAATCAACGCCTACTTTATATATTTGCATAAGTACTACTATACCCGCTCTAGCTTACTTTTTGATTAAGCTTACCTTAAAAAGAAAAAACCTACTTATAAATTAAGTAGGTTTTTTTACTAGATAGTAGTTCTAGTCGCGTGGTGCTTGGGGACGGGCTTCGCTAATAGCGACGGGTCTTCCGTTAAGCTCCTTGCCATTAAGCTTGTCTATGGCTTCCTTTGCTTCTGCATCGGATTCCATTTCCACAAACCCGAAGCCCTTACTGCGGTTAGTTTCGCGGTCCATGATTACTTTTGCAGAAACCACGGTACCCACGCCACTGAAAAAACTAGCCAGGTCATCGTCTGTTGCTGTCCATGCTAGGGAGCCGACAAATAGTTTAGTGGCCATATTTAATTAATACCTCTTTCCAGTTCTGAGGTAAGTCGTACCGATTTGTCGCTTAGCTGCACCCCTTTAAGAACTCTTATTATTACTTTAATGATCTAGAACTTCTCTAACCTTAGATTTACTAGCAGCATCTTCTAGTGTGGCAACATTTTTACATAAAAGACTATAAATAGCAAGCGCTAAAGCTAGTTGGTCTTAAGTGACTTGAATATCCGAGAACCGTAATATTAGGTTCTTATCGTTTTTCGACAATATGACCCTTGACTTCATTGTCTTTGCCTCGTTTGTGACTTCTGACGAATGTCTCATTGGGGGCTAGTGGAATATCATGTTCTTTGGCTCTAGCTATAGCTTCGGGAGTGGCTTTAAATCCATGCGGAAGAGTTCTAATGAACCAAGTAACATCATGCAAGCGAACCATTCTTGTATTCTTGTCGCCATTTCTATCTTCTGCGACTTCGCTAATATATCTCTTTTTGAGTCTGGGGATGAGTAGTTGTAGTATGGGGTCATAATTTTCTTTTTGTTTTTTGCTTAACTGAGTAATGTTTGGCTGCTTTGTTACGTCTATAGTATCTAGAGGAACAGTCAAATCGTGGAAGTTAGCAATAATTTCAGCTAATATTGCTTCGTAAAGTCCTGGGTTGCCCCTTAACTCTTTCTCCAGAGGCATAAATTGAGAAACGTCAAGGAAGAGCTCTCCTTGATATGACAGAACAAGTCTTAAGCGTGGCTCGATTTCTTCAATAGCTCCTCCAATTCTAACGATAACTCCATTGCCTAAATCAACTTTTTTTCTAACGGGTACCAAATTTTCTAGACTTTCCTTATCTGTATAGAAAATAACTGCTGCAGCATCTGGCATTAGTTCCCTAGAATGGTTTTGGGTTTTATACAGTTCCTTAAAATCTTCACCATCATAATAAACCCATGAGCCACCGATTGAAGCGGGTATGTAGGCGGCCTTAACTCCGTACTTACGATTTCTCATTGTTTCACTTACAAAACCTTTAATATCGTTATGTAGGGTTTGTCTACCGCCATATTGTTCAATTGATTCTTTACTTTCAGAAGCAAACATATCAGTAACAGCGCGAGAATTATGTCTTAAGGTTAATTCTTCCACTAGCGTAAATGCCTTCGGGACAAACCAACCAAACCACTCCTCTTTTTCGTAAAGTCTCGATACACTTTCAGCGACTTTAGATACTGTCTTATGCGTACTTAAAGAGGGCTCAAGATCTTCAATTAATGATTGGCGTGCGTAGAATAGAATGCTATTTTCTGGAACCATGCTACCACTAGGGCCAGTAAGACCAATCTTTAGTCTATCAATTTGGAAGCAAGCTTGAAGATATCCAGTAAGTCTTTTTCTGGTATTTGGACCTTGGTTCTTAATATATTCAGCTACTGCTAGACCTGCTTCTAGGGCTTTATCTTGTAGATCGTTACTACTAGATGTAAGCGCATCTACTATTGGCGCAAATAACTGACCATCCTGATCATATACAGGATTAGGGTTTATTAGCCTTTCGGCTAGAGCATCCTCATCATAGTCAAACTCAAATAACGATAGAGAAGCTAAGTCGCCTAGTTTTGTATAAAGTGAGCGTAGATTTTGGCCAAAAGGCATCTCTGTTTCGTATTTAAAAGGTCTAGAATTAAAAGTATTTCTTTCCATGAGTATATTATAGCATCAAAAGACAAAAAAATCTATAGCTAATGCTCTTAGTTAAGTTAGTTTTTGTCAAAAATTAAATGACGCTTAAACGTATATTTCGAGTGGTTGGGATTTACAGATTTTAATTAAGGTCTATGCGCATGAATCCTTCAGCGTATTTGTAGCCCGCCTTTTTTCCTGCTTCTTCTGCGAGTTTGGTAAAGTTTTCGCGCACTCCGTCTATGTTCTTAATTTGGCTGGCATGGGATTTTAATGCTTGCCATTTCTTATCCAGGGTTTCGCTTACATCTACCCAATAGTTTTGGTGGTCAAAATTGGTCAAAAGCAGAGTCTTTACTTTATGGGGTTCAAAGCCTTCATCTAAAAGTTCCGGAAATGTTAAGTGATCACGAGCGAGCGGGAATACCGCATCAATCGTTGCTTGCCCTGCCGCCCTGTGGTCAGTATGGTTAATGAATCCTCGTCTTACGGAATATAGAATGGTTGGGTCCATAGTAACTACTACGTCAGGCTTTAAGTTTCGGATCTGTCTAGCAATATCTCTTTTTAGTTCTATGCCTACTTCTAGCTCCCCGTCAGGGTAGTTAAGGAAAGTTATGCCCTTGCCTCCAATTACTAAAAGAGCAGCCCTTTGCTCTTCCTGGCGAATTTTTACAAGTTCCTTTGAAGTCAAACTCCTGTCATCACTGCCCTTACTGCCGTCGGTCAGTATCAAGTAATAAACATCTGCGCCATCCGCTGCAAATTTTGCCATAGAAGCAGAGGCGCCGAAATCCAGGTCATCAGGATGGGCGGCTACACCAAGGACTACCTTTGGTTTAAGTGGTGGAAAATTAATATCGGGCATGAGGCGTATTGTAAACCATATTAATGCGGCTATGTATGCGGTATTATTACTTAACTACAATTTATACTACAACGCACTATGAGAGATCGTCTTTTTCAAACAGTAATAGCCTTTGGGGGGATAATAGCCTTGGGGTTGGCTATTATTACTCTTGCCCTAACTCCATTAACTTCTATAGCTCCAGTTCAGGCCACTGTAGATATGTCATGGCCAAATTGCGACCGGTTGCCTTCAGGACAGTTTTCGAGAGTATTAGTTGGCGTAACCGGTGGCTTGGATTTTCATACTAATAACTGTGCAGGAACAGAGGCTACTTTAGCCAATAGTTACGGACTGTATATAAACAGTGGAAATCCGGGCTTCCCAAGGATTAAACAGCTGGGGGTAGGGCCTATGCATTGTCCAAACAACGATCTGATCTGCTATTCATACAATTATGGTTACCAGTCTGTAATATATGCTTTTAGGCAAGCACAGTTAGCTAACCTTCACTCTACTGAATGGTGGATTGATGTTGAATCGGTTAATAGCTGGACAAGTTCAAAGCTGGCTAACCGTGCAGATATTACGGGCATGTTAGCCGCATTCGGTTCAGTCAAATTTGTTCATCCTATAGTTGGTATATATACGGCACCAGATCAATGGAACGAATTGGTTGGTAATTGGTCTGTAGGATTACCACTATGGTTAGGAACCGGAGACACAACGGCTAGTGACGCTAGTCATAGGTGCCAGGTAGATTCTGTTACTGGAGTTCCTGTTGGGCTTGCCCAATATACGCTTACAAAACAGAGGCTAGACTATAACATTGTCTGTTCGGCATATAAGCCTATGCTGAAATATTTTTAGTTATAAATTTTCTTTGGGTTGATTTCTAGGATGGTTTGGCGAGGATTCCGCACATATTCACGTACGGTTAAGTCTTTCATTATAGTGGCTGCACTTTCTCTAGTTACTCCAGTCATATCTGCTAACAACTGGTGGTTGACTGGGAAATTTACTCTTATCCATCCACTCTGGCGCTGATTAGAGTTTTCCTTAGCTAGGAAACGTAGCGCGGCAATTAACTTAATCTTGGCGCTACTTTTCCCCATCGAACTTAAACGAGTTAGTATTTCATGAACTTCAAGTGAAAACCAATGATTTATAAAAAGTAACAGATCTTTATCCTGTTTAACCTTCTCTTCTAATCTTTGTGCACTAAAAACGTATACATCGCAATCAGTCAAAGCCGCGTAGAACCAACGGATTTCTTGGTCTATCCCAGAAAAGAAAGAAAACGGCGCTATTGCTCCTTTCTTAATAATGTGCAAGATCTTTTCATTACCTTGTTTGTCTATGTCATACATCTTTATGTACCCGTTAGCTACTAGGACAACTTCATGAGGTTTGTCGCCCTGATAAATAATAATCTGACCTTTTGGATAGTGTTTTAAACGAGAACCTTCGGCTAACTTGACCAGGTTATTGGGTAGTTTGTCCATGAAAGATAATTGTATCTATAAGTTCCGAAATGAATAGATAAAATGCTTACAGTTGCTAAGACCAATGTCTTACTCTAGAACCTTGTCTAGTTTAATAACAATAATAAATTTAACGGGTGGAAGGTTAACTAGTTAGTGCACTATCAAAATGACATGAGGAACGTAGGACCGGAGTGGTCGGATTAGCCGGTAGTAACAGTTTTTACTACAGACTTAACAACTGTTGACAGCTAGCATGAAATCGAGGACGATATCCGATTATGTTTTCTTGGTTATCCCCAGGACATTGATGAAATTAATGTTTCAGATGAGATTAACCTTTTGGTTGACCAGAGTGCCTTTCTGTAGATTAATTTTATCCGGGTGTTACTTCGAAAGAACGAGACAGTAGCTATTAAGAGTGGGCATTCTTACATCATATATGTGAAGTAGCACAAGCTCGATAGGTGACCTGTCTTACAGAGACTTATTACTCTTCCCCATATAATTGACTTCGTTAATCTATGGAGGAAGTACGTGGGTCAAGTTTCTATGCAAGGGTTTGCGAGCATGGACTCAGTACTGAGAAGCCACTACGCGAGCATAGGTGGTCGTAAAAGCAGTGCTAACTTTGCTAATGATCCGGAAGCAATTATTGGTGGTGGAATTGGTCCAGCAAATCAGCCATTGGCAGCGAAGACACTCGGTGGCCAGAACAGCCATTGCGGGCGTCTATTAAGTTAAAGGTGCGAGTTAAATTTTTATGTCAAAGTATAGTCCCAAGGCACAGGAAGAAGTCGGAAAAACAATGCATGAAGGTAAGTCCAAGAACCGCAAGCAAGCAGTTGGCGTTGGTTTGGGTAAGGCTACGCGTGAGGACGGAAAAACCTTTAAGAAGAGGAGGGTCGTTAAGCTGTATGGAGGAGAAAGGAGGAGCTATGTCTCAGTGCAAGCCAGATGTTAGGTTAATAAACAGTAGCTTATGGGGTTCACGCGAATGGTCGTTTGACTCAATAGGTTCAGAAACTTTTAAGGGCCACATAGATACATAGATTATATGTGAGGCTTTAGTTTAGACTTTCTTGTTGAGCGCTCTTTTTCTCCCTTGGAGAGCGCTTTTTTAATATCCTGGCTTCCCGAATGCCACGCGTTTAATAATTACATCTTGCATATTGGCCATTAGTGCGGGAACTAAGGTAAATTCACCATAGCGGTCGTTAATATCATCCGCGGCGTAAGCCAGGCTACGGCTATCTAATCTAGTGTCGTCAAACAGCCCTAACTGCAAGGGCATGGTTGGCTTTAAGTCATAAACGGTAACACTCATGTTGGTTACTGGACTGTGTATGGCTGTAGTTACTAGCATGTGCCTTGCGGCGTTAAAGATATCTTGTGTGGAATAAAGGGGCATTCGTGTTTTTAGTTGGCTGTTGAAATAGCTGTAATCCTTGAACATTAACCAAAGTCTGATGCCTTGAGCCTGGTAACTATCCCGGCGTAAGCGCCTTCCTGTCTTTTCGCATAATTTCATAAGGAGTCGTTCGAGTTCATCGATGTCGTCAGTTTTATTTCCTAGGGCATATTGTTGGCCGAAGCTTTTACGTCCAAAGTCTATGGAATCGATCTCATGTCCTTTAAGCCTGAGGTACCAATAAAAGCCGATAATGCTTTGGAACACTTGATGTTGAAGCTTATATAGTGGTGCATCTAAGAATTCAAGTGGCGTAAATATACCTGCTAATTTGAGGCGGGCGCTGTAACGGTGGTTAATTCCCGGTAGATCAATTAGCTCCAGGCTGTCGTATATGTCTCTTAGGTTAGTTGCGGAAATAGTGTCTAGCCCGTCTGGTTTATGAAGGCCGGCAGCTAATTTCGCTAGAAACCGGTTAGGGCCAATGCCAACATTGATCGTTACGTATTCTCCTAAGGAATCCTTGACATCCTGCTTGATCCTCTTCCCTATTTCTTCCATGGTTAAGCCATGCCTTAAGGCTGGTGATCCCGCAAAATCTATGACAAACTCATCAACACTTTTAGGTACTACGGAGTTAGTATACTTACCAAGAATCTTACTAAAACGACGATGGGCGTCAAAATACTTGTCGGGATCAGGCATCATAATTACGATATCTGGACAAATCTTTTTAGCGTCTCTTACGCTTGTTCCGGTGGTAATGCCTAACGCCTTGGCTGCATAGCTAGCGGCCAGAATAATTCCTCCTGGCGAATTATAGCTGGCCACGCCTACCGGCTTGTCTCTTAGCAATGGATTTGCCTGTTGCTCAATGCTAGCGAAACATGAGTTGAGGTCTACGTGCATAATTAATGGATTGGAAGGGTTAATGTTTAGTTCCATGGCATATCCCTATCCTGGTAGGCCGTCACTGACTGCTTCCAACTTCCAGTGCAGGTTTTCGGTATTAAGGTTCAGTCTAAACCAAAGCATTTCCTCGCTGTCAACAAATTCAAAGATGTGGTGCATAGCCGACCCTTCTCTTACCCTGTGGTGATAGCCAATTTTGCCTACTTGGTAATCTTTGTTTTGCCAGCGGAGCATATGCGGCAGCGCAAGGTGTTGCCGGGCACTAAAATACATTACTACACTAACTTCTTTGTTGATTAGTTCACGCATTGTTAAGCTCACTTTCTAACAGAAATAGAGAATATTAATAAGTGACCCCTGTATAGATAATGCCCGATTTTTAGGCGGCCTTTTTCCTTAATTAGGGCCTTATGGGTAGAGGAAAAAGGATGACTAGTTTGAAGTGAGCTCCACTATTTGGGAGATATCACAAGTTGCAATATAAAAGGATCAAGCAGGGACCATAGTATGCTTGCCTACTTAATATTATACTTCAGGTATGTAAAAAAATGCACCGTTAAGCGGAATGCCAAGGCCTAAAATGGACTTTCATGAAACGTAGCCTAATATACATTCTTGGTGGCGTAATGGTTTGTGCTGGTATTGTATACTTAATACTTGTTATTAACCGTGGACACAGCCTGGTTGACGCTAGTCAGAAACAATCAGCGGTAATTGCCTATAAGACACCTAAGCCAGCACCAAAGACAAAAAAACAGGCTCAACCAAAACAACCAACGCAAATTACGATAGTCTACGATAAGTACGGATTTGTGCCTAATGAGATAAAAGTTCCAGTTGGCATGGTGATTGAAGTCAAGAATGAGACAATTCAAACACTTAATTTCCAAGCCCTGTCGTATAACTCAACCTATTTGGCCGGACTGAACATAGGAGATATTAATCCTGGTGGGTCTGGGCAGTTTGTAGTAAGTGAGGTTGGTAGCTGGCAATTTCAGGCTAATGGTAACCCTGCCATTCGAGGAGATATTGCTGGCTTTACCCCAAACGGTCAATGGTATGGATTGAGCCCAAAAGAATTACCCCAATATAACCCCAGCACAAAGACATTACTCATAAACTATACGGATTATGGATTTGTGCCTAATATAGTTAGTGTACCGGTTGGAACCAAGGTGACTATTCTTAATTCAACTGATGAAGGTGGCATGGATTTTGAGGAGTTAAGCAGCGATCCTACTCCTAACCCGAGTCTAAGCTTAGGTATTATACATAAGGGCAAAAGTGCATCCTTTATCCTAACCAAGCCAGGAACTTGGCATTACGTTAATACGTGGGAAACGACAGATGTTGGTGAAATTACAGCCAATTAAAGCTTTTAAGCTAGTTCTTAATTATAAATTTTAGAGTTATAGATATGAAAAGTGTCAAAAGAATAATCTCCATAGTCTTAGTTTTAGCCCTTGGGGCTGGTGGTGGTTTAGCTGGTTCTTATTGGTATCACGAGAGTCACCCATACAGCAGTACTGAAATCCAAAATTTAGGTTCAACTCCTAAAATTATTGAGGCAACTAATAAGAATGGGCTTACAATACCCCAGTTAGTTAATCAGTATTCCAATGCGGTGGTTGCGATTACTACCACTAGTACTACTTATAGCTTTTTTGGTGGTCCAGTGACGCAGCAAGGAGAAGGAACTGGCATGATTTTGACGTCTAATGGCTACATTTTGACGAATAATCATGTTGTTCCTAGTGGATCACAGTCTGTGACCGTAACTTTGACAAGCCAGAAGCAGTATAAAGGCACTATTGTTGCCAATGACCCAACAGACGATTTGGCCCTAGTTAAGATCAATGCAACGAACTTGGATACAGTAAAATTGGGTGATTCAAGCAGCATTTCCGTTGGGGACAAGGTTATTGCAATTGGTAATGCTCTAGGGCAATTTCAAAACACTGTAACAAACGGTATCATATCCGCCACTGATCGTTCTATTACTGCTAGTGATAGTAGTTCCCCGACGGGTGGAGAATCACTGAGCGGACTTTTCCAAACAGATGCCGCTATTAATCCAGGCAATTCCGGAGGCCCATTGATTTCTGAGAATGACGGTCAAGTTATAGGAATTAATACCGCTACCTCGCAACAGGGGCAAAACTTGGGGTTTTCTATACCTATTAATGTGGCGAAAAGTTTTATTAAACCTTATGTAGGCAATCTTTAAGCTTCGCTGTCGTGGCCCGCAAAGACAAGGTCGGTAACTTTTCTGATCATGCTCTGGAAGGCATTCTGCCCAAAACCAAAGATAAAGGCTATGACAAGGTAAGCTACTGAGTTGCGATCAAAGTTATTACTAATTGTGACAGCGTTAATTAGGAGTACTACAAGTAGGTAGCTAATTAAGCCATAGACTGCACCTAGCATCCCGCTAAAGACATGCTTAAGGTCAAGTGCGTTGTTCCATTCCCTTCTTACAACTATACCGTATAGGCTAACCATAAGACCCCCGAGCATTCCAAACCACAGCACTGCTAGAGGCATGTTATCGAATGGATAAAGTATGTAGTGTGGTAGAGATCCACTATATTCGTTACGGAATATTGGTAGTGCGACGAGTAGCACTATATATATGAAAGGCCATATCAAGACGGCCCAATTGAACTTATTATTGTTTGATGGTGTAGCCATTTTACCCTCTTCTCCCACCGCCTTATAATAAGGCAATTATTGACCGCAAATAGATTATATGTCAAGCCCGTGGTCTGTTAAGTTTAATCTGTAAGCTGTAGTAATAAAACCTACAATAATAGTTATTTTGTCTTGCCTTCTATAGGGATGCCTTAGGCAAAAAGTAAGGGTAAATATATTTTTAGTAATGACTGATAATTGCTTTTAGTTTGAGTGGATTAATTACACGGCGTTGATATGGGGCTAGTTGAGTTAGTGATCTTAGATTAACTAGCCGAATTACCACTAGTTGTGCTAGATGACATAGAATTGTTGTTTATGGGATCACTTTCCTAATGGCGTATTTGTTGGATCATTAGCCGTGTTGCTTGGGCTTATGGAAGTAGAGTCATTAATTGGCTGTAAAGTTGTAAATTGGCCAGATAGACTTTGAGCTGGCTGGTAGTAACTTCCACTATTTGTGACAATGGGGGTAGTCGAAGTATTAGTTTCTCCACTGACACCCTGAAGCATAGTTTCTAGGGGGTATGGACTATTATTGTCCAAGATTGATGGCGGTGAGTATGGAGATGTTGTTACGGATTGTTGTTTTGGGCTGGAGGGATAAGCCTTTTTATGTGTAGGTTGAGGCTGGAATACGGCCGCATATATTATTAATCCAACGGAAGCTAATGTTATTAATGGTAGTAATATTGTTGATTGCCATACTATAGGTCGTTTTTTTCGGATCTTTTCTCGGCCTGATGATTCCAGATGCACATTTGTTGTCCTTGTTATTTTTTTATAGGAGCCAGTAATTAATGGTGCGTGGTATAGGTTTCTACCGAATGGACTTAGGTTTTCTCCAGCTAAAGGCGTTACGAGGGTGAATTTATGAAAATTTAGAGTTCGAGTTGGGTACTTACTGTAGCGAACCCTAATAGTTGGGACTTCTGCTAACGATCCAATACGAGCATAAGGGGGGAGCCCTTGCTCTTCTATATGTTTTGCTTCCCAGTCCTTCTTGTATATGTCACGAATAAGCTTGTCTGGACGGTATACTTCATCGTATTGCATTCTTTTAAAATATGATTAATTTTAAAAAAAGTAAGTTAAAATAGCCACGAACAAAGCACTGCTTAATTTTTGCTTAAATAGATACCATGTAACATTTTACACTAGACAGAATAGTAAAATTATCCTATTATAAATTTAGCAACTTAGGAGGTTTTGACCTATGGCTAATGATGCAGGCTCAGAAGAGCCAAGGAGGTGGGCTCCTAGTCGAATTGCTTCTGCTGCGGTTTTAGTGATTTTAGTGCTCGGTGGCGTAGCTTATGGAATCTATAGTTTGACCTCTAGTGGTGGATCAGGTTCTAATAGCCCTTTTTCGACCAAGAATAATCAGCACTTAACTTCACCTAAGCCTAAAAGCTCTAATAATGCTCCTATAGCAAATAATAATTCTTCTAGTTCAAATAAATCTACTTCAGGAAGCACAAAAAGTACTAATGACACTAGTACTTCAGGCGGAAGCACTCCCTCAAGTGGTGGCAGCTCAACAACATCAGGCCAGCAGTTAAGCAATACCGGTCCTGGTGATACAGCAATTATAGGCTTTGCAGCGGCTGCGGTTTTAGGTACAGTTGCACATTACGGCTGGCGAAAACTACGATCTGAATCTTAATTTTTACTTAAAGTTTACGACTTCAACGACTTGTCGTTCTCCGTCTTCACATTTAGCTACAAGGTATAGTTTTCGGCACACTGTTCGATCTTGTGCTGGACCTCGCTCACCTCTTTTAGTGACATGGGGTTTGAAATTTTCTTCGACATAGTTTTTGCTTATAAGTTTGGCATTATTTTCCAACACTATACTAAGTAAATCCTGGTGTAGATTAATTAATAAGCTTGTTGGTTTAATAATGGTTACTTCAACTTTTTTGGGGCCTAGTTTTCCGCTGCCCATAGTTGTAAGTGTAGGCTTAGGGCTCGAATTTGCTAATCTCTGTATTGCTATTAAAAAAGTTGACAGGTTGGGCCCCCTAATTTCAAACCAGGGTACCAGTGTTAAATGCAGCGGCCAGACAGAAAATTTTTCCTGTCTTTTTACCCTGTCAAGGATTAGGCAGGTCAGTAATATCATAAGATAAACTATCTAATTGGCTTTGTTGGGTATCGTGTCTTTTATATTTTCCGCTTTCTCCTTCGCCTTATCTATATGATCTTTAGTCTTGTTAATAATGTCTTTTCTAGTTTTTCCTCCACTTTTTGGGGCTATTAATAGCCCTGTTACTACTCCTATAGCCGTTCCTGCTACTATCCCTGCTGCTACAGCTCCCTTATACTTCACGTCACTGGCCATATAAATAACCCTCCTCGTTAAAAACAGTATTAAATTATGCTAATCAAAAATCTCTGGTAGCAGCAGTTAACATTATTACTTTAGCTAGTTGCTCAGCCAATATTCGTGATGACCAGTTTACATCTTTTCGGTCCGGCGAATTCGATTATGATAAGACGTTGCCAAGTTCCTAGAAGCATCTTTCCTTCTTCAATTGGAACATTAAAACTTGGTCCTATCAGGGTATGCCACAAATGGTTCGAGAAATGATCTGGGTCGTGTGGGTGGTTCTAGCTTTTATTTGGCGTCATTAACTCGATGGCATAAAGTAAACTCTTGTTACTTCCTGGATCAAGGTCGGTAGTAGCTAAGGCGGCTGTGGTATGTCTCAGAAATAAGTTGGCCATACCATTGCCATTAAGTTTGCTATTTACTAAGTCAGTAATATCTATTACTTCTCTCTAGGTTTTACTGCTGATGTATATAACCATGTTTAACATATTCTATTTTTTAGTCATTAGATAAAGTAAATTTTCTTATAGTACCCTATTGGCAAACCGCAATATTATTGTCAGCACTTATTTGAGCACTAAGGGGGAGAGTATGGGTTATATTGAACTAATAAAAAAAGTACAAGTTTACTCCGGATTCTCGGATCTTGAAAGTAAGGATGCCCTAGATTGCTTAGTTGAGACTTTAGCCGTTAGATTGGATGACAACGGCCGTAAAAGCTTTGCAACTCATCTTCCTCAAGAACTACAGGATATGGCATTAGCAGTTTACCCTTGCTATGAGAATGCAAATGTAGATATTTTGTCTCAATTTATGCAACTCCAAAATGTAAACTCAGAAAGGGCTAAGAGGCAAATTCTTTCTGCCTGGCAGGCTTTGAAAGATACTGTATCTAGATCTGAAATTGACCATTTGCGAAGTGAACTGCCAAAGCTAAATAGCTTGCTGCGCTGAAGCTTCTTCTTTATGAACGTACTTTCCTCCTCTGAGCCAAGATGCGTAAGCTGCTACTAGACATGCAACAATTGCAAAGGACAACACTACAATTAGTCCATGCTTAAAAGGCGAACCTATTAATTTTGGGAAATATTCCTTAGATGTTAGCTTAACTGCTGCACTTGGTTTGAGCGAATTCAGTACCCCAGGTCCAAGAAGAGTCTTGAGTGGGTTGTAGCCCAAGAAGGCGGCAAACAAGTAACTAATTGCCGGTAAGTGTGATAAATGGGCTGCTAGATGGGCAGGCACGCCATTCGTTGTTAAACCACTATATATACTACCTGGAACACTCGCAGTTAAGCCTACGATCATCAGTGAGAAAAAAATACCTATAGATAAAGGCATACCAACGTTCATGAATGTAGCTCGCATTCCCGAAGCAACACCCCTGGAATCAGCAGGAACCGAGTTCATAATCCCGGCTGTGTTTGGCGACGAGAACATGCCAAAGGCCAGACCATTAAGTAATAGTACTAATGCAAATAAATAGTACGGGAAATTCACAGGCAATAGCATCATCAAAGCAAAGCTACCGGCAGCCACCACCATGCCACCTGTAGCAAAGGGTCTCGCACCGTATTTATCTGATAAGAATCCAGATAATGGTCCTGCAATAAGGAAGCCGATGGTAGTTGGCAGCATATATATACCAGCCCAAAGTGGTGTTTGTGTAAAAGCGTAACCGTGTAGTGGTAGCCAGATTCCTTGTAGCCACATTATGAGCATGAATTGCAGTCCTCCCCTGCCCATAGCCGCAAGTAACCCAGCTATATTTCCAGCCGTAAAAGCACGTATCTTAAATAGGGCGAGGTTAAACATCGGCTGTTTTACTTTGCGCTCAATCAGAGCAAAGACTATTAGTACAGCAATGCCGGCAGCCATTAGTGTTATTACCATTGGGTTCCCCCATCCCATTGACGATCTACCATAAGGCTTAATACCATAGGTAATCCCAATCAAGAGCATGGCTAGGCCAGCAGCGAAAGTAATGTTACCGATCCAGTCGATCTTTGCCTTATGGAAAACATCAATTTCCTTTAATGCTAGGTAAGACCAAACGATACCAACAATTCCGATCGGTACATTAAACAGGAAAACGTAACGCCACGAGAATTGGGATAAGAATCCACCAACCAATATTCCTATAAACGATCCGGCAAGTGCTGCTATTTGGTTAATGCCAAGAGCCATGCCACGTTGGTTTTCGGGAAAGGCGTCGGTTAATATTGCAGCGGAGTTTGCCATTAGGAGTGCGCCACCTACCGCTTGTACCATTCGAAATATGATTAATTCTAATGCCCCAAGGGATCCATGGCTCCAAGTAAATCCAGCTAGTAGAGCACCGACTGAAAATATTACAAAACCAATGTTATACATTTTTACCCTTCCATACATGTCTCCTAGTCTGCCTAGAGAGACTACCAATATGGCAGTAACCAGCATGTAACCTAATAGTATCCAGAGTAAGTAAGAGAAGCTCGATGGACTTAATGGATTAATCTTTATACCACGGAAGATAACTGGTAGGGCTATAATAAGACTTGTTGCATTAAGGGATGCCATTAATATGCCCAATGTGGTGTTAGATAAAGCTATCCACTTGTAGTGGGGACTTGTATGGTCGGCGTGTTGGAGGATTTTGCTAAAAAACATAATAATAGATAGTTGGCGTTTTAGCTTTATATATTTTTGCTCTAATAACTTAAGAACTATTATATGAAATTTTTAGCTTCAGTGGAAGTATTTGCTTATGAGATTTAAGGTATAGTTATACTTTTTGTTGCTTTAAGTTGGGTATCGATGTTTTGAAGATTGGTGTTAATTTTTTCGACCTGTGAGTTAAAGTTGTTCACTTTGTTTGTAACATTGTTTGCCTCAGACTTGACCTTAATCCCAGCATAGATTAAGGATCCTAATATGCCAGCTAGCAGTAGTACTCCAATAGTTAGTATTACTGCCATGTATATAGCTAGACCCTTACCTTTAGTTTCACTCATACGTTTTATTTTACGCTAATTAAATGTTCGACAAGACTTTCTGCTGCTTTATATATAATTGGCCTTTTTTCTTTTTCTTTTCTAATCGACTTATGTAGTTTATGCATAACTTCCGGTTGTTCCAATTCTTTTAACAGTTTTTGGAACTGGTTATCTAATTCCTCTAGCTCGTCATCTGTCATCTCTTCTAGTCCGACAAACGAATCACGGGCTTTCTGGTCAGCGGTTATAAGTTCGTTTAATTTTAGCTGGATTGCTTTACTGTCACGGTTTTGGGAGTATTGTAGGGAGAAAACGGTTAAGAAAATGATTACATCTGTTACTGTTGAAATAAATATTAACCAGGTGTTGGAAAAGTGGAAATAGGGACCGCTGACAAGCCACAACAGAATGCTAATAATTGCTAGAGCGAAGGCTATGGGTGACCCAGTAATATGTGAAACCTTTTGGGATATCCTCTTGAAATGCTTATTCATATCGTTTTGTTTTTTGATAACTCAGCTTATTATAGCGACTTAGGGTTATAATTTAAATCATGAAAAAAGCACCAGATTTTAGGTTACAGGATCAAAATGGAAATTGGCATACTTTAGATGACTATCGAGGCAGGTGGCTAGTTCTCTACTTCTATCCAAGGGACGATACGCCTGGCTGCACTAAAGAAGCTTGTTCGTTTAGGGATGAACGTGAGGACATAGAAGCTTTAGGAAATGTTGATGTTGTAGGAGTCAGCAAGGATTCAGTCTCCTCTCATAAGAAATTTAGCGATAAATATCACCTTAACTTTACCCTATTGTCTGATCCGGAACATGAAACTATTGCTGCTTATAATTCATGGAAAAAGAGACAGTTTATGGGCAGGGAGTTTTTAGGCACAGAGCGTAATTCGTTCATTATTTCTCCCGACGGCAATATTGCTAAGGAGTATAGGGGCGTTAACCCCAAAGAACATTCTGCTGAAATTATCCGAGACCTTAAAGATTTAAAAGATTAGCTTTTTGAATTTTCTACTTAGTGCTTTTCGGTCTTTCTTTAGAACTTTTGTTTGCTTACGACTTCCCTAGATGGGTCTCGCTTGTTAGTCATTATTGTCACTTTCAGATATTTTGCTCAAATTCTGCATCTGTTGCATGGTGACTTTTTCGGCTCATACTATTTTTCCAATAACTAAATTATCTGTAGATTTAGTCACTTTTATTTAGATTCAGAGATGCTTGCCATAGTAATACCAGAAATGGTGAAGTATGAATGCTATGGCTAAGATAAACCATAGTACTAATATGTCCAAGTGGTGTTTTCTGATCCATTTGTAGGCAGGGCTATCCTTAGTTTTACCGAAATGTCCATTGTCGATATTGAACAGTGTTGTGTACCAGAAAAGAGTCGTAGTGGCTACATCTACAGACAGACAGAAAGGACATAATGCGTGGATTTGGTACATGCTTTTAATGAGCAAGTAATAGGCGCCAGTGATACCAAGGGTCATAAATGCTTGCATAGTCAGCCAGTACCATTTATGGAACTTAGCTTTTGCAATAACACCTGCTCCAGATGCAATAAGTGCCCCAAAAGCAGCTACACCGTAAAACGGGTAAGGTAGCCCAAATATACTGTCGCCTTTGAAGGTTATGACGTCGCCGCAACTTACAACAGGATTTAGGTTACATGATGGAACGTAGTGCGGGTTTTGAGCAATAGATAACGTATCATGAGCCAATATCAATGACGCTAACAGCCCTATTATGCCTCCAGCTATTAGTAACCAAGGAAATACATTCTCTAAGTTTAGTTTTGCCTTCACTTCAAGTAGATTATAACCTTTAAACAGCCCTAGACCTACACTGTTATAATTTACTTAAGCGTAATGAGAAAAATAAACAATAGGACTATTCAAATTGCACTTGGAATTTTTTGGCTGCTTGATGGGTTTTTGCAGCTGCAACCTAAGATGTTTACCTCTGCATTTGCAACACGGGTTGTATCTCCTGCAGCTCAAGGGCAACCCGGATTTGTAGCCGGTTTGATGCATTTTGGAGTAACCTTGTTTTTAACTCATCCGGCAGTTTTTAATGCTTTGTTTGCCCTAACGCAGTTATCAATTGGCGCATTAATACTGTTTCCTAAAACCGTAAAGATCGGACTGTCATTATCTATTTTATGGGGCCTAGTTGTATGGGTATTTGGAGAAGGATTTGGCGGTATTTTCAGTGGCCAATTGTTGCTTATGGGCGCTCCAGGGGCGGCCTTAATTTATGTACTACTAGCTATGGCTGTTTACCCTAGGGTAAAGAAGCTGGAACCCAAAATTGCACATTGGCTTGCTTTTGTATGGTTAGTATTGTGGGTTGGTGGAGGAATATTCCAACTTCTACCATTAAATAATTCTACCGGAATTATGGGTAGTATGGTCGCTGCCAATTCCAGCGGAGCACCCAGTTGGATTGCTACTGCGGATAATGCAATAGCCGATTTTGTCTCAGGCCTTGGAAATAATAATCATAACACTGCTTCAAAACAGCCTGCAGTTGTTAGCGTGAGCATGGGTGGAATGGTTATGACAGGCTCGTTTACTAGCAAAGGTCCGTCCCGACCTGGCTTGGTCTTTATACTCGGGTTTGCTTTGTTGGAGATGGCAATTGGCATAGGTGTGTTGTTTAGGTATCGTAAAATAGCAATAGTTTTAGGCATATTATTGTCTTTGTGTTTTTGGTTCTTTGGACAAAGCTTCGGGGACATTTATAGCGGGGTTGGAACTGACTTAAATAGCGGGCCGCTATTAGTGATTATGGGCTTGGCTATAATTTCCATAAATGATCTAGATATATATCTTTTTGGGATTGGGCATAAACTTAGCGACTGGATTCTTGGTAAACCAAATTTTCAGCGTGAGCTTGTGGTTAATCCTCATGTTAAAGATTAGTGGGGTAATTTTACGAATCGGGTTTTAGCCGCCTGCTACCTTATTTCGGGGTGCTAGTTTTTTAATATTTTTCTAGTTTTAAAAAGCAGTCTTGAAAATATTATTCCCAACGAAATACCCTAAAAGCGATGGCATAGATTATTATTAGCCAGACACCCATTATTGCCAGTTGCGGTCCCAAATTTAAGATGCTTTTACCTTCAGTCAGAATCAATCTTGCGCCATCGATAACGGGCGTTAGTGGCATATATGTAGTTATTGATTGGAGCCACTGTGGCATTAAGAACCTGGGGAAGAATACTCCTGTTAAAAACATCATGGGAAAGACAATAATATTGCCTAATGGTGCGACTTGACGTTCATTCTTGGCCCAGCCACCGAGAGCCAATCCAATGCCAAGTATTAAGAAAATACCAAGAATCAAAAAGACTGCAAGCTCGGCTAAATTACCTACTATTTTCAGATGGAAAACTGTTATTGCAATAATTAGCATTATTGTTAAAGACATTAATCCGGTCACAGCTTGGCCTAGCATGTTGGACATGAAGAACTGCCAAACTCTTAATGGCGTGGTGTGCAGTCTGCGTAGGATGCCCATTTTCTTGAGTTCAGGGAATACGTTCATTGGCCCGAATATGCCTGCTCCCAGGATGGCAAAACCAAGCATGCCTGTAAAGGTGTAGTCGAAAGAGTTGAGGCTATGGGTGTTTGATTGTTTTGAAACGACCTTAAGGGGCGTAGTATTAGCCTTAACAAAGCGGGCATTTATTGAAGAGAACTGGGACTGCAAAACAGAAGATAATGCTTGCTCTGCTTGGCTATTATTGGCGGTATAGTGGATTATGGCCTGGCCAGTTGGTATTCCATCTTTTAGTTCACCAAAGTTTGGCGGTAATTCAATAATAGAGTCAATCTGACCCCGGTCCATGCTTTGTTTGGCTTGTTGCATGGTGGTGATTGTCTTACTAATATTAAGCACCTTGTCTTTTTGGGCGTTATTAGCGAAGTCTTTCGCAAATACCGTATGAGATTCATTAATTAAGGCTACCCTTAAAGATATCTGTCCGCTATGACTTAAACTGCCGAAGACAAAGAGAAATATTAAGGGGAACAAAAACGTAAAGAATAAGGCTAGACGGTCCCTAAATAGCCGCTTAAGACTAACCACAAAGAATACCCATACTGTCGAAAGCTTAACTTGCCATGGTCTTAATTGTCTTTTTGGGCCTGTTGAAGGATGACTTTTGCTGTATTGCCTTAATAGGCGCAATCCGATACGGACTAAAATTGCTATAACTACAACTATTAATAAGGTCTTCACTTTTTTAGCTCTCCCTTGCCAATGCCTTGCCTGTTAGATCGATGTATACGTCTTCAAGATTGGCTTTTTCGATCTCTTGTTTTTTTGTGAATCCTCGCTTCAGTAGTGAGCTTATTAGTTGTTTGGGAGTGTCGAGTGCAATAATTTTACCACTGTCCATGATAGCAACCCGATCGCACAGCATTTGAGCTTCTTCCATGTAATGAGTGGTTAGAATAACACTTATTCCCCTAGCCTGTATTTCTTCGATTAGTTTCCATAGATTTCGTCTTGCCTGAGGGTCTAAACCTGTGGTTGGCTCATCTAGAAAGAAAACTTTAGGGTTATGTACAAGTGCTACTATTATGCTGAACCGTTGCTTTTGCCCTCCTGACAATTGCTCTATGTAAGAGTTTGCCTTATCTTTTAGGTTTACTTCCTCTAAAAATTTCATAGGGTCGACTCTCTCACCGTAAGCTGCTGCAAACATCTGGATCAGCTCATATAGTTTTGTTTTATCTTGAAAGCCAGGAGTTTGGGGCTGTACGCCAATCATGCCCCTGATTTTGTACGGGTTTGTGCTTACGTCTACTCCATCAATGGTTACGCTACCCCCGTCAATCGGTCTTAAGGTTTCAATCATTTCAAGAGTTGTCGTTTTACCGGCGCCATTAGGGCCTAATATGCCGAAGATCTCCCCCTTCTTTACTTCAAAGCTAATACCGTCGACAGCTTTATTGTCGCCGTAAGATTTGCTAAGATTCTTAACTCTAAGTATGACTTCGGACATAGGATTGAATTAATACTAACCGGTTAATTATAAACTGTAGGCTTCATAATATCATGCATAAATTAGGTTAAACCTGATAATAAAAATATTTAGGCGTTTTTAGCCTTACTAAGTTCAAATCGCGTTTGTTTAATAAGTGTAGTTGCGCCGATTCCAATTACGCAAACTATAACTAGTACAAAGGCTAGGCCTAGGCTGCTTAAATTGTGGACGTGCAGTCCTGTGTTGATGCCCAGTTTGGTAGCCTTAGGAAAGATCTCGGCAAAAACTCCAGCAATAACAAAAGCTATACCTCCCCACGTTAATGTATTAGCTGCGGTTTTCAGGGCTATACGGCGTATGGCTTTTTGTGACAATCCCCTACGTGAGGCGATTAAACCAAATGTAGCACCCGCGATCGCTTGCATTACCATGGTGCCTATACCGAAAAGTGCTCCCGGGACCCAACCCCATACAACAGAATGGGTAGCTGGAGCTAAAACCGTATAAATGATTAGCGCGAATGCACCAAATCCCCAACCGGCAACAAATCCATGTACTGCAGGCATCCATGGGCGTGGGTCATTAAGCCATGTTTCATTGCCTGATTTGGACTTATCATCAACGTGGTGAGCTTTAAGAAATGGTAAGTCAAAATGAAAGATCGTCTTACGTCTTACGATCACCAGTCCTGCCGCCGCCATCAATAGCCCAACTACTATGTATACAACATTATTTAAGGCTCCAAACGTATAGAGCCTGGATAGGCCCAAGTAAGCCAGCTCACTTGCGATCATGCGTTGCAAAGTAAATGCAAGAGAAAATATAATACCGGATTTAAGCCCCCGCCTGGTTGAGTAACTGCCGATTGCATAGCTGAATGTTATTGGCCAAGTGTGTTCATCTGGCGTTATGCCGTGAATCATTCCAAGTAGAAGAGCTGTCAATATAATAGTCACCCATCCACCAATGTGGCTAGGGTCCCAGAGGTTAATAATAGCCAAATGCCAAAAATTCATATCCTATATATTTAATAGAAGAAGCGTAAAAACGCAATTTTGTTGCAATAAGGTAACTTTTTGCGATAAGCTTTAGATTCAAATATTGTATTTAGGCTGCCTGTGGAGTTATTTCAGACATATTTACTTTTTTGTTACGAATGACCAAAAAAGCTATAACAGCTGCCCCAAGAGCCAGGCCAACTCCGACATGTATGCCCGTCTGGTATCCATGTATTTGAGATATTGCCATTGCGTGTCCGGATTTAACGTAGTTCTTGAATGTGGAAGCGTATACGGCTGAAAGTATTGCTAGTCCGATTGAACCACCAACTTGTTGAGAGGTGTTTAATACCCCAGATGCTAGGCCCGAAAAGTGTTTGGGAATACCGCTCGTTGCAGCGAGCGTACCAGAAATAAAGCTTAGGCCCATGCCAAACGAAACTATGGCAAGTCCGGGAAACACATTATGCCAATAATTGCCGCCTACTTTCATGGTGTGAGCCATGATGAATAATCCTAGGCTTAAGACTATTGGCCCAGCAACCATGAATGGCTTATAACCAATCTTTCCCACTAAACGTGAAACGGCAGCCGAAGTAATTGCAATAACGAACGTAGCTGGTAGAAATGCCAACCCAGACTTTGCCGGTCCGTAGCCAAGTACAGTTTGAACATAAAGGGTTAGAAAGAAGAACATCGCAAACAGCGTGCATGCTATTGCTAAGAATGTGAGGTTACCGCCTGCTACATTACGGATTCTAAAAATGCCAAGGGTCATGAGTGGTTGGCGGACCCTACTTTCGTTAACCACAAAAATTACTAGAAGTAAAAGGCCAGCACCAATGAACGAAAGCACTGATGGTGATGCCCAGCCATCGTTAGGAGCATTAGATAATCCATATACCAGACTCATTAATCCTGCGGTTGCGGTGACTGCCCCAAATAAATCTAGCTTCATCTTCTTTTTCTCTTCACCTATATGTTTTGGCAGCATAAACATGGCAAAAGATACCACAAGTATCCCTACTGGAACATTAATAAAGAAGTTCCAGCGCCAACTAAGATATTGCGTTAAAACTCCTCCTAGCAATACACCAACTGCTGAACCACCCGCTGCAACAGCTGCCCATACGCCTAGGGCTGCATTCCGTTCTTTGCCTTCTTTGAATTCACTAATAACTATAGACAACGCTGCCGGAGACATTATAGCTGCGGCTAATCCCTGCAAAGCTCGGGCGATTATTACCCAAGTGTCGGATTGAGCCAGTCCTGTCATAAGCGACATTAAAGAAAAAGCGGAAACGGCCCAAATAAAGATCTTACGCCGACCAAATAAGTCTGCTGCTCTTCCTCCTAGTAGTAAGAAACCACCGAATGTTAAGGTGTATGCTGTTATGACCCACTGTAAGTTATTGGGGGCAAAATGCAGTTCGCGCGCCATTGATGGCAATGCGACATTAACTACAGTGACGTCTAATACAACCATGAATTGGGCCATTGCCAGCAAAGCCAAAATAAACCATTTATTTTCTGAGTGCTTTTCTAGTTTGGGTCTGGGCATCTAATTCCCTTTTGTTACTAATGAATCATATTACACTTTGTTTTATTTAATGCATTAATTTTATTTTACTTGCACAATTTTAGGACCATATCCGTTATTTTTACTGAGATATATCTTTATAAATTTTATAGAGGTCAACTTGTAATATTTCTTATAGAAAATTTGTATCACAAATCGCTAAATAGTGATAAACATCAATAGGCTAAACCGCGAAATTCATCAACTTATTTTAATTATAGCCGTCCTTATTTTGGGGAGAGGCCTATGTTAATTGATCACTCAAATTCAGTTAGTAAATTAGTTGGCAAGCAGCTTAGGAACAGGCATGTCCTAAACTTGGCTGCGTTTGCTTTGCTGGCGATTATTCTAATATCCGTATATTTCTTATTAACATCTATGCAGACTAGACCAGCCCATTTAATAAAGTCAGGCTCCGTATCCGAAAAGGTAGTTCCAGACTCCGTCTCAGCAGACGGACCTGGTGCTAGTTCCCTTTCAATTAGCAATAGTTCTACAAACGGTAAGTCTAAAGCGACAATAAGTTTAGATGGGCAAACAACTAAGTTAAATAACCCAACTCACTACAAGCATACATTTAAAGGGTCAAATTCTACGCTGAATGTATCAATTAGCGATCATTCTAGCTCATCTCCAAGCAATATTTCTAGCCAATCTACGTCAACTGTAACGGTAAATACCAGAGAGTGAGGGAGGTGCATATATATCTATAGGCATGCAAATTGACCCCTCGCCCTAAGACAAGTGCAAGACTTTATTTGTCTTGGGTCGAGTGGCCACTCGAAGTATTAACAATTTAATAATTAACAAGGAGGGTTTTGGATATGGTTGTAAAACATATTGCAAGACTGGCCGCAGTAAGCCTGACGACTATTGGTATCGCTGGTAGTGCTGCGGGGGCAGCAGGAGCTATGCCGTATCGCCACCACGACATCAGTGTCACGTTTGGCAATGGCAACACTAGAACAGTTAACACTGTTCAAGTTAGTAACAATAGTAACCAACAGGCCATTACCGGCAATGCAACTGTAGTCAGCACTACAAAGGGCAGCTGGCATTGGGACTGGAAGAATAACAGTAGTGGCAACAATACGGCAACAGCAGGCAGCGTAGCCAATGCTAGCTCACAAAGTATTAATGTTGCCCTTCCAGCTCCACAGTCTGGAACTATGCCTACTACAAGCACTTCTAGGCACTCAGTCGTTATAGGTAATGGCAACACCTCAACTACTAATACTATTAGTGTCAACAACTCGACAGTTCAAGGCGCCCAATCCGGCAATGCAACTGTAAAGGGTGGAAGCCATAACGTAGCTACTACTGGCAGTGCTACAAATACTAACACGCAAACTTCTACAGTAACCATTAATTAAGTAGGAGTGCTTAGCATGGCTGGGGTCGGTTTGCCGACTCCACCATGTCTCAAGCGTAATATCGATCATGAAACTATTAAGATTTAAAGCATTATCTGTAGGTTCGTTCATTGTAATAGCGGCATTGCTGGTCATGGGTTCCCTAACCATGAACGTTAGTTTGCATAAAGTTTATGCGGACACTCTACCAAGTAGCAATCAAGCACCAGGTTGCGCGCAGCAAAGTTCCCCTACTCTTAAGATACCTACTGGAAGTCCCACTACTAATTCACCGAATAATTCGAATCTTTCGATACCTTCGTCTTCCGCCACCTCAACGCCGTCCAATAACGAATCTACGGATAGTGGCTTAAATAATAGTAACGGTCAATGTTCTTCAACAAACACTTTAACTAGTTCGTCTTCCTCAAGCCAAAGCGCTAATAGTGGCGCAAGCAATAACACTAGCCAGCCTCAAACTAGCACGAATAAAGGTTTAAGTGATGCACCTTCTGGTTCTAGTGATCCATCCTCAGCAAATTCAGCAACTGCAAATGCCGTCAGTCCAAATAATGCTCAAGATACTCCTAGTACAAATAATACGACTAGCTCTAACGCTACTAATAGTCCTGATAGTCCTGGTAATAATCAAGCACAACAAACAACCAGTAGTGTAACTTCTTGCCCTACCCCTGCTTCTAGTACTACTTCAAGCTCAGATTCTAGTTCGACTAGTAGTGCTGGCAGTAATAATGTCACTAGTCCAACAAGCAACAGTAGCGGCGCAAATACTAACACGGCAACCATTAATAACTGCAGCCAATCTAGTGCAAGTAGCGGACAGGCTACTTCAATCAATTCTGGAAGCGGCGGTACTTCGACAACCGGCAGTGCCAGCGATAATTTAAACCAAGTTAACCAGATTACCCCATCATTAAGCACTAATTCACAACCAGTGACATATACTGACAATGTTTATGGAAACCAGAATGGAAATATTTTGGTTAATCCATCACAAATTGCCGAACAGCAGAATAGTACTAGTTCAACAAATCAAGTTAGCAATACCACAAGCTCTAACAATGCCAGTATTAATAACAATGACAATCTACTTGCCACTTCAGGAAATGCATCCGTAACAAACAACGGTCGGGGCGGCAGTGCTACTAGCGGCAATGCCGAAGCATTGGCTAATGTCGTTAATATCATAGACTCTGCTATTGCCAACAAGCAATTCTTTGAGGGAACAATAAATATCTACGGCAACTTGTATGGCGATATCCTTCTCCCCCAGGATTTGGTAGATCAACTAATAAATCCAGCAACAGAAATTGCGCAGAGTTCTTCAAATAATTCAGTTAAAGCGGCTATTAACAATAACATAAATCTTTTAGCAACAAGTGGCAATGCTTCTGTTAGTAGTGGCGGCAATGCCAATAAATCAACAAGCGGCAATGCCACAACGATTTTAAATATAACGAACTATATAAACAGCAATATTACGGCTGGGAATTTATTTCTAGTAATAATAAACGTGGCTGGTCATTGGTATGGTTACGTGCTTGGATCAATCCCTAGCTCTAATACTGATCTTCTAGGTGGTGGTATTTCGAACAACCAATTTACTCAGTCTACGGCTGCTGCTACTGGGGTAAACTCATCGACAGAAAGCATTAATAACAATATTAATCTTGCTGCATATAGCGGCAACGCAAGCGTGAGCAATTTATATGGTCACGCTACTGCAACAAGCGGCAATGCTTTGGCTATAGCAGACATAGCTAACTTTATTAATGATAACTTCAGTTTGTCCGGTTGGTTTGGCATTCTCTTTATTAATGTATTTGGGAATTGGTATGGCAACCTTTCTACATATAATCCAAACCCGCCGTCGACTCCGGGATCTCCTACTGACAGTCAACAGAGTAATGGTGGTGGGCAAAATGGAAGCAAGCCCTCAGTCCAATTGGCTTCATATACCCCAACACAAAAAAATGACGGTACAAATGCCGCAAGTAGTTTAGGTAATGGTTACTGGACGTACGCTATGGTTACTTACTATCAAACTATATATAGCTATAGCACGACACCAAATACCGTGACTACATACAGAACCGTTACTTACCCAATTAAAACCGTTAAGGATTTATCAGTTACAACTGCTAATAAGAATGATCCAACTAAAAAGAGCGGCTTTAACTATTGGTTGGCGCTTTTATCACTTTTGCCATTAGTAGGATTAATAACTTACGAGAGGAAGAGCCGTAACCGAAAACAGGATTAACACTTATAAGACAAGTGTTATCATTAGCACATGAACAATGATGCTTTACGGCACGGTATTGAGTTTATTGATTCTTGGCTAAAGTTCCGCTTTGATCGGGAGGATATACCCGGGCTCACAGTAGCAATCTCATATAAAGGTGATCTCCTATTGAATAAGGCCTATGGCTATGCTGATACGGAAAAAAAGATTGAGCTGACGCCAGATTACCTCTTTCGTATTGCCTCTCACTCCAAAACATTTACGGCAACAGCAATTATGATGCTCGTCGAGGATAATAAATTACGCATAGATGACTATGTTGTTGATTACTTGAGCTTTATTAAAAAACATAAAGATAAGCGTTGGAATAAGGTTACTATACGACAACTTATGTCCCACGGAGCAGGTATTATTAGGGATGGTGTCAATGAGGATTATTGGCAATTAATCAGGCCTTTCCCAGATGAAAAACGTTTCAAGGAAGAGATATTAAACACTGATCTAGTATTAGATAACAATACTAAACTCAAATATTCAAACTACGGTTATTCCCTTCTTGGCTTAGTCATAGAAGCAGTTGCAGCTCAGCCGTATAACGACTTTGTAAACGAAAGGATTATTAAAAAGCTTGGTCTAAATAATACATTTCCTGAATATTCAAAGAGTATTAACTATCGTTTAACTAAGGGCTATAGCCGAATAGACATAAGAAATTCCAGACTACCTATACAACAGATATATACCAATTGTATGTCTAGCGCCACAGGGTTTTGTTCCAATGGAGAGGATTTATGCAAGTATTTTAATGCTCAAATGATAGGTTCCAATAAACTATTAAATGACGAGAGTAAGAAGGAAATGCAGAGGATGCAATGGCGTGCCTATGATTCAACCCAATCTGAGAGTAGTGATTATGGCCTAGGAATGGAGATTGAGTCTGTGGGCGGGAAGACCTTGATTGGACACGGTGGCGGTTTTCCCGGCCATAGTACCAAAACTACGTTTGATCCTAAAAGTGGACTTGTTGTGAGCGTTCTGACTAACTGTATTGACGGACCGTCGCTGTGGATTAATCGAGGTATTTGGGACGTTGTTAACTATTTCCAGGACAATACTCCCAAAACCAAACCTAAGCATGATTTAAAGATGCTTGAAGGCATGTATATGAATTTATGGTCAATAATGAGCATAGTTGTTACTGGCGACAAAGTTGCTGCTGCACATATCGATAGCTGGGATCCTTTGTCTGGTGTACAGGATTTCGAGTTCGTTAATAATACTACTTTTAAAGTAGTTAACGCCGATAGCTATGGTTACGAAGGTGAGTTGGTGCGTTTCGACATAAAAGCCGGTAAGGTAGAGACAGTAAACTATACAGGTTCAACAATGTGGCCGAAAGATTTGTGGCTAAAGAAGATTAAGGACAAGAAAGAGATCAGTATACCTTAATAGTTTGTGAGATAACCCACTTTGAAGAAAGACCATCCTGTGTTACTTATGTAAATATGGAAAAATTCGGTAACGTTACTGTTTTACATAATTTCAATGAAGTTTCTCGTGCATCTGTTGAAAATCTTTTAGCGCGTCTAGACGTAGACTGTACTAGCCTTTCTAGGGAGGTCCTTCAGGATGAAGCCCGTACGAATATTATTGGTAGATCTAACCCACTTAATGAAGTGTCTGATATTGAGAAGGCTATAAGCGAAAGAGCCCTCTTTTATATGACCAAGTTATTAGATAATCTTGTTGAAGCTAGGGATCTTGGCCAGCCTGAAGCCAGCCTGTATGTACCACTTTATCCTCACGAGGAAGAGGAAGTTAATGGGGCTCTAGGCATAGTTGAAGCGGCAATGGTTGATTTAGGCTATTCGCCAAAAAGAGAGAGAGGGCCTATGCGTCACAGAGCAGAAGAATTTATGCTTGGTATTGATACGCCAGCTTACCACAGGTTAATTGTTAGAATATTTAGCTAGTTTTAGTTAACCTTTATTGCCGGGGTTGTGTGAGCTACGTCATATTTGCTAATAAATTTATAGAATTTACTCTGGACACCACTAGACCTTTTTCTTTTATATAGGAAAGCTAATTCGTTTTTATCGAAAATTTCAAAGAACTTTTTCCAGCTGATGGGTTCAACATCTATATCTGGCTCATCGTCTTCAAAAGTGATGTATAGTCCGCCGTTCTCCAATCCATTAACTTCTCCTAAGATATGGGCTGGGTGGCCGTATCTGAACGTTGTCCAATTTCGGATAATATCGTGGTTATTGGTGTAGTACTTTGGAGCAATAGTTCCTACTCCGCTCTTAAGTGGCATGGTATCATCATCTAGCCTATAAGGGTCGAAATCGATGGTATCCTCTAGCCCTTCATCATATGCTTCTTGGGCGTCTGTTCCATTGTCCAATTCCGGGTAATCAATCGGCATATTTTCAGGAGTGTCCCGTGGCAATGAAAATGGAGTGCCATTTTCTCTTGGAATTTTCGGCATAAATCCACCTTTCTGTTGAAATTAAGTTATCTAACGATCACCTTTTTTATCTCTGATCTCTTTTCTTTAGGCATAGAGACCCGCAAAACTCCGTCTTTAAATTCGGCTTCAGTCTTTTCCGTGTTGACTCCTTCCGGTAAAGATACCCTTCGCATGTAATGGTTGCTGCTTTCACGCATATAATATTTACGCTTATCTCTCCCTTCCTCTTTTTCTTCATGGTCTGCCGCAATTTCTAATACTCCCTGTTCTGCCGTAATGTTAATTTCATCCTTTTTGAAGTTGGGCAGATTTACTACTGCAACCAATTTCCCTTCTTCTTCATATATGTCCATTGGGGCAATTTCGGCAAATACTGGTACGTTCCATTCATTCGCTAAAAAACTATCCAAATCTTTTTCTAGATCCCGTAAAGGGTTAAATCTAACTAATTGCATAATAGACTCCTCCAAAATATATTAAGGACAGTAAATATTTTGACCCCATATTGCCTAGCCAGCAATGACCTTGCTCACTGTAGTTATGTATATTAACCTACAAATTAGAGTATTGTTTTTTATCTAACTAGAAACAACTTTAAAATCTCGACCTTCCCATTTGTCGGCATGATGCCAGTAGAAAGTAAATATGATACTTTTATTGTCCTTAAGGGCGTTTGGCTCAATGTCTATGAAGTGTACGCCCAGTCCTGTATCAGTAGTCGCGTCGTCGTTAGTACTTTTCCAATTATCGTTAGACCAGTGTATGGTTGCTGGAGCTAGTGTTTCGATGCGTAATTTTTTACCATTGGGTATGGTGTGTATTTTATGATTGAAACGCCATGATTTTAGTGGTGAGGTTGTTTTTTCTTCCAAGTAGCGTTTGATTGTTTGGGGGGGACAATCGAAAATCTTGCCATCATTTATTGAACGAATTAGCTTTAGGTATTCACCATGAGCCCAGGCTAGTGGCATTGCCGATCCTGTTGGTCGGCCTAGTTTGAGCTCATGTTCAGCTATCGGATCGCTATCCCATACCTGTTCGGGAAGTAACCCGCCGTCGCCGCAGAAACTTTCCATGTCTGACTTTAGTTTTTCTGCAGTGTCGCTGTGGCCAAGTGCAAGTTCGTAATGTGCCCTTTCGCCGGTAAGCAATGGCCAGCCCCTACCAATGCCGGTACCGTCGAAAGCCGAGCCGTCTTCATGTTCGCCGTATCCGTCATCGTTATATCTATGCCATGTAGTACCGTTCGGAGTATCAATCTTTAAAAATTTGTCTATTATTTTAACAGTGTCTAGAATTTTAGAGTCATTCGCAGAACGTAGTCCGAACCTAACTAAAGCCAGTGCATCTGGGCTGATTAGGTGAACTGCTTTAAGATATGCCTCATCACTGGGTACATTTTTAACATGTACTATGTTTTGGAAGCGGTTAACTTCATCCCCATTAACTGATGCAATACGTTCGTAATAACCATCAACGGCATATTGTTTGCACCAATCGGTACCCGAAGCATATAACCAGCTGTCAATATTGTCATACCAAGTATCTGCTGTTTCTCGCATAAACTTAGCTTGGATTGGCTCCTTGGCTAACTCTGCAAGGTCAGCTGCAGCCAGTAAGGCTGCAATTTCGGTAGATAAGGTGAATGGTGTATAGCCAGGATCTTCTTCCCAGCGGTCTTGTTGGGTAACGGGCCCATTTTTTAATAAGTAGCTGGAAGCTTTACGAACCATTGGCCATATTTCCAGCATGTTTTCTTCTGTTAGCGCTCCCTCGCGCTTGGCCATGTTTACTAAAAGTATAGGCAATGCCGTTTCGTCCATTTGGACACCGTTCCAAAAAGGTGTTCCATCGATCCACATGTTTTGAGGCCAATGGCCGTCAATTTGCTGTGTATTTTTCAAGAGCCTAAGCATATTTTTAACACTTTCATGAGCCCCGGCTGCAAGCATTCCGCCCGCAGACTCAACCATGTCTCTGGTCCAGATAACATGGTATCCAATCTTAGCGTCATCACCCTTCGCATAACCCCATGGACTAGCTAGTCCGGCCACAATTCCACCACTCGGGTTTTTAGACTGATGAATTTTTAGGGTTGTTAAGCTTTTATGGGCTAAGGGTGGTGAATCGTCTGGAATTTTTGCTCCACATGTTTCGAGCCACTCTTTCCATCCTGAGACATATGAATCGTAAACCTCATCAAAGTTTTGCCTTAAGCTTTCAAGCACATTGTCTATGGCTTCATCTACAGTACTTCCAAAACCTAGACCAAGAATAAATTCACCATTGCTATAGTCGATTTCTGCCGTTAGCGCAGTGTCGCCGTTATCCGCTCGATCATATTCAAGGGTCATTTGTTTGTTGGAGTTTAGGTCTTGCCAACCATCACTAACGCCAACGAATCCAGCTGAGTATTTTACTAATGGCGAAGAAGAAGCTAAGGCTAAAACGCAGTTATCGCGTTTGGCAATTAACAGTGGAGTGCCGTTACGGTTGTCTAGCCAAGCGCTGTTGTTTCCGCCCATATCTCCGAGGTGTGGCGCAAGTAAAGCATACAAGTGATAGTTAGTGTTGTGTGGCTCAAAAAATATTTGTTGTAATATCACAGGTCTTTTTGGATCACTTATTACTGTCTTTTTTACTACGTATTTACCATCATGGCTTTTATTGGTAACGTGAAATGCAGGTATTCCCTTTTCCTCCCAAGCAACTTTTGAATTAGAGCTAGAAGCCTCGTCGGAAAAGTATTCATCTCCATCGGTAATTATTAAGCCCAAGTCTCTAATTGAAGGTGTGTCTACTTGGGGATAAAAAACTTCGTTTAAAATTCCATGCCCAATCGTAAACCAAACATTGCTAGATTCAGAGCAAGCAGTACCAACTCCATCTTTGGGACCTGGAGCCCAACGCGCGTCAATACCTGGCGCTCCTGGTGCTTGAGAATCTCCTGCCATTTATCTGTCCACCCCCCTAATGCATTAACCACCATGTGCGAAATCTGGATAATCCGTCATACCGCCATCTACAAATATTGTTCGTCCAGTTACGTAAGAAGCGACATCGCTTACTAAAACGACTGCCATTTTAGCAACTTCGTCTGGCTCGCCAATACGATGCAAAGGAATTTTTTCTAACAAATCGTTTAAGCCTTGTTGGTTATTCCAGACATCTTGGTTAATAGTGGTCTTGATAGCTCCGGGAGCAAGTGCTAGTACTCGCACATTGTATGGTGCGGCTTCTTGAGCAAGGGTTTTAGTGAGCATACTCATACCGGCCTTAGAGGTTGTATATGCACTATGGCCAGTCCAGGCTATTACTTCATGGACGGATGAAGTACTTAGAATTACTCCATTTGACTGGGATACCATCCGTTTTAGGGCTTGACGAGCGCAGTAGAAGCTACCCATTAGGTTTATATTAATTACCTGTCGCCAATCATTAATGTCAGCTTCCCAACCATCGGACTTTACTCCGTCTACGCCAGCGTTATTGACTAAGATATCTATACCGCCCCAGGTATCATCAATCTGGTTGAATATATGCTCTACTATCGTTGGATCGGAAATGTCACCGTGCAGGCTGATAGCTTCTCCGCCATCGTTTTTAATGTCTTGTATGATCTTTTCGGCTGCTTCGGGATGACTGACATAGTTTATAGCTACTTTAGCGCCCGCTTTGGCAAGCTCTCTTGCTATAGCTTCACCGATACCCGAATTACCACCTGTTACAAGGGCGCGTTTTCCGTCTAGGCGTATTTCCATATACTTCTCATGATAGTTGCATAATAGATATAGCACAAGCAATTTAGGATATACTTAGAGGCGTGCATTGGCAAGAAACAGTTTTAGCTCTTGGGCAAATCGTTTTTATCTTAGCTTTGTTGCCATCAGTATTTAGCAAGGATAAACCGGAAATTTGGACCTCAATAATAACTGGCTCTGTCGCTTTAAGTATAGCGATAACTTATTTCACTATGCACCTTGATACAGCTGCAATATCTGCTTTTTTCAATTTTGTTTTTTGGACTATTTTGGCCATCCAAAGATTGCGTCAGATCAAGAAAAAGAAGCAATCTCACCACGTTTCGCATCGGCGGAACTAATAGGCGGCTGTTTTTAGTCTAGTGATAAGCCACGTATGGTATTAAAATATTAATTAGGCCTAAATATAAAAATGAAACCTTCGTATATTTTACTGGCTTTGGTTGTTATCGGTTCACTGATATTTATTGGCGGCAAAGCTTTTTCGCATAGCAAAACGTCAAGCCATAAGTCCACTCTAGTGTCTAAAAGTGCCAGTAAAACTAAAAATACTTCAAGTTCGACTCCAAAAAGTAGTTCATATCTATATTCTTTACCGAGCCCACCACTTAACTGTAGTACAAGCGTTTCTTTAATGCCGCTTACTGCAGACTATTCTGTTACAGGTATGGACTGTGCAAATACTTCGGGTGCATCAATGTTATGTAACGGTACTTTGACACAAAGATCTACTAACGTAACGATTGATTGTACTGCGCCAAACTCTGCATCTAATGAAGTTGCTTGCAGTGGTTCAGCTAACGGTTCCGGTTTGCCTACAAATCTCACACTTAATTATCAATGTTATGCATCAAAAGCCCTAAGTAATTCAAGTGTCTATTCATGCACAGGCAATATTCCTGGGTTTAGCTCTTTGGCCATTAACTTAACATTAACTGTTAATTGCGGAACCTGATCCTAGAGAGTAGGAGCTAAAGCCGGACTGGTCTCGAGTTTGATTGTCCGCTTAGATGATCCTAATAACACTACCCCTATTGCGGCGAGAAGGAAGCTAGCTAGCTCTATTAGTATTGCTAGAGGCGAAGTGTTTATAGAATCGCCAAACATGAAAAGCCCCAGAAGAACGCTAATTACGGGAGACGTAATTTCAAGGACTGGCTGGGTAATTGTCAAAGGTCCTGAACCGTATCCTACCTGTACGGCAAATACGGATATGATGGCACTGACTATTAATGCGTAAAGTGGCCAATGCGTAATTGTAACCATTATGCCAGCATGGAACTGGACCATTGTTAGTCTGGTTAAGGCGGCGGTAAGGCCCAAACTTAACCCTCCAGTGAATGACCCAAGAGCACCTCTTTGCTTCGTGTTTTTTAATTTCCTTGTGATAGTCGCTCCGAACGCTATTAATACTCCTACTATTAATATGGTCGGCAACCAACTTAATCCGTAGCGCGCTTGGCCGCCGTGCGGATTGGCTGTTATTAAAAACAAGCTAATTCCTATACAGATGGCAATTATTCCAATCCATTCTCTTGAAGATACTGGCTTCTTGAGTCGGAAGTGGACAATCGCCAATAGAAAAACCAGATTTGTCATGAGTAGCGGCTCAACCACAAGTAAGCTCCCGTAGTAGAGGGCTATGAGCTCTAGTACTGCAGCAAGGCTTTCCGCTATAGCACCAATTTGCCATAACTTGTTTTTGCTAGCCTTAACTATCTGGTCTTTACTATACAATTCTTCAGCCTTGGGAGATCCTATGCCTTTCCGCTGGAAGATCCCAGAAATTGCATTAAAAAGACCGGCGACGACGGAAGTAATTATAGTTATAAACAGATACATTTTAATAACTATAACTGATTAGGGTGTTTTAGTGTTATAGCGTAGTAGTTATTGTCTAGTGTGTATGAAGACACGATCTTAAGGCCGGCCTTGGCGGCAAGTTCATTAACATGTTTTTCGCTAAAGCGCTTTTTATATGGTGGGCCAATCTTATCTTTAAGTTTTCGCCAGTCGTAATCATAAATGAAACCGTTTTCTTTTAGCATTTTCCTAGAATTAACTAATACCTTAAGCGGGTCGTAAAAGTCGTGCAGTACCGTGCCAAAGAAGATTATATCGGCAATGCCTTCGTGGATAAACATATCTTCGGAAGCGCTTACTATTACTTCAGTATTTATTATATTTTCATTTTCGAGCTTGGCTTTAAGTCTATCTATAGCTTCCCGGTCTATGTCTATAGCGTATATTTTGCCTGTTTCACCAACAATTCTCGCTGCGGGCAAAGTAAAGAACCCGTCATTGCAGCCACTGTCAATAAAACACATTCCTTCTTTTAATCCCATGAAGGTTAGGATTGACTCAGGATTTTGGCGTTTTCTACGCTCTTCTTCTGAGTAGGTAAACTTATGATTATGCATATGGTTATCCATGCTATTTTAGTCGTTTCCTTGTACGCAATCTGTGCTCATAGTTTTATTCCATTTAATTTTTTGGTTAGTGGCTAACTTATTAGTAGTACACGGAGCGGGTTGGATTGTGGTATTTTGTTGAGAAAAATTTAGCAGGCTGTTCTCTCTGCTAATGGCTTGTTGCTCCTGTTGCAGTGTGCTTTTTAGAACTGAGTTTTCATTACTTACTGCCTTTTCTTTTAAGGCTTGTTGTGCGTATTGTACCGCTAGGGCTTGCTCCTGTTTAACTTTTGCCTGAGCCTGCTTCAACTCCGTAGCAAGTGAATTATTGTTTTGTTCGATATTTGACTTTTGGGCACTTGCTATCTCTAGTTTATGTGTACCTTTCACTTCTGCCAAGCTGCCAGCTATACCTATTATTAAGAGAATAGCAACTAAAGCCATAATTGCCAGGCCAAATATTCTTGATGTCTGATTATTTGCCTTCCTGAATTTAGTTACATTACTTCTAGGCTTGGTTGCGTGTGCTTTACTCGGCTTATTTGTTGTAGATGTATTATGGGGACTTTTGTTTATTGTTTTGTTGTTGTTTTGAATTGACTGGTTGTACTGGAATCTTAACCGGGGGTTAGATAATACGCTATACGCCTCGTTGATTAGGATCATGGCCTTGTCGCTTCCGTTGTGGTCGGGGTGGTGTCTCTTTGCAAGTGCCTTGTAGCGTGCCTTGATCTGACTGGTGGTGGCGTCCATCGGAAGCCCTAATACTCTATAGTAGTTAACCCTGACCATTCATCCCCTCTAACACTAAAGATTATACAATAAATGATGTCTGTTGTTTGCTATATAACTTAAGACTCCCAAGTAAAATCTTGATGCCCAAAGTGGCCATATTTTGCGGTTAATTCGTACTGCGGTTTCTTAAGTTGAAGATAGTTAATTATTCCTTTAGGGGTTAAATCATAACCAGTAATTACTTCTTGTTTGCCGTCAATAGTCGCAGTTGCTTCAAGTGGACTAGCCCTGCCTATTGCGTAAGCCAGTTCTACATACACTTCGTTTGCCCGATGCTTCTTTAGGTAATCAATAGCTATCTTTCGTGCCATATATGCCGCTGATCGATCTACTTTGCTCGGATCCTTTCCACTGAATGCGCCACCACCAATAGGTATGTGGGGCCCGTAGTTATCTACTACAAGCTTTCGCCCGGTTAGCCCGGTATCTGCATCGAATCCGCCTAAGTTCCAATCTCCTGCTGGATTAATATTAAGTTCAATGTTAGATATATCTTTTGCTAGAGCCTCTGTCTTAAGCCATTGTTCAGTTGCTTCTTTGAGCTCGACCTTCTTAGCGTTTTGGAAACTTGCTACGACAGATTGGATTATTCCATCTTTGGTGGTAACTTGCGTTTTTCCGTCAAAGGGCCATAGTTTAAACAAATATTGGTTCAGTTCTCTAGATAGTATTGTCTCAAGTGGTAGTAGATCACTAGTTTCATTGCAAGCATAACCAACCATTATTCCTTGGTCGCCTGCTCCGCCACTATCTACGCCTTGTGCTATTTCTGGGCTTTGGTGAACGATCCTGGATTCTGTTTCAACTTTTCCGGCTATCCGTTTGATTATAGGTTCAATTATGATCTTGTGAGTCGAACTAACTTCTCCAACTACGAAGACCTTGCCGTGGCCACCAACTGTTTCAACGGCCACTCTTGCCTCGGGATCTTTTTCCAAGTATGCGTCGAGAATGGCGTCTGAGATCTGGTCACATAGCTTGTCGGGATGTTTTGGTGAGACACTTTCGGCGGTTCTAATTTTTGACATTAAAATATCCTTTCTGCATTGGCAGGAAGGATAGGCTTACATCATATCTTTCCCGCTAGCGGGCTAGATGGAGCACCTTACGCCTAAAATGTCGTAGGTTGCTGGCAGGTCATAAAGCTAGGACTCTCGCTGCGCTCTTTATATTCTTAAATTGTTAATGTATTTAGATTATATATTAAAAGCAAAACTTTAAAAATATGTGAATGGTGCACTTATGCAGATTAGACCATTCCAGCGTGAACTTACTGGTTGTGTGTACTCATGCATTCTATTATGTATCTCTTTATATATTAAGAATATAGCAATAGGTATTTTCCAATGTTCATTTGTCTGTTGACGTCAATCTTAAATCACATATAATCATAGCTATTATTAACTAAAATAAAAAAAATGAGACAACACAAAAATAAAACAAATAGTAATAATTTAATTAGTGACCAAGAAGGAATTACTCATATTCTTGTGGTAGCTATCGCTGCGGCGGTAGTCGTAATAATTGGTGCCGTAGGTTATGTTGTCTACCACGACAACCACAAGGCTAGTAATGCGGCTTCTACCTCGACTCAGCAACAAACCAATACTGGTACAAAAAGTACTGTAACTACTCAGCCCCAGCCTACACCAACACAACCTGCTCCGACTCAACCTACGTCTACGTCTACGTCTACTCAATCTTCCACTTCTAGCAGTAGTACTGAGACTAAGCAGCCTACTGAAACGAAACAGACAACAGAATCACAAACGCCTGAGTCAAGTACCAGTAGTTCTACCGACAAAACTAGCTCAACTACTTCTTCTACTTCAACGAAGGATAATTAGTTTAAAGATACTAGACCTACTTAGAAGCTTGAGTGGATATATTTTGGATATTAGCCACGGGTTGGGTGCCGTTGTATTCCGTTACTAGTGTGTTATAGGCGCTACTCAACTGGTTATATTGGTTGATGGTGGTATTCTCATTAGCAATATAGTTTTTGTAGATGCCGTAGTCATAGTTATCTTCGTAAGCATTGCCGACTTTTGCCCAGGCGATACTATCGGCATATGCCTTGTTAGCTAAGCTGTTGTCAGATGTAATTGTGTTTTGTAGCTGGTTAAGTTCAGCTTGCTCATTTTTAAATATGGCGGTGACTCTGTTGTAGCTGTCGATAGTAAGAGCTCTGTTAGAAAAGTAAGGGGCGTAATAGCTTTCAAGAGTAGCTGACAAATTCCCGAACTCTGTCCCTAGTAATGAGAACAGTTCCAGATCCCGGTAGCCGGGTTCTGTTTTTGCGAAATTCAGTACTTGGTTTTCTAGGCTTGAAGTACGTACCTTGTTATAGTTGCTTTCGATGCTCATTACGAGATTGCTACTATTTTTACTGAAGTAGACGGAATGCAGCATTTCATAGGAGGCTGTAACTATCTCTTGGTCATAGAGGTTTGCTGGCATCTTTCGTATATATATATTGCCTGATGAGTTGTTATGAGTATTAGGGACATAGCATCCTTGTTCAATAAACCCGTTTTTATTGTTTGCTGCAGCATTTCCAGAACAGTCTGAAGCCATTTGCGAATCAGTTGCGAGTTTAGGGTTAGCCCTTAGAAAGATTAGTTCCCCTTCTTTACTCATTCCTGCTTGCTCGGCCAAGAGCTTCATTGCCGGATCGGCATTCTTTAGAACTAGATAGTCTGATATAGGTTGATATAAAACTATAATTGCAGCAAGAACTAATCCAGAGGTTAATATTAATGCAGCTATTAAGTTTATTCTTCGATTATTATTCTTGCTTTGTTCTATAGGAGCTTTACTTGAGCCAGGCCTAAGTAGTTTTTTTTGATATAAATCAGAGCTAAGTTCTCGTGTCATTTCCAGTTAATTTTACATTAAAGTACTCATAATGCTTAAGATTAATTAATAATCCGCCTTAGCAATTATGTGTATAATACGAATTATAAGTAAGGAATAGAAAACTATGGGATTTCCAAATACTTTGCATGAAATGAACGATACGTTAATTGGTGGCAGCGAACCTTTAGGAACAGTTCTTGGTGGTAATTTGCCAGAAGCGACAGGTTCGACTTTTAGGGGTATTGCAGATCTATGCATTACAGATAACATAGTATCCCTAGAGAGACCAGTAGAGCCTCGACCTGCGGATGAGCCAGCAGAACCCGAGCCAATCAGTTCTTTTGCCTGAGGTTTCGAACGTTCCTGAAAAATTATCAAGGTATCATCTTGCGCTGTTCATTGAGTGGAGACTTGGTTTTGGTAATAACCTTAAGCATAAGCTTAGTTAAGTAATGCTATATTGGTTCTATGGCAAAAACAAATATGGAATTACTAAAAACTTTTGATATTTACTCTTTACCCGACTTAGATACCGTAGTCATGGGGGCTCTAGAAATGCTTGAAGGACGTGACCTGCCCTATATAGATATTGGTAACTATAAGCGTCCTTTAGTTGTTGGGTCTGGTAATGCCGAGGCAACCGGCCGGATTATCTTTGATAAAGTTGACGCTATCTTTGCGAGCGAAAGCACAGTAGATGACAAACTAACCAATATTAAAGGTATAGATGAGGTGGTTATTGTTTCCGCTTCGGGTGGAAAGCATGCTCCGATTATTGCCCAAAAAGCCAAACGGGCCGGTAAACACGTAACCCTAATCACTAATACTTATGGCTCCCCCGCAGAGCAATCATTAACTGAAGCGGATATAACGGTGCATGTCTTTCCTAAAAATCGTGAGCCATACACGTATAACACTAGCACTTATATGGCCATGATCTTTGGCTATACCCGTGAAGAAGTAGCTGGCATAAAACAATTTATTGAAGAAAATATTAATACTATTCAGATGCCTGCATTCTCGGAATACAGTAAATACTACTTAATAGTTCCGCCACAATTTGCAGGCATAATTAGGATGCTCCAAGTAAAGTTTATAGAGCTGTTTGGTCGTAACATTGCCCGTGATGTAGAGACTAGTGAATATGTTCGTCATGCCACTACTGTTGCTCCAAGTGATGAGCTTTTTATAGCTTTCGGGGAGCCAAATACCACTTGGGGACAATCAAATAACAGGCTTAATGTGCCTCTACCAGATAACGCTGGTTACGGAGCTATGATGGCTATTGGATATTATGTTATTTCTCAAATACAAAAAGCTCAACCTCAGTACTTTAAAGAAAATATTGCCGGTTATTGTAAGTATATTTCAACTGTATTTGAAGAAGATATTCAGCCGATTGTGCCAGGCAACATTGAATAGGCGTTAAATTAAAGAGATTGAGTAGTAACTTCTTTTGGCATGATAAGTCCATACAGCACCTTTGCTACACCTAGGAAAAGCCGCCTAGTTATTGTGTGCACTTCGATCCCGTTAATGCTATGATTCACCGAAGACCACTCACGCGTATCTTCCGGAAAGTCTACTTTGTAACCTACATCAAATTGAGAATCGAGCAAGTAGCTTACGAACTTCGCAGATAACCATAAACGGCCAGCTGTTTTAACAATTTCCAGTCCTAACGGTGTTACTGTGTCTGATTATTTACTAAGCTCACCTGAATTTTGTGCTTCTCTCCAATAGCTATCTGATTCTAAACGAAGTTACCGCATTGCTATAAAACTGTTTGCCTGCGATGTTGCCCTATTCATAGTATCCTTAGATAGATCATGTTTATCTTTCTCTTACGACTAGTTCGCTAAATCCTGTATTCTTGTCCGTCTCCCTGAGATACTTTGCGGATTCGTCCTCAATAATTACAACTTCAGCTGTTAAGTCTACCAATGACCCTTCTTTTAGGTGGCCGCCGACCACTTCCCCGCATTTGTTGGATAGAGCAATATGTAGGTGACAATCCTCTCCTGTTATTGTTCCGACCAGTGAGACAATCTCGTGCTTTTCATTATACTTTTTGATGTCTTGTTTTTCGGGGGTCGCTCCAGCCATTCTCAAAACAAATGGTTGTAGTGCACCTACGCAGGTAACAATCGATCCGGCTTTAATATTATTCTTTTTGGCGAACTTAATAAGCTCCAGCCTTAAATCTTGCTTTGGTCTTAGCCTTAATGTGAATACCTTCATACACCAAATAGGATAACAGATCAGAGTTTTTACGAGATATAATTATTGACCATTCCTATTTTTCATACTTGTTATCTCATTTTCTGTATCTGTTATGCATCTTTTGGCCACTTCTGTTAGTGCTCTACTGGCTATAACCACTCCTAGTTTATGACCTAGGTCGCCTTCTATGACTTCAGCTGGACAGATTGTTACTCCGTTATCATCAAATGTGGGATGTAAATCTACGCAGAGAGCATTTGCTTCACTGCTTATTCGCCTGTCTAACATTGTTCTAGCTATAGCCCATCTAATTCCCCCTAAATTACGCCTTATTTCAGGTATTGCGTTTTTAAAAGGCTCATTCACCATATTGCATATAGGGTCCTCGCAGGTATAACCAAATTTGGGACAAAGCACACTCATTTAGAATATTAATATATACTTAAATGTTAATAAGTCAAGTTTGTTGGATATACTGGTTTTTCAATTAAAACGGATTGTATAAATAAAGGAAAGTGGTATAACTTATTGTTATGGCTTCAGAGTATAAGTGGCGGCACGATGGTGGGGTTTTTATTGCCCGAGACGAGGATGGTTTTAATTTAGTTAAGGAAGTTGATGGGGTATTTAATCAGACAGGTATGCACCCTGAAAAATACATGGACATTCATTATCCTGATTACCCAAAAGACCAACTAATTCCAATGAGTAGGGCTTGTGATAGTTGGGCTCCAAATGGAGGTACGGATAGTTTGGTTGCTGCAGATGGATATTCAGAAGAACCCGAAAAATTAAGTAGGCCTGAAAAAATATCTATGATTACACTTTTAGGCGGGTGTGCTGTAGCGGGTGCTACAGGCGTGTGGAGTGTGCTATATATTGGCAGACAAATTGGGGATTATATTATTCCAATCTTGAGAAACCTGCATTAAAGAATACTTAACTGCTCAGTCTGTATTATTATTGGTTTTAGCATCGTGCAATACGATTTGCGGGAACGGCATTTCGACCCCATTTCTATCGAATTCTTTCTTTACTCTGCGCCTGAAATCTCCTTCAATCGCCCACTGGTCACCTGGCTTTACTTTACCAACTGCCATGACTGTTATTGAGGAGTCATTGAAGCTGTCTAATCTTAGAAAGGTTATAGGATCAATTATTGATTGTTGCCATTTCTTGTCTTTCTGTAAATCCATCCCTACCTTGTTAATAATCTTTTCGACCTTATCTATATCTGCATCGTAACTAACGTTTACCTTAATTAAGGCACTTGAGAACTGGTGCGTTAGGTTAGTTATAACTGTTGCCGTACCATTCGTTATTATATGGAGAGAACCGTCTATGTCCCTTAATCTTGTAGTACGTATACTAATGTCTTCTACTACTCCAGACGTACCGTTGGTGCTGCCTAAGCTAGTTAGCATTATGATGTCTCCAACACGGTATTGGTTTTCTAAAATTATGAAAATTCCTGAAAGATAGTTTTTAATAACGTTTTGTGCGGCAATGCCGGCAACTACACCAATTAGTCCTGCGCCCGTGAGAAGTGCCGCAAGGTTAACCTTCAGTTCGGCCAAAATTACGATTATTGCTATTAACCATATAATAATATGACTAAAGTTCTTGAATACTCGTTCAAGTGTTTTAATACGTTTTTGCTTCTCCACTTCAGTTACGTGGCGGTGCGAATTAATAACCCTGTGTACTATCTTGTCGATAGCAATACTCAGGACTATCTGCAAAATAATAGTAGCAGAAAGAATTATTAGAATTCTAAATGCCGTAAAGTGGTAAATAGCGGTTGCAATTATTTCCATGACTCCAAAATAACTTAGTTAACTATTGGTAGCAAGCAGACCATTTTTGACACAACCAAAAAAGCCCTGCTTATAGAGGTGTATTGTTTATGTTAGAATGCATTTTATGCCAGAAAATAAAGAAATACCTGAAAAAAATAATAATGAAAAAAATGCAAGTGCATACACTTCTAACAATGAAAATAGTCCGACTGAGATCAAGAAAAGTCGTAACTGGTTAGTTTATCTTGGAATTGCTTTATTGTTAATTGCAATTGGAGTAGGTTCTTGGTTAGGCTTGAGTGGCAATAATAAGAATAGCCTAAACTCAACTGTTGCCGTTCAACCAAGTCCATCCGTTTCTTTAAAAAATAATCAAAGTGTTCAAGATCTCAATATTCCAAATGCTATAGATCCAATCAATCCTGCGGCTATTCCACTTGGTACTGGGAAAGTTTCTACGTCTCCGAAGGTGGGATATGTGGATTTATGTAGCTATAAGGCAGGCAGCGTAGCAGCTGAGCCTAATCTTCCCTGGATTAATGCAGCCAATAACACATGGAACTCGGATACTAAACCTGCTGTCCAGGGATCGGTTAGCTGGGCTAATCAAGCCTCATTCACGGATAAGCTTTCAGGTAGCACTCGGACTATATCCACTAATGACTTACCAATTAACCATGACACTGGTGTGTTCCCTATAAGTACTACTGATTTTGCTTATCAATATGATCATAATCCTAATCATATAACTGCTCAACCGACGACATGGCAACTTCCAGCTAATCCAACTGCCGCGGCAAGCCCAAGTTGCACAAGAGACGGAGCAATAGGAGTCTTAAATGATGGAGTCTTCTTATTTAACGCATTAGATGCTCAGAATAGGGATGCTGGAGCCACGGAAATATTAGACCAGTGGCAAGGACATCCACAAAGTAACGGCATGTACCATCACCACACGGTCCCTAATTTTATGCTCAAGCAAGATTCAGCAAAGTCTTCTTCGACTTTAGTTGGCTATGCGCTTGATGGGTATGGGGTATACATAGAACGTGATGCAAACGGTAATTTGTTAACGAATGCCAATCTTGATGCTTGTCATGGGCGTACTAGTGAAGTGATGTGGAATGGAAAGATGACCGACATGTATCACTATGATGTTACGCTTGAGTATCCATATACAGTCGGCTGTTTCCATGGAACACCCATTTCTATAATTAGACCTAATTCTAATAGGGTTTCTACGAATACTAGCGGGCCTAGGCCACCAGCACCTAGATAGCTAGGCTATATATCTACATTTTTTTGTGTCGGGAAAATAGCTAAGATTCTCATAGCTACTGAATCCAGTTTTAGACTGTTGCCTGTTCTTATGTAACTTAAGATCTTATTAGGGTGAGCAGTTTTATTAAATCGCGCTTCAGATAAATCGGTGGGTGTAATTACCTTAATTCCCGGAGCATAGCTTTTGGCTGAAATTCCTCTGCTAGATTTTACCTGAATAAGGTGTTTACTGTTGCCTTGTTTGAATATTATATCTACTCTATTACGTAATCCGTTATGCTCGCTTCTATCTCGTTTTGTGTTGGTTAAGACAGCATAGCTGTTACCATCAAAATAGCCATTGGCAATACTCCAGTATATAGATGCCAATACGCTTATTTCACTTAGAGTTCCTAGAACATCTGGTTTGGGGTTTCTTGCCATACCACCTCTTTCTATTTCATAAGCTAAATCCTGAAGGTTATCCAAGACTTGAGTGGCGACTTTAAAAGTATTTTCTTTACCTTCTGCAATTTTAGCTAAACTTGGTGTACACGCTAGCATAGCAGCGCCTCTTAATGCAGCATTAGAGGTTAAGGGAGTGTTACCCTTTCCTTCCAAAAGAAGCATGCCCATATATTTTTGAGAATTTGCAAGAAGTTCGATTTTTTCCTGGGATTTAATACCTTCAAGTTCGAAGGCAATATTAAACATATTGTCGTAGGTTATTATAAAAGGATTAGTCACCCTGTCCATTCACTAATTATATAATAAACAATCAAAAAGTCCATTATTTGAACTTAAGAGTTTTTTGGTTGCTTTTATTTTATGTTTTTCTAATATTTGTATATAACAATCACTATCTCTTAAGTTGGTTAATCATATTAAGATTAGAGATATATAATCAAGCTATGCAAAAGCTATACTTTGCTACCTCAAACGAAAGTAAGATTCTAATAGCTAAGACTGTTTGCGAAAACACAGATATTATCGTTGAACCAGTACTACTAGATATAGATGAAATTCAGGGAGAGGATCCAGAATTAATAGTAAGAGACAAAGTCAAGCGTGCGTATGATAGCCTTGGGTTGCCGGTTGTAGTTAGTGACGATACCTGGGACATTCCAGCACTTAACGGATTTCCTGGTCCATATATGAAGTCAATAAATCATTGGTTTAAGCCGGAGGATTTCTTAAGACTCATGGAAGGAATTGAAGATAGAAGAATAATCTTGCATCAATACCTTGCTTATAATGACGGCAAGAGAATTAAGGTTTTTCGAAATGATATCAACGGATATATTATTGATGAAGCACGAGGCAGTAACTTAAAATCTCCCAACACGACAGTTATCGTGCTCGATTCAGATAAAGGCAAAACTATTGCCGAGGTATTTTCTAAGGGCAAGGAGGCAGTTTCGCAAAGGTACAGAAATCGTCCAGACGCATGGCACTGTTTTGTTAAGTGGTATTTAAACTACTACAGATGAAAAGTCTTGGTGTTCAATAATTAATAGTCATTAAAAGTAAAACATAAATAGCTTGTGGTTTTTATCAGGAGGAAAACTTTTAATTAGGTGTCGTGCAAGACATAAAAAACTATGCCGCACATTATTATGCGAGAGGCAAAGAAGTAGTCCTTCAGCATGATATAGCTATGGCTTTATGCTGTGGTTTATTTGTAATATTGCTTGGCGTCTTTTTGGGAATACGTAATGATCAGATGATTTCCGCTCGTCTCGGGTCTTATGTTCATTATTCCCTTTCAAATCCATTAACTGTATTTACACATTGGGATGGTAATGACTACATTAAAATTGCACAACATGGGTATAAATCTTTACTTGATGCCGGTTTCTTCCCTTTTTATCCTTTAGTAATAAGGACGTTTTATTACATTTTCCGGTCGTACTTGTTTAGTGCCCTATTCATATCATGGGCTAGTTTAGTTGGGGCAATATATTTTTATATAAAAATAATTAGGCATTTAGGCTTGGTGGCAAAGAGGACTAATATACCTTTAGCGGTTGTGCCGTTTGTTTTATTCCCTACCGCAGTATTTATGATGGTGACATATACCGAGGGTCTATTTGCCTTATTTGCTCTTGCCAGTATCTACTTTGCCTTTAAAAAACGCTATGTTTGGGTAGGTTTATTTATTTTACTAGCCTTTTTAACTCACATCATTCGGGCTTTCTTAATAGTGCTGGACGGTTTAATTTTGCTGGAAGAAAAAGTTCCTTTTAAAAAGATAGTACTATCTACAGCCATAGGATCATTGGGTTTGTTGACATTTATGGGTTATTCATATGTTCGGTTCCATAATGCCCTGGAGTTTTTAAAATCCCAGACACATATTCATGGATGGCTTAAGGCAAATTATTTAAACTTACTTCTGAGTACAAGCTACCTCAATGCGTTTTTCGCTGTTTTATTAGTAATTTCCGCCATATATTTCTGGAATAAACGTAGGAGTTTCTCGATCTATTCCTTGCTATTTCTTCTAATACCATTGGTTGGTGCTAAATGGGGAGGTTTTAACCGTTACGTAATTATGGCTTTCCCTATTCCAATAATGGTCTACCAATACTTTAAAGACAAGCAGGCCTATGTTTGGGTCGTTATGCTTACGGCAATATTTTGGACTTACACATTACTACAGTATGCTGCGGGTTTTATAAGCAGCTAATTCAATCCACGTATATCGCTTTTGTTTATATCCCGATAACCTTATATGATGGGCTAAATTAGTTTAGAGATAAATTATGAGCTCCAAAATTACTCCCAAATGTTTTTTCAGCGATACCCCTCCTGAACGAATTATTGGCACAGAATGTGAATACAATCTACAGCAAGGTAAATATTCTAACGGTAAGACAATCAATATTGATGCATATATTTCAGCTCAGGCTATAACAAAAGCTAAATTAAACCGATCGGATGTCAGTCATAAATTTTTAAATAATGGAGGAGGACTTTATCCTGAGGTTGGCCAACTTTTGGAATATGACAGTCCAGAGTGTCTAGGCCCACGTGAGGCAGCAGCAGCGGATATTGCAGGATCACTAATAGTGGCGGACATAGTCGAGAAATCTGGTTTGCCGCATAAGGGCCTATATAGGATTTCGGGTAGCGATATTAGCAAAGTTCATGATAGCGAAACTAGCGGATATCATGAAAATTATTTAATACCTCGCTGTATAAGTGACTCTCATCTAATTGATGCAGTGCTGCCAGCTTATGCAGCATCCTGTATATGGGGTTTTTCCGGAATGGTAAGAAGTAGTTATGTTTTTTCGCAAAAAGTTTGGGACATTAATGATTCACCTATAGAGCGTAAATTAGAAAGGCGCACTGGACATCATAAGCCTATGTTTATTATTCCCCCAATTAATGCCGACATAGACACTATCGGGCCTAAAGAATGGGCAAGGGTCGAAAGACGTTATGCTGATTCTGGCTTGTCTCCAGAAGTACGTTACTTGCAGTTTGCTTCTATGTCGTTAGTGCTTAGGATGATAGAGCATAAAGATAAGATAGACCATAAACGCTTAGCTCGCCTTGCTTTAGTAGATCCAGTAGACGCAGCGAAGGTTTTCGCATCAGATTTAACGCTTAAGAGTAAGGCTTCTAAAATTAGTGGAGGAAAGATCAGAGCCTTAGAAATCCAAAAAGAATTAATAAGCATAGCTTACTCATTAGATGAAAAAGTTAAACTTCCTGATGATGAATCAATGGCGATTGGCTTATGGGAAGATGTGGTAGAACAATTTGGACGATGTGATCCTGCCAACGTAGACTACGGAAACCTGATAACTAAATTAGATGTGGCCGCACGCCATAAGGTACTTGCTAATAGTTTGGTAGGACCTGGAAGAATTACAAACACCAATAAAGCTGCCGTTTCAAATAGCTTAGTATGGGACAGGGTGTTGCCTACGGGTGGCGCTCAATTGTGGTGGCAGAAGTTTCAGTCTTCTATTGTTCCAAACGAACTTATTATGGCAATGAAAGAAGGAAGGCATCTACCCCGGACAAGGGCCGCTATTCGAATTAAAGAACTTAGACGTGACTACTCCAGTAATCATAGGATAAGCACAATAGGTTGGTCGTTTATACATTATGGTAATGGCAGTAGCAGCTACCATAGGAGCCTAGACGATCTATATGCAACTAGCTAGTTTAGGATTTTATTGGCCACCCTTTTGCACGAAATTCCTGACTAAAGTTTCCGCATCAACTTTGCCAAACATTCTATCAATATCTCCCATCAGATTATCGATTTCGTCTGTATTTGCCGTGTTTTCATCAAGGACTTCGTCCACTTCGTCAAGAAAATCTGCTGCAGCGGCAGCTTTAGCTTCTGCGTCAGAGTGATCTGGATTATGTATTGCAGCTACGTTTTCTCTTCTATGTTCTCCTCGCTCTATATGTGTTTGCTTAGACATGCCAGCTCCTTAAGTTACCTTTTAATTTACTAGCTTAAACTAAAAAATACAAATAAGCCCAATAATCTGGTTTCCTATAGATTTGATGAGAATATTTTTAGGTTTTTGTGGTTAACTAGTAGCTAATGAATAGTATCGAAATTACTCCTGATAGGGAGAAACAGATGTTAGATGAACTAGCCAGTATAGCCGAGAGTCATGTTAACAGTTCCAACACTGAATTAGAGTTACTGTCAGTAGACCCGGAAACCTACCCTGCTCAACGAGCCTACCATGTTGAGGGCTTTCCTTTGTCTGCAAGAGAAATCGAAGGATTGGGAGTGCTTGCGAATGATAAGTTCCCTGACATACAGAGTCATCTTAATGATATAGAGGAAGAAAGCCTGGTAATAGAAAGTGTCGGTAAACTTTTAAATGATGGTAACAATGTTGTGTTGGTTACTAACCACGGAGACCTTATAGATATTGCTTTGGCTGAGGCCGCGGTTTACTGCAAACTGTATGACCAGGGCGTAGTTCCCCGAAGCGGAATTATTATTAGTAAGATCGTATCTTTAATGGGAGTTAGATTGGGCGAAAATGTGATACCTGCAGCAGACGCTCTAAAGTTTTTATGCAACGATATATTCCTTACTTTTCCGAGGACGGAAACCATTAGAAATTCTAACCTTGGATCTATTGTCGCTGAAGACATAGATAGAAACAATGAGCAGATGATAGGAAAGATTAATGAAGCTTTGGGCCAAGGAGGCATGTTGTTAGGTATGGCGGCTAGCGGCTCAGTAGATAAGACAGCTGGTGATAATATTATCCGCCTCGAAACATTGAGCCAAGGAACTTCAAGGATAATGATGCAACCTAATACGTTTGTCTTGCCCGTAGCTATATGGCTACAAGGAAAACATACAGTGTTTGAAATTTGCGATAACCCAAAGTCTTTACCTGATGTATCTTCTACTCATGCAGCGATGGAGGGCATTAGTAAAAGTCTAACCGATAAAGTTGAAGGTAAAACTTTTAAGTATTCTTCAGTTAGAGGCCTGGGTAAACTTTCGATCGAGAGTTGACTAAAATATTTGACGGGAATTATTCCCAGACACGATGTAATGGTGTCTTAAGAGAACTAACCACCCTACCTGTCGTCTTAGCTCTTTTGACTATGGCGTCTTTATCTCCCGGTTCGACTCCAGCTAATAGAAGTCGGTAAGTAGAATAAAGGGCTATTTCTTGGGCTCGTCTTTTTAGCCCTGCTTCACCTTTTGCTTCGGCGTTTTGGAGAGTTGGCCTGTCTAAAACTACACTGCCTAGAAAATGCGCTCTAGGGCTATAATGCCAACCTTGAGTTACAATCGTAAGCACAGGCTCTGAATCGCCGCTGTATTGATTAGATTTAGCATCTAAAACATCAGCACTGTTTAAAAAATTTGTTAGCGTATTGTTAGATTCATCTTCAGTTTCAATTAGATGGTGAGGTATTTCTCCAGCTAATAGAGCATCAGCCATTAATGAAGCTTCACTACGCGAGTATTTTTCGTCACTAAGCCTAGTAGAATTTCCAGTACATACTATTACACTTCCCGCCTGGTCGAAAACTTCTGGATTTGATTTATATAGCTCAATTGTACGTATAGCGCGTGCTTGCGAATTTGGCGAAAGATGCGTCTGCCCATTTTCCTCAATACTTAATCCCCCACCTAAAACGATTGCTTGTGGACTATCTAATAATTCTTTCATAGAAATAAGTTATATTAATTAGGCTTCTGTTTGAATTAAAGTTTGATTGGCAATTTTCTCAACATAGCTTACAAGTTCTGGTAACTTATTTTCTATGCTTAGTAAAACCTCATCGGGAGGCGGAAGAAGACTGTCTTCTTCGTCGAAACTAGGCTTGCCAACAACGAACTTGCCTTTTTCCTCCCTAATCTCTAGGTAACTATAATATTCACCATCATTATTGATTTCGGTGTCAAGAAATATACCAAAAACTCTACCTTTGGCATCGATATTATAACTATTTATTCCGCCTTTAATACCGATCTCCGGAACATTAACACTAAGGGTGACCATTTCGGGCTCATCATTTGACGGCCTAGTACTTACATGATCGCCATCTCTGTACTGGGGAATTAGGATACCTAGATTATCTATATGCTGGTCATGTTGCTCTAGCGCAGCTAAGAGGTAGGGGTTTCGCATGATCCGCTTAACTGAGCTAACAATTCCGGCTATTCTCTCTTGGCTTACACTAGGATTAATAACTTCACTCATCAATATAGGATAACACTAAAGCATGAAAAAGTCAATGGAGTTTTGTCCTGTTTATTTGAGAGTGAGATTTGTTTATTATCAAGGTTCTTAGGTTTGTTATTGTATATAGCTAGTTGGGGGTGACTAACGGGTTAATTGCGTTTGTCGTTTCAATAGATGGTTCTATAACAGCCGACTTCATGAACTTATATATTGGCTTGGTTATTATCATAACCAAGGGTTATTTAAAAGTGAGTATTGGCTATTGAAGTACTCGCTTGTGGCCACTGCCCATAGCTGTTTACTGTTACCTTTTCTTATAAGAGATATGCCCCCGTCGATATTATCCTCTAAGCCAAAAAGTTCTTGTCCCTCACCAATGTGGCTAGCTACAGAAGAAGAAACTCCTGCTTCATAGCTCAAGCCAAACTTAACGGCACCATAATTTATTAAAGCATTGTCTTGAGTCCATACTGTATCCCCGTGGTAATTGTCTTTAAGTTTTTTGGCTACTTCTCGTGGAGTGCACATGTATCCGAAAGGTGTTTCTAAAATTTTCGCCCTGCCCCTAATTTCATCAAGTGGTAAAAGATCCTTATAGGTTTTAGGTATATACGCTAAGTTGTGTAATTCGTCAGATGATTCTTGCATAAGCGAAGCTTCGTTGTCTTTATATACTATGTAGCCTTCTTTAAGAATGAAGCTTCCTATCCCTTTTCTAAACATTTTATCTGCAAGATAACTTAATTCGGGTTCTTTAAGCAAACTGCCCATACCCAGCAAACCTCTTGCGGCTATGAAGTGTGCTTGGGGGTATATTACCGGATAGATGGGTTCTTCTTTGCCTGGCTGCGGTAACACCGAGTCTTTCCACATCGTAACTTTTAGTGCATAGCCACTTGAGCCTGTGGGAGGACGCTCTATAAAAATGTCATCGTCTATATGGCTGACTATGTATCCTACTGCTTTTTTAAGGCTGGGTTTAATGTTATTGATTGTTTGTGCAAATACATGGGGACTGAGGCGGCTCAGGCCTTCAGTGGCTATCAAAAAAAGGGCTGTAGTATCACAAGCATTGTAGTCGGTTTTTCCTTCCCTTGAGGGTAAAGATGCCCCAGGTTTTTCATGGGCAATTTTTCCCTCTTCCGCGCCGTTTACAGTGTTACTCTTCTGAGCTTGGTAATATGCTCCAACTTCTATTCCAGATATTAGCAGTTCAGGTCTTGCAGATAAAATTCCAGATGTAATAATATCTCTAGCAAAGACGGAGGGATAGCTTGGGAAGCCAGCGGAGTAACTAGTAATATTAGGAGTTAATTGTAGCTTAAATGGAGTAAACGGATCGGCCTCAGCTGCAGTACCAATAGCCGATAAAATTGACATATACTTATACTACACAATAATTGGTGATTAATTAATACTGTTTGAGCTAATTGTTGGGTAGACCTAACGAGTCTAGCTTTATACCTACTTGTTCAAATTTCCTGTATCTTTTGAGTATTGCGCCATAGTTTTAACAAATTAAATTGCCCATAGAAACTTCTTCATAACGTTCTAAAACCCTGAATAATTTGTGGCAGGTAGCTTCTGGAATTGGTGTCAGTTTAAGTATAGTTGTAAAGCTAGAAAGATTAATTTAATTTCTGGCCAAATTCTACTTTAACGTTTTGAACCTCTATGCTCACCTCTACATCTTAAGATGTTTTGTATCTAGCAATTTTGGCCAATGGCTTGATACTTGCGCTGATTCACTGCTTATCTAGCTCTACTAAAGTTAAGCGAAAAGCAAAAAACTAATTAACGTAATCCGAGAATGACTTAATTACATCGTCAAATCGCTCACTGTCGTATAGCTTGTCAGGAAGTGGGTTTTCGATCTTCGAGTAACCATGACTTTTCACTCTAGTATCTGTCTCTTCTCCTAAAATTAAGCATCGTTTACTTGGATTTATGATTTTGTTAGACCCGATTTGCCCGACCTGCTGTGTAAAATCCCTCGATACAGATAATACTTCTATCGGTTTTCTATCTTCTGTCTGTATCACCAATACCTTAATTGTTGTGCTTCCAGATAGACGAGCCATGCCATGTCCTTGTGGATCGTGTATCCAGTCCCCACCTTCTTTGTTTGTTCGTTTCAGAATAAGTGCTTTCTTGCCTTCGCGTTCCGGGACTAATATTTCATCTTGGTCGGGTTCGTTGCTGTTCATGTTGAAAACAGCACTAAAATACCAGAATATGCCAAAGCCATCTTCATTTTCAAATGTCCTTCGACCAGTACTCAGATATGGTTCAATAGAAGGTGTCTTAAATCCTCTTTGGCTTTCTCCGCTCCCGTATGACGTCTCAATAAACTCGCCTCGCATCTCCTCCATATTACACCTATTTACTAACAATTTCTTAGGATGGCAACCAGTACTATTTAGATAACTAGTAGCCTTTTTAATATATTAAATTCCCTATAAGGTTTATTATGAGTCTCTGACCCCATATGGCCTTGCCCTGATGCAATAATTAATGGAGCTTCTAACCTTTTTGGAGATTGGTTTGGCATGTATATCGTTACAGCCCCAAGGATCATTATCTAAGTTGATTAATATGATTTCCTTGGCAGCTTGTGCTTAATTGATTCTCAGTCGTACTCTTCTTTTTTGAAGCATTAATTCTGAGAAACCTTAACCATCAATGGATTTATAAAATCTTGAAATTAAGACTACTTGTTTGACCGGTGTTTAAATGTACTTTAGCGAATGGAGGATTAAGGGGCAGGCTGAAGAATGAGCAATTATTATTGTTTCAACATCCCAGTTAAATGTACGTTATCATCCTCTATAAAGTTCCTGGTTTCTTTTAGTTCTGGTTTTTATTGTATTCGGTAATAAAGGCCACCAGGCATATAGCCTGTATACTCAAGGTATTTTTTAGCGTCGGCAAACCAGAAGTAATCTCTATCTTTGCCCCAGTTCCATAATGTACCCATGCAATTTTCATAGCCTAATCATACCAATAATTTCCATAATAATTAGGAAACATAAAGATGCCATAAACAAACTTCTTTATATAGCGAATAGGTTAGTAATGATGGGTGCATTACTGTTTTAAAATCTTTGTTGGACTCTATCATAAAGAAGTAAAAATTAATTTAGTATTGATTAACTATACGTATTATTGTATATTAAGCTATTATGAGAAATTTCGAGAAACGACACAAGATTATTAGTGCGAGCCTAGCCTTAGCGGCCGGTTCTTTATCTCTGAGTGGTTGTGGGAATAATATCCCTAAAAGTGCTAACGAGATACCCGTAGCAACCAGTACACCTAACAGCAATTCACAAGGAGAAGGTATTAATATAACCAATCCGATCAATATTAACGGGGCTGGGAGTAGCTCTTCACTTAACGTTAACCCAATAAGAGCAAAATTAGTAAAGATTCTTAATAGTGTTGAACACGGGCTGCCGGCAGAGGTTCCTACCATGGCTTTATCTCTCCCTGGTTCTACAGAGACTATTGGTCAACCAATTATTTTCAATGTTAGTGGACAAACTTATGGTGCTTATGAACAAGGCGGACTTCCTGATTTCAGTCAAAGTCCTGCTAAGTTAGCCGCAAGTATGACTATTATTAAGGAAGATGGCAATTTGTCTTTGGAGAACGCCTCGTTAACTAAAAACGGCGAGCTGGAAGATACACAATACCAGCCTGTTGGTTATGCTCTCAGTTCTAGTTCTTAATAGAATTACTAGTAAATAGTTATTTTTGGGCGTCCATGATGTCTTTTGCTATATCCTTCAAGGAGGCATTCATTATTTTCGTAGTAGGATATTACTTAGGCAAAAACCAAACTGATCTTTTAGTCTTTAAAATCTTAGGTTCTGTATCCAAGGAAAAATCTTGGTCATCCCTGCCGACTGCGAGACTATCGCAACCTGGTCCCTTTTAGTGAGCCTTTGTATACTTGTAAAGCTCATCATTATGGTTGATTCTACCATTCTGGTCAGGAAACCCGGTTGTCTTTCACTATGCCCAGCCTCCAAGGTTTTATGGTCGGATTTTGAACCAAACAACAGAGACAATCTTGTACAATGAGGCCATTTATCCGTTTCCAGCAACCACATAGCTTAGCTAAATATAGTCAAACTGGACTCGAACCTGACGGTTATATTGCCAAAATATTAGGCTCGTTTTACTTTAGCTTACGCATATAAATTATCAAATTATAGGTGAAGTTTGTTTTAGCCTGTTTCTATTGCTTAGTTCTACCAAATGTAGTCGATGGGATTTAGTCTAATGCTTAATGTGCTTTTGAAGCAGTTGCCGAGCTTTAGTTTCGAAAGCTTCTGTGTCTTTAATACCTTCATCTCTGTACCAATCATCTAACTTGTACAAAATCTCGCCAATAAGTGGGCCGGTTGATAGGTTAAATTCCTGACCGAATTGAGCTAGGAGCCAATTCCCATCTATCCCAAGATCACGTTTAAGCGAGGGTTGCCTAAGTTCAGGTGGTTTCAACTGATATTTATGCCAAACATGCTCAATACTTTTAAATTTCGGTTTTGTACCGAACGTATGTCCTGGATGCCAGCTGGCAGCAGCATCAGCTCGATGCAGTTCAAGCAGGTCTTCAAAAGCTGTGTGACCTAGCATTCGTTGTTGGTGGCTGGGCCGCATTAACGGCAGGTCATCGATAGCCATGTGGTTGTAAATCATCCAGGTAATATCTTTAATATCATGATTAGAAAACTTAAGCCTTCTTAGAATTGCCTTGGCCATTTCTGCTCCAACAGCATAATGTCTGTCAAAGCGGATGCGCCCGCCATGTGAACTCGGCGGTTTTATGCTGGTGGGGACTTTGCCTATATCATGCAGCAGGGCAGCCCATACCAGACGCTTGCTCGGGTTAACCGGTAAATAATCAAGAATAAGCAGTTCATGTTGCCAGACGTCACCCTCAGCATGAAATTGTGGCGGTTGGTTCACTCCTATGCCAGCGGTAACTTCGGGTAGTACCCGCTCTAAGACACCGAACTCATTTAAGTCTAACATTGCCTGGCGACGGCTTGGATGAATCAACAGACTGGACAGTTCATCACGCAAGCGGTCTATGGCAATTGCGGCAATATAACCACCCCCGACCGCTTCTTTGATTGCCTGAACTGTACTGGGGTGATACGAAAAGCCCAAGTGGTTTTTGAACCTGACCGCGCGCATGATGCGCAGCGGGTCTTCCTTAATACGCTCCAGTGGCTGGCCTATAAAACGTATAAGATTGTTTTCGAGATCGTCAATTCCGCCAACGTAGTCAACCACAAAGTTTGTGCCCGGATCGAGTGCAATGCCGTTAATAGTGAAATCACGACGTATTACATCGTCCTCCAGTTTGGCAAATGCTACCTTGGTTGCTTTGCGACCGCGGTGCGCTTCGATATCCTTTCTAAAAGTTGCTATCTCGAGTTCCTTAATCACATTGTTTTGAACAAACTTGACGCGTGTTACTCCGTAAGCTTGGGCTGTGTCATTGTATTTTGACAGCTTGAATTCAGGGATAGCCATAATTTCCGCCGGTGTAGCATTGGTGGCTAAATCGAAATCTTTCGGATGTCGTCCAAGCCAGAGATCTCTGACCGCTCCACCAATTACGTAAGCTTCAAAATTATGTTGGTTCAGGATCTTGGTGACCCGGATAGCTAAATCATAATCGTGCGTTGCCGCTTCTTGAAACCAGATAGGTGCGACCTCACGCATAAAAATAGCTACCGTTACTGGCCCGATGCCCTTGAATGCCAGCAGACGCGATTCAAGTTCGTTTAAATCTTTGGACTGTTTAAGTAATTGCGATACAGTACCATAATCTTCTTTTAAGTTCCTGGCTATTTGTAGTAACTTCGTGGCAGTTGAAAAATCATAGCGCACATAATGAGCCTTATCCAGTAGGGCAACAAGCGTGTCCCAATCGGTTTTAATTAGCTTATTAACGCTGGTGATGCCGGTATGTGTGATGGCATCATAAGCTTTACTAGCGACCTCTTGCTGTATTGGTTTACCAAACAGCAGACAGGCCAGAAACCAACAAAAAAGCTGCGACTCTTTTTTAGAAGCCAAGTCTATGTTGAGTTGTCTCGCACTAATTTGATGATCCGCTTTCATAGGCAGCCTTTGATTACGATTATAGGTTTCTGCCAATCCGCTTTGGCGGCGATACCGGCTTCGTGCACGATATTAACAACATCATCGATGATATCCTTCTAGGCATACGGGTCTCTTCATTAAGCATAAGCAGCTGGTTATCCAGTAAAGCATTAGATTCAACTATCCAGTATTTTTCATCATGTACGACTACATGTATTTCTCTGTTAGGATAGTTATTTATGGTAACTGACCCGGGTTCTGCTTCGGGTAGAATCCCGATAATCTCGTCAGCAAAGTGCCTGAAGTAGCTAGAAATAATATAGGCTTTCATGATTAACCTCCACGACTAACCAACGCCCAGGCCTTGTCCTGGATTACTCTCGAATGTTCGTTCGCAATATTACCCTTTATGCTTTTGGGCCAGAGGTACGAGTAAGTGTTAACCTTGCGGTAAATAGGCAATAAGTAGTTTACGCCGGCTAGAATGAGTGGCTTATGTTGTGACGAAAGGTAATAATGCAACCGGTGGTCGATTGTGCGGAAAAATTCCTCCAGCATTTCTTTGTCGACTTGTGAGACATTGTACTGACCATGGTATGCCTCCGAACCTTTACCGTTGCCGGTTGGAGCAATAGTATGGGTCTCATGCCATTTAGGATTTTCATCATAGTGAAGAGTTGCATCCATATTAGCCGGAAAATCTTTCAAATGCACAGTACGCAAATGGAAGTGATTGCCTTCATAAAGCTGTACGTTTTTATGACCAAGCGCCAAGACAAAGTAAGACAGGTTCTCATGCATGGCTTTTAATAGTGGCTCCAGGTTAAAGCCTCGTTCTACAGTTAACATGTAGGTTGTTTGATGATCAGGGATGTGGTAATGACGGAAGAATCTGGAATGCATAAACAATGCAAGGCTCTCCTGGTGCCGAGGCCAGAATTCATAATCCTTGAGTAGTTCCTGAACCGGACGTAACGTTTTCCTTAAATCACGTTTTGAGATAGCGGTATCTAGCAGAGCGATTTTCGTTTGCCGTAGCAGGTTCTTAAGCTCAATTTTGTTAGGATTGCTAGCGCCGGATGGGTCAAGTAAAGGCACATAAATCGTGACACAGTAAGGCTCCTTATAAGCCTTGAGTTCTTCCAGTTCATGCGGTTCAGGGAAGTCAATCATGCCATCCTCCTCGCTTCATTAAACCGGTCAACATCCAGGTCCATAAACTTGTAGAACTTGCCCTGCGCCCTGCTAGCAGTCTTAGTGCGGAACAAAAATGCAAGGTTGTTTCGCTGAAATATATTGAAGAATGTCCGCCAGCTGATTGCTTGATATAAATATTTGGTTCATCGTCTTCAAAAGTAATGTACATATCGCCACGATCCAATCCATCTTCAGCGCCAACTATAAGAACTGGATGGCCGTACCTGTATTCTGTCCAGCTATTAATAAGGTCGTGATTAGTAGTGTAGTATTCATGGCTTGAAATGCCTGTTATCATTAGATGCTTAGCTGATTTAATAAGGTCATCATCAAGCCATTTGTCGTAGTCTTCCTGCGTATTCACATCGCCAATAAGCTCCGCATAATCTATGGGCATAACTTCGGAAGTATCACGCGGCAGCGAAAACGGCGTGTTGTCATCTGTAGGTAATTGTGTCATATGTCCTACTTTCTTGAGTTTTGCCCTAATCTTGCGGGCTTCGCAAAATTTCTTTGAGCATTATGTGATCTTGATTAATAAACATTTCCAATTCTTTGCAACGGGTCATGAAGTCGACACGGCTCTTGAATGTATCATTGGCTGGATACAGCCTCAAAAAATCAATGACTGTCTCTGGGGAGCCTATGCTTTTTACCAGCCTTAGTATTTTAGTGCGTGTGACCGGAAACTTATTGTGCTGAGCGAGACTTAGAAATTGGCGTGCCGGTGGAAGTTGGTTGGTGTAAGTCATATCTCACCTCCCGAAGAAATGCTTTCACTTCTTCATTATTAACTTGTGGAAAATTTTGGTAGTGGACACCTACAGCGCCTAGAAAATTATCAGGATCGTCAAGCAGAATAACCTCGTCGGCCATTTGTTTAAGTTTAGCCACACAGTCTCGCGGTGCTACTGGTACAGCCACTATTACTCTTTTTGGTTCTTTCTGCTTTAATGCTTTGACTGCCGCCTGCATCGTTAGCCCGGTGGCAATTCCGTCATCAACCAAAATCACGGTCTTACCCTTGGCATTTGGCGGAGAGAAGTCGTCACCGTAGTAAATTTGCCGGCGCTTTTCGATCAGCTTATGAGCGGCCGACTCAGCTTTCTTAAGCCAGGCTCTATCTATAGCTGATACTTCAGCTTCATTGTAAACTGGCTTCTTGTCTTCGGCTAATGCGCCAATGGCGTATTCTGCGTGGTATGGGTGACCGATCTTACGCACTAATACTAGACCGAGTGGGGCGTGCAATGCTTTGGCCACTTCCTTTCCGATAACAACACCACCTCGCGGCAGGGCTAGGACAACTACATCTGAGTCCTTAAAGTTAGTGAGTCTATCAGCTAGCCGTTTGCCTGCATCTTGTCGGTCAAAGAAGTACATAATACCCCCCTTATTTGCCGGTAACTTTATTGGCTTCTTTTTTGCGCTTGGTAGGCATAGTAATCTTTAGGATGCCGTCTTTAAACATAGCCTCTGTCTTATTTGCCTTGCTGCCTTCTTCGTACATATCCATAGTTGCAGACTCGGTAAATGACAGCCAGGAGCCCCAATCCGTGTCCAAGAGTTTTTCTAAATCACATTCCGCTTCTTGTAATTCGCGGAATGGTTTGTAACTAACTAATGGCATTGTTAGTCTCCTTTCTCATGCTTAAAGCAAAAAAAGATTACGCTATTTGTTTCTCCTTTCTCCGTTCATAAGCAGCTCTCCGTTTATCTGCTATGTTATTATTTTGAGCCCATAGGAGAAAAGCGGCAATGATGATGGTCACAGTAGTGACATAAGATCGTGCAGGTTATCTAGCGCCGCAAACGATGAACTGCGACATAGTCTTCCAGGTAGCGTCGCATAACCACGCCAATGAGTTCTTTCCCAGACATGACCGGCAGAATATCCAGGTTGTGCGATTGCATGACCTGCTGCGCTTTTATGGCCGGATCGGACGGCTTCAGTGCCAAACTCTTAGTGAGTGGTTGTATATATTTATCGATGCTATTTTCATAATGCCTATGTGGGTCACTTGTTACTTGAGACATCTCGATAATGCCAATTGGCTTTCCTGATTGATCTGCGGCTAAAAAGTCGTAATGCTTGTAGCGTAGTACATAACCGGATAGGAACTCGTTAATTGAGATACCGAGGGGTACAGTGACAAAACTGTCATTGTAGACATCGGATACTTTTACGCCAGTTAATATACTTTGAGCAACGGTTTGCGAGTAGCTAATACGAGCTGACTGAAGTAAAAAGAAGCCGATTATAGCAAACCATAGTCCACCGACTAGATCGCCGGCAAACATAGACAATACACCAACACCAATCATCAGGTACGACAGTGCAACGCCGGCATTAGTGGCGATGCGGGTGGCCGACGCAAAGTCTTTACGAATTAACCACACTACTGAGCGCAGAATACGCCCGCCATCGAGTGGAAATGCCGGTAACAAGTTAAATAAACCGACAATGAAGTTAAGCACGGCAACTGGCTGGCAAATAACTTCAATTGCGGTAATGTGCCAATGCATAGCTAACAGCCATAGCCCAGCAAAAACACCAGAAATTATGAAGCTTGTTAAAGGTCCTGCCACTGTCATAAGCAGTTCGGTTTTGGCGCTATCTGGTTCATGTTGCAGTTCAGAGGCACCACCAAAAACAAATAAGGTGATTCGCTTTATTCTCATGCCCCGGCGGTTGGCGACAATAGAGTGGGCATACTCATGGGCGATGACTGATGCAAAGAAAATGAATGTTACTAGCAAACCAGCACTAGTCAGAACTAAAGGTGACAACCCATGCTTGAATGACGGTATATAACTGGTAATGATTGTCCAGGCAATCAGGGCAAAAATAATGAGCCACGAATAATGGATCCGAAGCTGGATGCCAAAGAACGTACCGACTATAAAGTATTTTCCGTTCATAATTTTCCTCTTGCATGCATTATGTGCCGCAATAAAATAGTATGCAATGAGAGGAGTCACGCAAGTAGTGCCCTAAGCCTGCTTGCAATATACAGTTAGTGTGGTATAGTATGTTTATGAGTAATGGCGAATTAATCAATGCTACAGATGTCGAGTTTGCTGAGTTTATCAGGCCACGCGATATAAAGATGATTAAGAGAGATGTCTATTCCATAGAAGGTCAGAATTACAGCATTGATTACATAAGAGGTATTATCAGTGGTAATTTGGGCGGAGTAGAAGATGACGAATATTTTAAATTTTTTCAATCATCTTTGATCCTAAATAATCGTTTACAGATTGGTAATCGATATAATGGCCTTGCAGACTTACCTGAATTAGCATACAGAGGCGTTGATAAGCGTATTAAAGATAATCCAAACTTCGAGAATCGGTTCGTTGACTTTTTGACTGGTTTATATAGGTTCTGTATCGAGCAAAACATAAAATCAGTTTCTGAACAATTGGAGCGATGTGTATCTAGTAATAGAACTGAGGCTATGCGAAAAATTCGATCAGGATATAGTCATGATGTTATTACTGGAAGAACCTGGTTGAAAGCTTTTGATTCCGTTATGTCGATAAGAGACGAAGAAGACACCAGAGTAATTTTTAACAGAATGGCGTCTCTACCGCAAGAAGTAAACGAACGACTAACAATAGGTGATTATGTGCTTTACCCTGGGATACAATATAAAGACACTTCGAAACTATTGAGTATAGCCCAGTCCATAGAAAATGGAAATGCCCATGAGATACTTGAGCTTGGTAACGACAAAGAAAGAATTACCTTTATGGCTTCAGATTTTTTGTATAGAATCCTAAAGGAAGCATCCTTTAGGGGTTGGGAAAACGCAAGAGGAATATTAACTGATTTGCGAAGGGAACAACAAAGAGATATCCCCGTACACAGCGCATGGATCAGAGTTGGAAATCATATGTCCGATATGATCAATAGAGCCGCCATTTTGCCAGAGGAATTAGAACCCATAAAAATTGATCCGTTAACAACATCAGGTATCGATCAAGCAATTGACAGAATAATGTATACTTCGTTTTCGCTTGGAAGCAAAAAACCCAACGAAGACCCAACTAACTATATAGTTTCTGCTCAAATCGCAACTAAACTATTCAAGTCAGCAGATAGTTTAGAAGAAATAACAGATACATCACCTTCTAGATCAAAGATACCCACGCCTATAGGAAGAAACTCAAAGCATGAATTCTTTAATCGTTGGAAAGCCGGTTACGGCATATTATCTTAGACCTGCAGTAACTAGACCCCTGTCTTTACACGTTTGCTCAATGGTTAGTTCAAGTAATTCTTCGATTTTGATTAATAGAATGCAATGTTGCAATCTCGGAAATTAATAAGATGAATATTTTGTCCTTATTAATTGTAATGTTTTAGCATAAACATCAAGAGCTTTTGCTTTTGTATAAATACATATTGATTGTTAAAATTTTTCTCTAATCCTATCTCTACTTAACCTGGTTCCATCGAGACTTTTTGCTAAACTAGTTATAATATTCTGTAGTTGTTTATCTATCTTGGCTCGCCGTTCAGCTCTGGAATATAACCTTACAGAACATCGAAACAGACAATACACAAGAAGTGCGTAAACTACTTGAGAAAGAAAAGCTAACAGTCTCTGAAAAAGAGGCTCTAAATGTCGAGGATGCGTCATGATGTCGCGGGCTTATCACAAAAGCTCCGACGATCACGCCGGATTCAGGGACTGGGTTTGAACTCCCCTTCTTTTAAGGTAAATGCGTAAAGATATCGTATTGACAATAGATGTACATTTTAATATTATTTGAGTATGCCTTTGAGAATTCGATTCAGCGATGAAAAGAATGAAATCTTAAAGGCTACAAGAGGAATTGGATTCGATGAGATTATAGACGCTATAAAAAACGGTGATTTGTTGGATGATAAGCAGAACCCAAGCAATACCAATAATCACCAGCGGATCTATGTAGTCAAAGTCGGAGATTACGCATATGTAGTTCCGTACATAGTTGACCTAAGTAAGCAGCATATATTTTTAAAAACGGTTTATTCAAGTAGAAAATTTACAAAACTATATATTAAGAAAGGAGATAGATGATGGTAAAAATTCCAGACGACCCATTTAGTGGGCTTGTTTTAGATGAAGAAGAACAAGCCATTGAGGACACATTAGAGGAATACGAGAGCATACCGGATCTAGAAAGTAGTAAAAGTCTTATTGAAGATGCTTCAAGGCGATACAAACAACTCAATAATACAAGACCTATAACACTAAGAGTTAAGCAGGCTGATTTAATTAAAATAAAGGCAAAAGCTAAGAGAAATAACATCCCTTACCAGACATTACTTAGCCTTGCTATACACGATGTTGCTGAAGGTAAAAAAGACTTAGTCATTAAGTAGTGCTTTCCTCTATAAGAAAAATGCTAAAGTAGAATCGTCTCAGTGATGTCTAGGCATCTTATCTAGCAATGTTTATGATTGGGAGGGCGCAATTCGCACAGTGGATATTTATAAGAATGAAGATAATTCCGAGTATTTTCTAGTTGTTAGTAAAATAACTTACGCTGCTAATTTTTGTGTTCAGATAACTTAGGAAAGAGAATAATCTTAAAGGTTTATCAACTGAAGCATTTGTTGACAGGTTAGATTATTTTTATGACCAGCTGAATTATATATATCTATTCCGCGAAGGTAATGGTCGAACTCAAAGAGCATTTCGACGTGTGTCGCAAAAGATCATGATAAACTTTCAAAATAACTCCCGCAAGTAAAGATCCATCGAGGACTTAGATTATAAATGCTTTAGGCCGTCGAATAGCAAAATTTTCATAACGACGTAAGTCAAACCCTAACCATGACTGTTCTTCAATAGGAGCATCTTTGTCAATAATACGAATTTGGTGACTCATTATTCCACCATATGATGCGTCTTCACGATATGAATTCCAAATCTCAATTGAGTTATCCTCTACTGAGATTACGATAGCCACGTGTTTTGATTTACTATTCTTCCCCATGGCAATCAAATCACCAGACTGCACCTCTACTAAACTCGCAACGGCGACTGACCCCATATCATTACATAATCGTGCAACATTTACTTGTGATGCTGGTTCTTTGTTAAAGATAGTACAGACCCATCGGAGGGGCACCTGAGCTGGCAAGTTGGCTATCTCATCATCGGTTAGGATGTGTTCGTCTTTCCAGCTATCTTTCGTAGCTGCCTGTATGAGTTCCTTTTTATTCACAAAAAGCGTATCACTGTATAGGCCCAAGCCCTCAGCTTCAAGTACTTTATTAATTAAATGAAACACGAAACCTGAACAATCTATGCCGATTTGGTTACGATACAGGAAGTTCCTGGCGCTTGCTTCATCTCTTACATTAACTTCTTCTGTGGCTTCATTACAGCTTTGCAGTATCCTGTCTATCTCAAGCTGCATATCTTCTGGTGAACCTTTAGCGCCTTTAAATCCGTTTTTATAATCGAGCGTATTTATCCAATAAACAGGCATTACCTGAATATCGTTTACCGTAAGAACGAAACTTTCAATTCCCTTAAGGAGTGTCTCTGGGGATGGCATAGTATAAACATTATATTAAAACATAAAAAGTTACAAAAATGACTCAACCTAACGGTCTAGACTGTAAAGCCCGACCAACCCAGGCATGAAATGGGGCTGCAATATTTAAGGAAACTGGACTCGAACCTGCTAACAGATAAGAGAAAGCTTGACCAAAATAGGAAAACCGGGTCTAGGTACACGGTCAACCTCTGTTAGTGCTTGGTCTGGCTCCGTGGACTGGATTCGAACCAGGCATTTCTACCACCTAAATTTTAGGCTCGCTTTACTTTAGCTTACCCCTGTTATTTGTCAAGCTCTTGTACGTATTTGATGGTCTAAATACGGTATAATACAATCATGAGCAATAAAGCTATAAACGTCGATGAGGATAGTAAAGAGTTTCAGCTCGAGCTAGAGAGGCGTATTAAACTTGCTAAAAACCCCAAAAACCGTATATCTATAAGTCAATCCAAGAAGGATATCCCGAAGAAATATAGCGAGATTGCGAGCGTAAAAGCATATCATCAGCTTACGCTTACTTAATTCTATGGATTACCAAACTCAATCTGTAATTTCGGTCTAGTTCGTGATATAATAAGAAGTATGAATAAGCAAGCATTGAAGCGGAAAAACAATGTACAGCAGGCCGTAGCAAACGAACGACTGGAGGGCTTAAAAGTTTCTAAAGAATCACGCAAAATTGCTGACAATTATATTGTTGGCAAGGCTTCTGCTAAAGCGGTTGCTAAAAAGATCCGAGCTCGCTACGGAGTGATCTAGTGTCCGACTTCGTCGATCCGTATTTCGACGAAACTATTGGTGACCTGCGCAATTTGCTTGGCGCAAAATCTCCGCAAGAGCTTAAAGAGCTTGAAGCGCAAATTGTGTTTGCTAATGAATTGGAACTCGAGGCGGCAGCTATTGCCCGTACCAATGACGTAGCGGAACTATTAGCTTTGCATAAGCAGCTGTTTGGCAATGTTTATGATTGGGCTGGCAAAATCCGCACCGTGGATATTAAGAAGAATGAAGATAATGCCGAGTATTTTCTGCTTGTTAGCAAGATAACTGACGCTGCTAATTTCGTATTCGGCGAACTTAATCAAGAAAATAATCTTAAAGGTTTATCAACTGAAGTATTTGTTGACAGGTTAGCTTATTTTTATGACCAGCTGAATTATATACATCCATTCCGCGAAGGTAATGGCCGCACACAAAGGGTTTTCTGGACTCGAGTTGCACGGGATGCCGGTTACGACATTAATTGGGATGATGTAGTTGGAGACGAAAACGATGATGCCTCAAAAATGGCGGCCGAAGCGATGGACTTGTCTGCACTGAAAGCTATGTTTGTAAAGATTGTAAGACACATAGAGTAGTATTTGTCTTGTGGGTCAATACGGTCTAGAACCGGCCTAACAGATACAACATTGCCAAAAATAAAAATAATTCGCCTACTTAGCAAGCAACTTATATTTATGAAAAAAACAGTGCCGATAAGATATATTAAGTAATCAAATCACCTTTGGTACAATGCTTGGCTCAACTGACTTTGACGAAATGGAACCAAATTAAGGCTGAAGTTATCGAGATGTGGAGTATAGTTCGGATAGCAGGCGTCTCAGGCGCTGTATAACACTTATGATTAAATAAACTGCTTGTTTTCTGCTAACGGGCTTACTTTGCGCGACGAAAATAATGCTATTCTTCTTCTGGTTCTTCTATCTCTTCTTCCCCAAAAGCCACACTTGCAGCGAAGCGAGCTCTAAGATCTAATCTCATTTGTTCTAATTCTGCCAAAGCGGCTACTTCATTAAGTCTACTGGCGACCATTTCATTAAAAGTATCGGACTCTTCAAAACTATTCATAAATATATCATACCACAGACTAATGCATATGTAAATTATATTGGCTCCGGGGACTGGATTCGAACCAGCGACCTAGTGGTTACACTTTGTCCAACATTTCTGTTGGTGTGGACTATCTCATGTTCCAGTATTTGGAACAAGGGCGCTTATGAAGGATTATTGTTAGGCTCACCTTCTAGTCTCTGAACCTTCCAGGATCCTTTATCCTAATCCTGGCTTGGCTGCGGATTACCTTGTCTTAGATTTAGGCTTCCCGCAATTCACCCTTTTTTCACTTCGGTGTTACCACCGAAGGCTGCATAATACCTACAGCCACCCGCTCTACCGCTGAGCTACCCCGGAATAAAAAAGAACCTCCGTAGTCTTACTACAGAACACGTCGATTATAGCTTACAGATTAGCTAAGAAGCAACTATCTTAGCTAGGGATTAAAATATTAGGCTTGTATTTTTTGCTGTCTTTTGTAGCTATTTATAGTTCGGCTGTAGATAGATACTAAATTTTCTGTAAGTAGATCAGGCAAGTATTTCTTATTAACTTCAAGGGAGTTTTTGGCTAACCTTTGCCTGAGCCTACGGTTAGATATTAATTTTCTAACCCCCTCTGACATGCTGTCAGCGTCTGGTTTGGTTAAGATACTGTTGGATTCTTCCACTCCTACGCTTAAGTGGTTGTCGCAGTAAACTATTGGCAGACCTGCCGCACAAGCTTCAAGCAGTACAATCCCCTGAGTGTCGAACCTGTATGAAGGCAAAATAAAGATATCGGATTTTCTAAGTTCTTTGGCTATTTGTCTTTGAGATAGTCTCCCCCTAAGAACCACCCTTTTGTTTAGCTTGTATCTGCGGATCAAAAAACGCATCCTTGCTTTCTGGGTGCCGTTGCCGACTATTGTCAGACGCCAGTCTTGGTTTTTGGGTAGTCGCCTAGCCATCTGTATAAGTACACTAGGTCGTTTCTCCTTATCTAAACGTCCTACATATATAAGTTTCACTAGTTTTTTTCTGCTAATTTTACGGGTGTTCTTAAAACTCATGTTGGAGAAAGTTGGTAAAACTTCAATTTTATTATTACATCCTCTTGATCTAAGTATTCTTCTGACATGCTTAGAGGGAACTATTAGTTTGTCAGCTAGGTTTATGGTTCGGAGTATATATATCCAGCTCAGCCTTACCTTAATTGCCATGGTTTTTCTCTCTTTATCTGTTATGTAGTTTGGTGGGAGCTTCGGGGTTTTTAGAATTATTGATTGGATAATGTATAGGATTAGCATTCTTAGTAGCCCTGAGTTCCAGCTTTTTATTTGCTCAGGAACCAGAGTATGCATGGTGTGGATGTGTGGGATGCCGAGTTTTTTAGATATATGGTTGCTTATATATGGAGCACAGATAGGAGTTTGGCTATGGATGATGTCTAGATTGTGGGAGGCGAATCTTTTAGTAATGCCCGGATATGTGAACATGATTGGGTGATCCGGATAAATGCCTCTTATCGATGGTAAGCGTATGGTGTTTTTCGGTTCACGCTTTGGGTTCTTTCGGCCCTGGCTTGGGCAAAAAATAAAAACCGTATGTCCTTGGCTCTCTAGCTGTTTAGCGTAGCTTGAGATAGATATTTCGGTTCCACCAATAGAGGGAAAGTAATTGTCTGTGACGATTCCTATCCTCATCAATTCTAATTATTATACCAAACAGTTTTAGGCCGGTTCTCATTGACCCTGAATTTATTCTTAAGCAACGCTATCTATAAGATAGGATGCATCTGGTGGGAGCACGATCGGTTTGTTTAGGTCTATATATTTGCCCTCCTGTCCCTTCTGGGGTAGGGATGTAAAAGTTATAGTTCCATTTGTTTGGTGGGCGTCAAATATGTAAGCAGGTGTTGTATTTTGGGAGAAGTTTGTGATTGATATAACTTGTCGACGAGCGTCATTTGGGTCGGCTCTGGCAAAAGCAAGCACATCTTTGTTATCATTGTTTAGCCATCTTAAATTATTACAAATTTTTAGAGCATTGTCGTATTTGCGCCTCAGTAATATGGCTTGTATAAAGCTATATGGTGAACTCGGGTCTCTAGCTTGTAAGTACAGGTTATCTCTTAAATAGACTTTTTTATCTACCGAAGGCAGCCATAGGTTCTCTCTTTGGGCTCTAGAAAAACCTCCATTTACTGATGAATCCCATTGTATTGGGACTCGTTCAGCATCTCGCATGCCTGTTTCAGCGTCTATTTGTAGTTCTTTGGGTATTTTTACGTTTGGCCTTCCCATCATGTCCCCTTGCCAGGTGTAGAGAGCTCCAGGTAATGAAGCTAACAGAAGGTATGCTGCTCTAGCGGTCATGGGGGAGTTGAGTCGACTACGCAATGTGTCGGTATCGTGATTACCGGATACCTGGTTGGGAAGGGCGCCAACTAAATCTTGCATACGTGAATAATATTCTCTTAGAACTGAGCGAAAGTTTTTGGCTGACCAGTGATTGCGATCGGTATTCAACAGGGTTTCAAAATTGAAAACATTAGCAACATTAGGAGCTAACTTGTCTAATCGGTCGTCGTGGGTTAAGGCGCTAATCCAGTCTTCAAGGATAAAGCGTACGTTTCTGTCTTTATATTTTTCTTCTCTAAGAACCGAAAATAGATCCTTTGTATATTTTCCTAGCTCTGGCCAGTGACTCATTAACTTTTCCTGTTTCCATTGGTCGTGAGGATTACTTTTGCCAGAAGTGTACTCTCCAATAGCTGTACCTTTTACTGCTATGCCCTCGTTTTTAAATTTAGGATCTTTACCTATATGGTTGATTACGTCAACTCGGAATCCGTCTATACCTAAATCCAGCCAGAATCTCACTACGTTTTTTATCTCTTCTCTCACTTTGGGATTAGCCCAGTTTAGAGTTGGCTGCTGTTTAAGGAATTCTGCAAGATAAAATTGTTGACGTTTTTCATTCCACACCCATGCAGTGACGGCGGGTATGTCAACTTCTTCTGGAATATTTCCGCCATATTGCTCACGCATCTTTTCTAATTGGGGCAAGGAAAATATACTTGTCCAGTTGTTCGGTACAGTTAGACCCTCCGGTAATCCTGTTAGTCGGTCCTCGGCGACTATATTATCTGGTAATTCCCCTTCTATAGGGTCGCGCCAAATGTAATAATCTTTGAAGCTTTCATAGTCACCATTATTTGGGTCGCTTGATGACTTAAACCATGTGCTCTGGTCTGAAGTATGGTTAGGAATTAAATCAAATATGACACGTATGTTTCTAACGTGAGCTTCATTGATTAGTTCCTTAACGTCGTCTAAGTTGCCCAGGTCAGGGTTAACCTGGTAATAGTTTGAGATATCGTAGTTGCCGTCGAGCCCTGGCGATTCATAAATAGGACCGAGCCATATAGCAGTGATGCCCGATTCTCTCATCCAATCTAGTTTGCTGATTATGCCTAAAATGGAACCTACTCCTAGGTGCTCTTCCCCTTCCCGTCTTTCCTCTTTGAAGGTACGTGGGTAAACGTGCAGTACGTTATCGTTCCAGCCGCGTTCTTCTTGGTCTAGAGGCGTATTGCCTATAAACTCGTGCATAAGAAACCTATTTTACCACATTAATTAGAAAAAACCAATGGTCTTGGCTGGTTCTCGCGGCGTTTCACTGGTTGGACAGACACGATTTTACTTGCCAGAATAATAAACATTGCCCCTGACCAAAGAAGTGGATTTGCCGATTGCCCCCAACGTTTAAGCCAAATAAAGTGTTGGTTTGGTAGTTGCAAATAATCTTTGGTTTGTTCGGGTAGCCAGCCGCGGTCATTCATTTGTTTTGTGATCCACTTGAGTTTTAGTAGTGCTTCTTCTCTACGTCCCAATTTAAGGTAGTACAAACCTAAAAGAGAGGTTAATACCGGCCATTCTCCTCCCCCATAATACTCATCCTTAAGGTAGCGGTAGACTCCACCGTCAGGAGCAATTAGCTCTTGCTCAATCCTCTTTAGATAAGGCTCAAATTCACTGTCAGACACCGCGCCGAGTAACGGGCAAAGAAGCAGGCTTGCGTCATTTTTTTCGTGGTTTAAGTCTATGACTTCCTTTACTTTGGGCGCTTCTGGATGCTCATATGCTGCTAAACCGGCGTATACGCAGGCTAAACTTGCCGCATGTATTCCCAAGTTCTCTTCCCAGCAGTCAAAAGACGGCTCGTACCATTTAGTTGCCAAATAATGCTGTATAAGGCCAGTGGCATCTTTATACTGCTCTATGCTGCGGTTATGTCTTTTCCCGTGTTCACTAATTGCCCAGAGTAAGATTCCAAATCCGTCGATTTGAAAGTTATTCCATGGCTCATTAGATTCTTTGCCATCAAGTTTATAGCGTGCATCAATTTTTCCTCCAGATAAAATATGGTCACGTCGAATGTTAATTAGGGTTGAGCACCATCCGAAAAATTTTTCTGCTGATTCTATATCCCCTGCACGGCTCATCGCGTCTGCAATAAATGAGCCATCCCTGAACCAGCAATACCTGTACTTTTCAAAGTTAGGTGATGCCGGGTAAGCTCCACTATCATCCTGATACGTACGAATGGTGGATGTGCATAATCCAATTAACTTAGATACGTCAGTAGTATTTTGCATTTTTGTTTTAGTTTTAACTATTCAATAATAACAGCAACTTATAAACAAAGGCTAATTTAGGTGTCTTGTTTTGACGGCGTTTGCCATTTGTCGCTCTTCGCTACGTTTCTTGATTGTCTGTCGCTTGTCGTAGCGTTTCTTTCCTTGGGCAATGGCAATCTTCAGCTTTATATACCTGCCTCGGTTTAGTATCTCAAGCGGCACTATGGTCCTGCCTTGTTGTTTAGCCTGGATCATTTGGTTTATTTCCCTTCTTTTAGCTAACAAACGCCTAGTGCGAGTTTGGTCTTGGTCGCTAATTCTGACTGATCCGGTACCGCTTATAGTGGCATTAATTAACCATAGCTGGTCATCTTTTATGGTTACGTATGACCCTACAAGATTGCCAAGCCCTAGTCTTAAAGCTTTAGTTTCTGCTCCACTAAGTTCCATGCCGACAATATATGTATCGCCGATGGCGTAGTCAAAGCGTGCCCGTCGATTGACGATCTGTTTGGGTTGTCGGCGTTTCTTGCTTGGCATAACATCTTAATTGTATAGCAAAAGAGGCCTTCTAGCCGTTTAGATGGTTAAATAGGTACTCGCCGGTATGGTAATGGTTGGCAGCGAATTCTTTTTTGGCAACGTTCCATAAACTTGGGTCATGTAGAACGACTTTTCGGTAATACCAATATTCTGAGCCCCACATAATAACATCTTTCATGCCAGTGGCTTTAGAGAAAGTGAAGCGGTTCTTTAATCTAGTAGCATTTATTGACTTATTCTGCTCTGCCAAACTTGTTTGAGGTATGGTTTTTCCGCTTGGTGGCCAGGCTTCTGCCTGCATTTCGTCGATAATCATATTTTTACCCTGGTAGAGTTCCTGAACTCCAGCCAGGAATGAGTAATACCAGGAAGGAAACGGGTATTGAAGATATCTATGGGTTAGGTTGGCATCCCAAACCCGTTTGTAAACTGAAATACCGTAAAAGGTAGGTGTCGGGTTGCCAATTGGGAAACCAATGGCATTGTTGCTTCTTGGGATGTCGATTGGAATATGGTGGCCATCTAGCTTCCTAATAAGGTTGTATTCGGTAATCAAGCGCGAGCGACTAAAGTTTGTGCAATCCCCGAAGCCCTTGAGGAAATACTCGTTTTCTAGTTCCCATCCTTCTAGGGCCGGATTGTTCTTGTACCTATTAATAACTTTTGTCATAAAAGCTAGCAGCTGTGGCTCCCAATCCTTCATTGGTTTATTTGTGTTGATCCAGCCAGGAGCATGACATTCAGGCCATCTGGGTTGTCTAAGTCCTACCGTTAAAAGGACCTTGGCGTGTGCGGCGTTAGCCATTTTGAATTCCCAGTCTAATTGCGAGAAATTGTAGTGGCCCGGACTAGTCTCAATGTCACTCCAGTAGCTAGTCAATCTGAATTGTCTTACACCGATTCCAATCAGTGCCGACATAGTTTGTTTTGGGTTTACTCCCAAACTCTTAGCATAGTCTGGTATGAAGCTAACACCGTAAGTTAGTGGAATATTGTTCTGTGTAGATATATACCACTCACCTATACCATAAACCGTAGCGAAGAACAGGCCGACTATTATTGCTATAACCGTAACGATTTTATGGATCCAGTTGCCATGCCAATAGCGGCTTGGCAACTTTAACAGGTACACCCCAAACAGCTTCAGCTTGTTCTTGATTTCTTTGAAATCCAACTTGTGTTTAGTATTTGGCATTGCCATAAGTATACAACCTGGTCTTTAGCTAACCCTTAGGGCATGTATTTAAAGACATAGAATATATCTAAGAGTACTTCTTGATAATCCTGCCGAGGGTTTGGGCACTTTCTCTAATTGAACGTTGTTGAGTCTTTCTGTCTACTTCAATTAAACCGAACTTAGGCCAGAAACCTTCGCTCCATTCATAGTTATCTAGTAGTGACCAATAGAAATATCCCTGTATGTCGGCACCGTCTTCTTTGGAGTGCATCATTTCAGCTACATGTTCCTCAATATATTTTGATCTCAGCTTGTCTTTCGCGTCAGCAATTCCGTTTTCGGTAATCAGTATCGGTAGCCCATACTTCTTAACTTTTTGGGTAACACTATATATTCCCCTTGGGTAGAGCTCCCAACCCATGTCAGAGCGTGGGCTGTTTTTAGTTTCCCAGCGTTTGGCCCAATTTGCTGGATGGCTGAAGTTGGCTTTTACTAGCATCCGCATGTAATAGTTAACTCCTATATAGTCGATACTGCCTTCTAAGCGGTTAAGTAAGTAGAAATCGGGAATGTAGCGCAGTTGTTTTGTGAACAGCCAGCTAATGGGGTCTTTCCTTCCCAGCTGGAAATCTATAATACTATTGGCCATGCCTATTTGAGCGTACGTATTAATATTTCTAATTTTAGAAGTGGCCAGCTTATGGGCTTTTATAACGTTTTTTAAATATTTGTATCCGTTTATAGGATCAAAGCTCATGTTTGGCCACTCTGGCCAGGCTCCACCACCCAGGTATCGCATCAGTAGATAGCTGCCTGGTTCATTTATGGTGCAATAGTATTTAACGTTGCCTAGGTTACTAGCTACAGCTTCAGTGTAATTTGCGAACATTTCTGGCACATTTTTACCGTGCCAGCCACCGTGATCTTCAAGCCAGCGTGGGTTTGTAAAATGGTGAAGAGTAACTAGCGGTTCAATCCCCCTGGTTCGTAGCTCAATAACTACTTTGGCATAATGATCAAGCTCGTCTTGGTTGTATTTGCCTGGTTCTGGTTCAATACGTGCCCACTCAACTGAAAATCGGTATGCGTTTAAGCCAATCTTCTTAATAAGATCGAAGTCTTCTTTGTAGCGGTTATAGTGGTCAGCAGCAGTGCCTGAAATATAGTTCTTTGGGTTAGCCGCTTCTTCTTCTACTTCTTGCCAGTTTGGCAATTCATTTTTTAGTCTAGCCTCTGCATTGCTGGCAAGCTTAGCCGCGACTCTACTTTCCCAATTGCTCCAGTCATTATTTTGGTTGCCTTCTACTTGGTGCGCGGCTGTCGATGCTCCCCATAGAAATGTTTCAGGTGACTGGTTGGCCGCGTCGGGTTTTGGTTGTGGCATTGAATGTCTCCAGGGGTTTGTTAAAGATAAGCCTTAGGTGTGCATTTAGGGATGCAAAACTAATGAAACCAATTAGAGCCAGTGGTTCCAGCGCCCACTGTAGCACCATTAATATATTCTTTGATTTACCGTACCTCGACGGTCTCGGTGGCAAACTAAGCATACTGGCAGTGACCGGAGTAATGAGCCCAATTAAGGCTAGAAGCTGCAATGCACTGGTTATGTAAGGTAAGCTTGTAATTAAAGCTGACGGATGCGCATGACTGGAAAGTATTAGTGGCAGCCAGCCGCCAATAGCCAGGACTATTGGAGCTGTTGACCAGGCGATGTAGTCGTCAATTTGTCTTAGAATATGGATAATCTTATTCGGCCAGCTTATTTCCTTGTCACGCCAGGCTTGCCTGATCATCCATGGAGTATCAGCCGTACCCCATGCCCATCTAAGTAGTTGGCGGAACTGGGCAAGGATTGTTTTTAAATAGCTCTTGCTTAGCACTGCGTCCTGGTAAATTGGAGCCCATATTGGCAGAGCAAAATGGTCGCCATTAAAGGTAAAGTAACTGCGCCAGTACTGGTGACCGTCCTCAACTACTACTTCGACATTCCAATAGTCTACGGTTTGCAGGGTTTCTAGACTTTGGGCGTAGGCCGAGAAGAGCCTTAGGCGATGTGGCTGCATAGCTCCTATCATGAACCAAAAACTACTGTCTGTAGCTATGACCCTGACGATCGCCGGAGCATCCCATATGTTATTCATAAACAGAGGAATGGGTTGGTAAGAGCGTTGAACTCGATTGTTTGTGACAGAATAGGTCCAGGCCAATGCCGAAAGATACTGTGGGTGTGGGCGGTTATCTGCATCAAGGGTAGTAACCAGTACCTGCTCGGATGGTATTGAGTGTTTTTTGCAGTAATTAGATAAGTATTTAGCGGCGCAAGTTATGTTTCCGGCCTTAGCCTTGGCTTCTCCAGGAACTTCATCCGGATGTTTAACTGCCTTAGCGAGCATAAATTTACTGCTATATTTGCTTACCAATCTGTTAACGGCAGCTTCAACTTTAGGTCCACCACGTTCCTCATAGGCGATCAAAAGCATAATACGTTTTGTGTCATATTTGCTCTTAGATATTGCCTTGATCGTTGACTTAATTATGTCTTCCGATTCGTTATACACCGCTACTATTACAGCGTGGTATATCTCATCGGGGTTTAGTCTGGATTTCTTAGCTATTCCAGAGTAGAGCATTTCGTTATACCACCTTTCAGCCCTGGTCTGCCAAAAACCCTTAGCGGTAACTAGATTTGGATGATCTGCTTTCAGATCTTCGAGTTTGGCTTGCCAATCTATACATGAAGAGAGCTTAAGATAGTAAAAGCTAGCTAGTAAACGGTGGTTGTAGCCAAATAATCTCACTAGCCACGCAACTATATACAGGAGTATGACTACAACTGCTACATCTACTAAAAAGTGGCTCAATATAAAGAGTAGAGCCAGGAATATGAATGGGAGTAGGCCTGTAAAAAGTTCTAGTAGCCGCTGCTTTAAATCTCTAGGTTGGCGGTTCGGCACTCGTGAGGAAGATCTTGCCGGAAAGTTCATTTAGTCTCCATTATATAGGACAATTAAGGTGACAATAACTTAATTTAGTTTAAGTTTCCTTCTAATGTCCTCCTCATTAAATGTAGTTCCATCTATTTTTATTGGATGTTCATCTTCGGTTGGGATTTCCGTGTGGTCGCATAGGTGGTTAAATTCTTTTTCACTCATCGTGATTATATATCCGTTACGGTCGCGGTGCGTGTGTTCTAGGGCCCTGGATCTTGCAACTTCTTTAGGGGTTGTTACCCATATTAGTTTAAGATCGGCTCCGCATTTATCTGTGATGGATTTCATTAAGTTACGGTCGCTTTGGTAGTTGAAATTTGTGTCGTAAATTACGCTTTTGCCTTCTTTTAGCAAATCTTCTGTCTTAATGTTGAGTGCTAGGTAAAGAGTTTGGCTTTCTTTTAAAGAATGTGTCGGGTAACCGAACATTCTTTGTCTTTCTCTGTCGGACCATATATGCACTGCATTGCTGTGCTGATGGATGAATTTGGCTATCGATGTTTTTCCAGCTCCAGGAAAGCCGACGAATATATATAATACTGGCCTAGTGTCCACGTTTATCTATTGTAGCTAATTTCCTGAAAATTTTGCCTATATGTCGGGGTTAGATATTATGAGCCGTATTGGCTGCTCTTCCATTCTTACCGATACGCAACTACCAGAAGGTATGACTTCGGCTTCACCGTCAAATTGGGCATATATGTCATGAACAGTTTCAAAATATACTTTGTCTTCTGGTTTCATATAATCACCAGAAATAGTCCCTCTAAGCAAATGCTTCATAGACCATGCCAAAGTCGTAAGTTTCTTATCTGGTACCACACAATTAAAAATGGCCTGTTCGCTTAATCGGATAGGGTAAGTAAGATACTTGGCCATAAATGGTGAGTTTAAGAATTGCATGTCAAAGAATTGAATTTCCTGGTTATTTTGAATCACAGTATTGGTTTTAGACGTCCAAAGGGTTCTTGCCGCAATTACCGGCTCACTTAGATGCCTAGTTAGTGCATATCGTCCCATATGTTTTCGATGAGATGGCTTATTTAGGTATCTATCGCTGGAAGCTAAGGCGGTCATGCCCAGAGAGGCAAAGAAGGCTGCTGAACGGGTTATATGTTCTTTGTTCTGTGGTTTTTGGATATCGAATCTTATGGGGTTCGATTCAATTATTTGGCCATCTCTCAGGATAAGCTCAGGACGTTTACGGTGCTGTTTAGTGTGTTTTGCCTGAGCTCCGGCATTTGCGTTTCCTGCGCCTAAGGCCAGGATCGGCGTTAGTTTTGCGGCGTCAGAAAGTCCGTCATTGACTATTTTATTTACTACACGGTTCAGCATTCCGTCGCCCGAGACTACTATTAGTGCACCTTCTTCCGCTTCTTCTTCGAGTATTCTGCCAATCAGTCCGTCTGTAGCTTCAGCATCACTTGATGTGTAGATACGACGCCTAATTTCGAATTCAGCAGCTTTCTCTAGACGGTTGAGCTTGCGTTCGCCTTGCCTAATCGTGGTACTAATAGGATTCACCAGTGCTCTGGCGTGACGAATACCACTTAAATCAGATATGTAAGTTTCCAAAAAATCGATGGCCTTATATGAAGATATATTTTACCAGCTAATAGACTAAAAATCTATACCCTTATTAGCTAGGTACTTGTCGTCAAAGTGATGTTTTATCTTCTTCATTTCTGTCGCTATGTCGACCAGTTCTAGTAGCTCTGTCTTGAAATTACGGCCAGTCAAACAAAGACTGGTTTTAGGGCTTCGTCTTTCTATTAGCTTCTTTAGATCGCTAACTTTAAGCAGACCGTCGTTAACGGCATTATTGATCTCATCGCAGATGACGAGATCGTAATTGCCATTTGTTGCGCAGTCCATGGCGGTTTCAAATGTCATTTCTGCTGCTAATTTATGCTCTTCGGGAGTGACATCCTTAGCACTTAAGTCCCCGGCATTAAAAAACCCCTTGCCACCTTTATAAAAGAAAAGTTTTTCCTGGTAGAGAGCTTGTATATCTTCAATGAATACGTGCTCACTAACCTGCCAGTGTTTAATGAACTGGATAAATGCTACTCTCCAGTTGTTACCAAGCGAACGCGCCATCAGGCCTACGCTAGCACTGGTCTTGCCCTTGCCCTCGCCTGTATATACAACTACGACCGATTCCTTAGTCCTATAGTCTTCAAATGCCATTTACTCTAATTATGGCAAATTAGTCTGCCGTTTGTCTAAGCTTTTAGGCGGTTTCCGCCGTAGAGGCTTCATGTAAAATCATGAGGTTTGCTGCAGCTAGTAAGTAATGTGCGCGTTTGGTAGTCACTTCGAGTTTTTTCCGTATTGCTATATCTTCGCGTGAACTGCCTAAACCTGTTTTCGGAAGCTTGTTTAAATCATTATTTAGGCTTTCTTGGTCCGAATCTGCGGCGTCGTAAACGGCGTCTTCGAGCTCTTCGTATATGTCAGTGTTAGCTCCTGTAACGACCTTGCCCAAAAACTCGTACAGGTTTGCTGCTACTTCTCCTTGGGCATTTTTGACTTCATTAACCTTAATGGGATCAATATAGTCAGGCGAAAGGGGCGGGCTTGATCGAAGAACTACTAAAACGTCTCTGGCAGCTTGGGGATCTTCTTCCATGCGGGCGAGTATTCTTTTGCTCGAGAAATCTTGCCCTTCTATTTCGTAAGGCATCCATCTAACTCCTTATTTGTCGATACATAATATATTCTATAGGGGTAATTAACCTGTTATATTTCCCACTGCCTAGGGGTGAGATAAGTCACGTAATTTAAGGGTTTGCCCAACAAGTAAAACACTACCCTAAAACTACTTAAGGTAGTGTATTACTTGTTTATTGAGGTTTAAGTTCTTAAGCTACCAAGTTGTGGGACTTAAGGGCGCTGTCAATCTTTGGCCGGTCAAAACCAACGATAATATCTCCGTCAATATCTATTACTGGAATACCTCGCTGGCCACTTTTCTCTACTGCTTGTTTCCCGTTTTCCGGGTCTGCTTCAACATCCAGGTCGGTGTATTTAACTCCCAGTTTGTCGAGGTACTGCTTGGCGGCGTGACAAAACGCACACCATGTAGCTGTATAAACTTTTACCTTTGAATCGTTATCTGTCATAGTAATATACATTATATAGCATCAATCAATGTTTTGTTATTAATAATTTGTTAATCTAAGTTTAATCTCAATTAAGAATTGTTATGGCTTATCCGTTGTATCAGGGGTGTTGCTTCTGTATAATATCTGCGGAATGGTAGAGAAACGAACCGAGAAAGGGCCAAGTAGTAAGCCCGACTATCCCGATTCATTTGAAACAAAGCAGCTGTTTATATCTAGTGTTATAACTATGAGCTGGCAGATGGCACTAGCTATTTTAATTCCTGTGCTTGGTGGTTTCTTTTTGGACCGACAAATGAATAGCTCTCCACTTTACACTATGATCGGATTGTTTATTGGGGTGATACTAGTTGTACTGATAGTCTGGCGTACCATTAGGCATTTGCCGGAATATGCAAAAACTAGGAGAAGTAAATAATGGTGCTTAGCAAATTGGCTGGCGTAGTTGCTAGTAGTGGTCCGAACGTACAAGTAGCGCCACAGACAGTATTCAATATTAGCGGCTGGAGCATTAGCAACTCAATGCTTTACGGCTGGCTCATTATTACCTTCATTATTATTCTATGTATTTGGGTTGCTAGAAGAGTCAAGATACATCCCGGTAAAGGTATAGTTGGTCTATTTGAAGAAGGTGTAAATTTTATTATGAACTTGGTCGAGAATAGCTTTAGTGACCCTAGCATTGGTTATAAGTACGTTCCCTACTTTGTTACGATCTTCTTTTTTATCCTATTCAATAACTGGTCGGAGTTGACTCCAATAATTGAGGGCGCATTTAAGCATGGTTCAGTTTGGCTCTTTAGGCCGTTTACTGCCGATTTGGATGCAACTTTTGCCATGGGAGCAGTTACCATGGGGCTCGTTTACTACGCTTCCGTTAAAGAATCAGGCGGGATGAGGCGTTATTTAAGACACTTCTTTGTTGGCAGCCCTAAGAACCCGTTGTATTTCATTATTGGCCTACTTGAGATGTTAACTGATTTGACAAGGGTCATTAGTCTGAGCCTTCGGTTGTACTTGAATATTACTATCGGGATGATTGTAATTGACGTATTTGCTTATCTTGGTCATATTATTGCACCAGTTTCCGCTTTACCGTTCTATCTAATAGAGTCATTTATTTGTGTCTTGCAGGCTTACATCTTCACTGTTTTGTCGGTTATGTACTTGGCGGTTGCCGTAAATCATGCCAAGGATCATAACGACTTGTCGCATGAAGACTTGACCGAAGGTGATGTACCTGAAAGAATAAAGGCAGAACCTGAAGGGGTTGGTAGTGCTGGTGGTGCGTAAGGAGCATAACCAGTATAAATACTCCAACAGGGATTAAATTAATAGGAGTAATAAAAAGACATATGGTAGCAATTTCAGACGTTGTAGTAGCCGCCAGCTCAATTAACACCGGTATCATCGGTAAAGGCTTGATGATTGGCGGTGGCTTTATTGGGCCAGGCATTGGTATTGGTTTAATAGGTGGTAACTACCTGCAGGCAGTAGGTCGTAATCCAGAAGCAGCCAAGTTTTTAGGGCAAGCCCTAATTTTCGTGGCTATTGTTGAGTTGTTCGGTCTGCTCGCCTTCGCTTCGATTTTCATCGTCAAATAGGGGGTAAATTAGTAAGCGCACATGAACTTAATTCCGATACACAGTTTTGCAGCTAGTTCTGGTATTGGTGCTTTAGGCGTCGGCTTAAAGCAGTTAATTATCCAGTTAATTACCTTTTTGCTAGCCCTTTTCGTTCTTAAGAAATGGGCTTTCGGCCCAATAGTTAGGATTCTTAATCAACGTCGTAAGATAGTTGAGGACGGCGTAAAACTGGGTGAGAAGATGCGTGTCGATGAGCAGAAGCTCGAGGAAAAAATCGAGAAGACACTTCATAACGCTCGTAAGCAAGCTGACCAGATTATTGGCGATGCTAACCAGACAGCACGCCAAATGGTCGCCCAGGCAGAGACTGACGCAAGAGTTAAAGCCGAACAAATCCTAACCGAGACTAGGACTAAAACTAAACAGGAAATGGAGTTTGCCCGACGTAAGCTTGAGGGTGAAATGGCAGGACTGGTGGCGCAGGCTACTTCAGCCGTAATTGACGAGAAGGTTGACGCAAAGAAAGACGCAGGCTTAATTGAAAGGGCTTTAGCATCATCCAGGAGGGCTCTATAAATGGCAAAGGTTTCTAGGCATAGTGTAGCCCAAGTTATTGCTGACAAAAGTTTAGGTGGAGTTGATCTTAAACGGCTGTCTAAGTCGGTTGCAGCTTATTTGCTCGAAGAACGCAGGGTTAGCGAGCTTGAGTCTTTGCTTAGGGACGTACAGAAACATTGGGCCGATAAGGGCTATGTTGATTTAATTGCTAAAACCGCACGTCCACTAGATGGGCAGGTCTTAGAAGATCTAGCTGTCCCTTTCAAGGAAGCTTATCCCCAGGCTAAAGAAGTTGCTGTTACTGAAGTGATTGATAAAAAAGTAATTGGTGGAGCCAGGGTTGAAATTGGCGAACAAAGGTTTGACCTATCAATAGCCCGCCGTTTGAATCGTTTTAAAAAATCTATTAATGCACAACAAGGAAGTTAAATGTCAGACCTATCGATAGCAGACTTATCCGCAGATATTCGTTCGGCAATTGCAGAACTAAAGGCGCGTCCAGAAATTGAAAATGTTGGTATAGTTACCCGGGTTGGTGACGGTATTGCCTGGATTTATGGCTTGTCCAAGGCCGGATACAATGAAATGCTTGAGATTGAAGGCAAAGATTCTACTGTTATGGCATTTGCCTTTAACTTGGGCCAAGATGAAATTGGTGCCGTAATTATGGGTGATGACACCCAGGTGGCTGCGGGAAGTACCGTACGCTTAAGCGGTTCGGTTCTTGAAGTGCCGGTTGGAGAAGAACTAATTGGGAGGGTCGTTGATCCATTAGGCAATCCTTTGGACGGTGGAGACCCTATTAAAACCAAGCAGAATAGCCGAATTGAGAGACGGGCACCGGAAGTGCTCGACCGTAAAGCGGTATCGGAACCCTTAATGACCGGACTTGTTGCAATTGATTCTATGGTTCCGATTGGCCGTGGACAGCGTGAGTTGATAATTGGTGACCGTCAAACAGGTAAAACTGCTATCGCTGTAGATACTATGATAAACCAGGCTCGGCAGAAGTCTGGCGTTATTAACGTTTATGTTGCTATTGGTCAAAAACTATCTAAGCTTGCCGCACTTAAGGAACGATTAGCCCGTGAAGGCGTTATGGACCAGACAATTATTGTTGCTACTTCCCCTGCCGATCCGGCTGCTATGCTTTATCTGGCGCCTTACGCGGGCTGTGCTATGGGTGAGTACTTCAGGGATAAAGGTGGTCACGCGTTGATTATTTACGATGATTTGACCAAACACGCCCAGGCCTATAGGCAAATGTCACTTTTGCTTAGGCGTCCACCTGGAAGAGAAGCTTATCCAGGTGATGTTTTCTATCTCCATTCCCGCTTGCTTGAACGTGCCGCAAAGCTTTCAGACAAACTTGGCGGCGGAAGCCTTACTGCTTTACCGATAATTGAAACCCAAGCTGGTGAAATTTCGGCGTATATACCGACAAACGTCATATCTATTACTGATGGCCAGATATTTCTAGAGACTAACCTGTTTTACCAGGGTATACGGCCGGCTATTTCTGTTGGCCAATCTGTGTCTCGTGTTGGCGGGGCGGCGCAGACTAAGGCTATTAAGTCTGTTGGTGGCGGTCTTAAATTGAGCTTGGCACAGTTTAGGGAATTGGCTGCCTTTTCGCAATTTTCAACTGACTTAGACTCTGAAACTAGGCACACTATCGAACGAGGGCAAAGACTTACCGAACTCTTAAAACAGCTCCAGTACGTGCCATATAGCATTTGGGAAATGTACTGCATGTTGCTTGCTGCAACGAACGGCGCCTTTGACAAGGTCCCAATTGAGAAGATTAAGGACGCTAAGTCTGCCTTGCTGCGCACACTGAAGCAGCACCACGCTAAGCTTACTGATGAGTTGAATTCTGGAGACAAGCCAAGTGAAGCTCAGGATAAAAAAGTTTTAGAAGTTGCTAAACAGGTGGCAGCAGGCTACGAAGAAGAAGCTAAGCCTAAGGCTAAGGTGGACGGAGATTCTTAATAATGCCTAGCACTATAGTACTTAAGCGGCGTATTAGCTCAATTCGTTCGACGAGGCAGATTACTAAAGCCATGGAGTTGGTTAGCGCCAGTAAGCTTAGGCGGGCTCAGGCTATGACTGAACGTAGTCGTGCTTACCAGGAACTGGCATACGAGTTACTACAGCGCCTGAGTATTCTTCCAGAGGTTAGCACGCATCCGATGTTTACAGAACGCCAGGTTAAGAGTCGGCTTTATGTGGTTATTACCTCAAATAGCGGGCTTGCTGGTGCCTACAATTCCAATGTCGAAAAGCAACTTATTAAACAACTTATTCGAGATAGAGATACCAAAGTTAAATCCAAAGTTATAGTTGTCGGCAATAAGGGTGCCCAGTTTGTGCGTAGACAAAGAGACATTGAATTATTAGCTGTATACCAACCTTTTGGCGATGCACCAACAGCTGAAAATATTAGGCCTTTGCTTACAACTGTTCTAGAGCAATACAATGATGGAAAAGTTGAGGCTATAGAGATTATATACACTACTTTTGTTTCGGCTATTCGCCAGCAAGTTGAGGATATGGCCTTGTTGCCAGTAGAGGTGCCTTTAGACAACCACTTCACTACAATCTCTACTTTTGAACCAGACGTTGAAACGGTTATTGAGCAGGTAACTACCCGCTTAATTGAAGCTCAGATATGGCAGGCGGTATTAGAGAGTTTAGCTAGTGAGCACGGAGCCAGAATGGTAGCGACTAAGAACGCATCAGATAATGCATCGGAGCTTATTAAGGATTACACATTGGAACTTAACAGCGAGCGCCAAGCAGCTATCACCCAGGAATTGGCAGAGATTACTGGCGGCGCAGAGGCCTTAAACGGTTAGAAAGGAAGGAATATATATGGCTACAGAAACGAAACTTAAAACTCTGACTGGTACCGTAACACAAGTTGTCGGAGTGGTTGTTGATGTTGAGTTTAGCAAAGGTAATTTACCTGAAATATATAATGCTTTAGAACTTGAGCTAGATGATAATAAGTTAATTCTAGAAGTAGCACAGCACTTGAGTGAAACATCCGTTAGGGCTGTAGCTTTGGGCTCGACTGATGGCTTGCAGCGGGGGCATGAAGTGAAAGATAGTGGAGCTGCAATTAGCGTGCCAGTCGGCAAGCAAACTCTAGGGAGGATGTTCAATGTTATTGGTCAGCCAATTGATGGTAAGGGCGGTAGTTTTAGTGAATTTGCGCCAATCCATAAATCCCCTCCTCCACTAATTGACCAATCTGGTGCTGTCGAGGTTCTTGAAACAGGAATCAAGGTTATTGACCTTATCTGCCCTATAACTAAGGGCGGTAAGGTAGGTTTGTTTGGTGGGGCCGGTGTCGGTAAGACGGTATTAATCCAAGAATTAATCAATAATATTGCTAAATTCCATTCCGGGTATTCAGTATTCGCAGGAGTCGGCGAAAGAACACGTGAGGGCAACGATCTTTACGGCGAAATGAGTGAGTCTGGAGTTATAGATAATACTTCTTTGGTATTTGGGCAGATGAACGAACCGCCTGGAGCCCGTTTGCGCGTGGGGTTGTCTGGGCTTACGATTGCTGAAGGTTTCCGGGATAAAGGCAATGACGTCCTATTGTTTATTGATAATATTTTTCGTTTTACTCAGGCGGGCGCTGAGGTGTCTGCCCTTTTGGGCCGTCTACCTTCTGCTGTTGGCTACCAACCTAACCTAGCCCAGGAAATGGGTCAGCTACAAGAAAGGATTACCTCCACTCGTGAAGGTTCAATTACTTCTGTTCAGGCAGTTTATGTGCCAGCAGACGACCTTACTGACCCCGCTCCGGCAACAACCTTTGCTCATTTGGACTCAACAATTACTTTGAGCAGGGCCTTAACCGAGATTGGCATCTATCCAGCCGTAGATCCCCTTGACTCAAGTTCTACTATTCTTGACCCGGAAATCGTTGGAGAGGATCACTACAATGTAGCGCGTGAAGTACAAAGGATCTTACAAAGGTATAAGGATCTTCAGGACATTATTGCTATACTCGGCATGGAAGAATTATCTGAGGAGGACAAACTGACAGTCGCTAGGGCTAGGCGTATCCAGAGGTTTTTGAGCCAGCCCTTCTTTGTCGCTGAACAGTTTACTAATAACCCGGGCCAGTATGTCAAGCTGTCTGATACTATTAAGGGCTTTAAAGAAATCCTTGACGGTAAGCATGATGACAAGCCGGAACAAGCTTTCTATCTAAAGGGCGGCATTGAAGCTGTTAAGTAAATTAGTATGCGTTTCGTATTGACTGCAATTAGTGGCAATAAATATGATGGCGATGTCTATGAGGTTGTCTTGCCGACTTTGGATGGACGGATTGGCGTAATGGAAGACCACATGCCACTGTTTAGTGTAATATCTACCGGGGCTATATCCGTAAGGAAAAATGCTCATGATCCTGATTCGGCTATGGAGCATTTTGCTACTTATGGAGGCGCCATAGAGGTATCTGACAATATATTGAGGGTTCTTGTTGACGAGGCCAACTTGCCGGAGGAAATTAACGAGCAAGAGGCTCGTGAGGCTATGGTACGAGCCGAGAAAATGAAAGCGGAAGCTAAGGATCAGACATCACTGGAACACGCCCAGGCTTTGTTGGATAGGCAATCAACAAGACTTCAGGTAGCTGCTTTACGCCACCGCAGGCATTAAGCATTAATTGGTTCATGTTTTCTTTGCAATATATATGAGTCGATATATCCCTTGCTTATAAGGGACTTGGCAAACTTGTGCCCACCAATTATTAAGCATTTGGCAAAAACGTCAGATGCCGTTGCTGAGTTGGAGCATACGCTGGCTCTAGTGTAGTTGGTTTTAGCAGGAAGTCCTGTTTCACTGTTAATGATATGGTGCCAGTTGTTGCCGCAATATTTATCTATATCGGTTGTTGATACGCCAATAAGTTTGGATTTAGTTTCGATTATGTTTATATGTCTTAATGGCTTAATTGAATTACAGAGATTAATTTTCCAACCATATGAATTAATGTCGTTACCAGCGTAAATAATGTCTCCACCGATTGAGAAGCATAGTCCGTAAATGCCCGGTTGGTTGTCACAAAGCTCTGCTAGTCGGTCAAGAACGTAGCCCTTGCAGATACCTCCTAGATCTATCGCGGTACCTTTTGGGATACGTGCAATTGAATGGTCAATAGTTAATTCCATATATGGGGCGATGAGTCCTGTATCAAAGTTTGTTACAGGATCATATTCATCTGGGTTGGGCCATGAGCCAACATAACCGGCCCGCTGCAGTGCCGGTAGGATAAAAGGGTTATACATGCCGTTTGTTATGGATGAATACTCTTTTGCAGCAACTAAAACATTACGGAACTCATTAGAAACTGTTACTTCACGTCCTGCGCGGTTATTGAATTTCGTAAGCTCACTGTCCGAGCGGAAGCGGCTGAATTGGCGCTCAAAGCCGTATATGTACTGCATTAGGCTGTTCAGTAGCTCATTAACTGTTGATGAGTTTTTTTGACTACTAATAATTGTCAGCAATATGCTTGAACCCAATGCAGTAGCTTGTCTTTGATATCTCTCTAGCATCTTTATCCCTTATTTTTATTATTGTTCGTAAAAACGTTGGAGCAAATTTTTGCCTAAAACTAGCCGGAAAATTTGGTCTGTTTGAACTTTAATATGCCCTGTTTTAGGAATTAAAAAACTCTTGCATGCAGGGGATAATTATTCTTGCTAATGCTTAATAAAAACTGAATAAACTATAGGTAATATAGACAACTATTTTAGGCTTTTGCTTTAGCTGTGGAATCTTCTTTTTTTATGGCAGCCTGCTTAATGCCGCAATAGGCGCAGCGGGTAGCCTGTAGGGGTATAGTGCTTAGGCATTCTTTACATTTCTTTTCGGTTGGATCTGGAGGTCGGCGCATTTTATTAGATATTGCTATAAGCTTATTGATTGGCTGCACAACAAGGAAGTAGACGGCTGCTGCTATTACTAGAAAGGATATTAAAGTGTTTAAAAACTCTCCGTAAAGAAACCGGCTATGGTTTAGCGTGAAGTAATAGTTAGAAAAATTTGGGTTGCCACCAACCGCAGCGATTAGTGGCGTTATAAGGTCTTTGACGAGTGATTGAATCATGCCGTTGAAAGCTGCACCTACTACAAACGCGACGGCCAAATCAATAGTGTTGCCACGGAGGATAAAGTTACGAAAGCCCTTCCAGACACTCATTACCACTTCATTTTATATTAAAGGTCAACCTATTGCACTTAACTTCGAGGGGTAGTAGTATCGTTATTTGTGATTCGAATCATGAAAATTCTTATAAGTTAGGTATTAAATGTCAAATAGCTCAATTATTGAAACAAAAAACCATATATTTAGACAAAATTTAACAATTGGTAAAGGATCGATTGACCCAGCCGTTAAGGTAGCAAATGGTGAGTTTTTGTGGGGTCTAGTTGATAGCCTGGAGAACGACCTAATTTATGACCATTGGCTTTATGAACACCTGGACTTTGACATACCTATACAATGTGCCGACGGTAGAACAAATTGGATTATTGGCGGTAGTGCGATTGGTGGCACAACTTCAGTTGTAATAGCTGATGCTTTGGGTGGACGCAAGTATTACAACGATGAAATTAATGCCAAAGAGCATGCCAAATTAGTTTTCGATTTTCTAATTAGCAAAGGATTTACTATCGGTGGGCATATTGATGATCAAGCAAAGAATCCTAACTGTGGATGCGGAGGCGAGGATAGGCTTTGTTCTACTGACTCTGGGGTTGTCTCAATACTAGGTTTTTTGAGTGATAATGGCGACCATGTCAGGCACTTTCTCGAAGGTTTGCGTAACAGTATTAGCGGTAAAAATTTGGGAATAAAGATATCTGACGAACAACACAGTCTTATTATTAATAATGCTAAAGAATTAAAAAAACGTAGCAGTCGTAATTCGGCCTATTCAACTGGCGGTGTAGACTTTAGTGAAGCTATGGAAGACAAGAACGCTAAAATTGAAACATTGCATGGACAACATGCTGAAGTAGCATTAGTTATTGATTTAAGGCAAGGCATAGCATTAAACCGGGCGGAAATAATGTCACGTTATGGAAACCACCTGCAGGCCTTTTATTTAAACATAGCTAGCCTACAGTTTGCCGCAGACCAAATGCACGAAGATGAACAAGACAAGGACCTTGCATTTAAGAGTTCCCTTTAATATAACGTAGCGGCTTCGGCAGTACTTGCTGGATCAAGCTTGCGTGTTATTGTTATGTCTTAGTGGTGCTATAGGCAAATGGCGCTAGTGTTTAAATACTTTACAATTCATTAAGTTACTTGTACGCTAGGGGTTATAAACTAAGGAGGTTCCAATAAATGGAAATTGGAAGAAAACAGGTGGCTACACTTGTAGCTGAGTTCCTGGGTACCGGTGTCTTGACGTTGGTTTTTCTAAGCGTCCAGCGTTCAACAATCGGAATTCCCTACTTTGTCGCTCTAGCAGCAGGCGCCGCAATTGCGGTTGTCTCCTACTTTTTTGGCGACATTTCGGGATCGCACTTGAACCCAGCAATTACACTGGCGCTTTGGACTGCCAGGAAAATAAACACGGTAATGGGTGCAGCATACATTGTTGTTCAATGTTTAGGCGCTTGGGCTGCTTACGGTATTTTTCACTATTTTGTGTCAACTACCCTCCAGCCAATAGGCGGACATTACAGTGCCCGCGTTTTATTCGCAGAAGCAGTAGGTGCGTTTATACTCGCCCTAGCATGGGGTGCAGTAGCATTCAAACGCTTTGATTCAACTAATCGAGCTTTATTGCTTGGTGGTTCATATGCTCTTGCGATCATAGTTGCCGCCACAGCAGGTATTGGCTTGGCCAACCCAGCTGTAGCTTTGGGCGTACGCGCTTGGGCATTTGCAGGAACAATGGGATGGGGTACATACGTACTTGGTCCAGTTCTTGGAGCTGTAATTGGAGTTAATCTATATAACCTACTGTTCTCTGAGTCTAAGTCAGGAGAAGGTAAATTAGCAGTAGCTTCAGTAACGTCTTCTACTAGTCGTACATCTAGCCGCGGTGCATCCAGCCGCTCTAAGAGCACTACGTCAAGTAAAAAGAAGAGCACGGGAACTAAGAAAAAGACAGCTTCTCGTCGCTAGTTTTTAAATTAATAGAAACGCTTAGTTTAACTGTCCGCTCATTAAGCGGGCAGTTTTATTTTATTTTGTTTCAGTATTGTTTCTTCGAAAGCCAAAATGCCCTTAACGTCTTTTGAGAAAGTTTCTGTTTGGGGAAAGTTCAAATCCATTATCATATGCCATACAGTAACTATTAAGAGCTTTAGTCTTTGTAATTCATCGTCATTAAATATTAATTCAAGTGATCTGATCTGTCCGTCATCTTCGTCTGGTTCTACAAACTCTATAGACGCACCACTTACAATATAATCTTTGAACTTAGGCGAGGATTCAACTAATAACTTATAAAAATAAAGCTGTCTTTTATGGTGGAATGGCTTGGTGTCGTCATTCCAACGGTCATAAGTCTTACCGGTTTTAAAGTCCACAATATGTATTTTTTTGTTAGCTTTGTCTACTTTTAGCCTGTCTATCATGCCTTTTAGCCTGGCTTTTCCTAGCATTGAGCTAAAAGACTCTTCACTTAAGTCATCACTATTTAGAATTGGCGAAGCTTGCTTCAAGTATTCTGTTAATGAACCTTTGCCCTTTTTAAGTAGTTGAGTGTAATCGGCGTGGGACAGTCTCTTTTGGGATAAGAACATTTCAAATTGTTCTAAGATTTGTTTGAGCGTGGGTTGCCTTAAGTTCTGTTTAGTTATTTTGAATTGCCAATCCAGAGTGTTGTGTATGGCACTGCCATATTCACTTCTTGGTGCTTGAGATTTAGGAAAACGCAGTATTTCGTCTAAGTAGAACTGGACAGGTCCACCGTCAATTACGTTAGTGAAGTTATTTAAGTTGGTTGCGGTTAGCCCTAGGTTATCTAGCCTCTCCGTTAATAGGGCGCGTCGGCTTGGCTCTGATTCGTTTAAGTGCCTGTCATACCATGAAGGCACCCGGTTATCTATAGTTATGTCAATCTTTGAGGGTTGTGCCACATTACAGCTTGTTTTTGGTAACAATGGACTGATGATTTTATCTTCCTTAATATATTCGTTCAGGTAGGATAAATGCTCTGCTTGTTTGCCGTTGATCCCTTCAGAGTAGCTGGTTATTATTAGGCGCCTTTTAGCCCTTGATGTAGCTACAAATAACAAGCGTAGTTTTTCATCGTCACTATTTAAGTCTAAGTTTACATGCTTGAGGTTTATTGGCAGTGTTATCTTATTTGATTGGCGTTTTGAACTGTGTCCCCACACATTGTCTACTGCGTCTATTAAAACTATAGTGTCAAACTCCCTGCCTTTCGACGCGTATGCTGTCATTAAGTTTACTGATTCTCTACTTTCGCGAAAAGGAGTGGAGTCAATGATTTTTAGAGCCGCATTTTTATAGTCTTCAATGAATGTCATGAAGTCATTAAGGCTTAAGTAAGTTTCACTTGTTGAAAGTGCTTTTGCCCGCAATATGGATAAATGCCCGAGCAACTTCCATTGCCCCGCTTGTATGTTTTGGTCTTGTCTTTCCAGGTTCTTAAAGTAGTGCTCATAAAAAGGACTCCTAAAAGATTCTTGTTTTAATTCGTTGAGTTCTAGAGTATCGATTCCTATTATGTAATTAAGCATGAGCTCAAAAGGAGTGTCCTTGGCAATTTGGTTGAGCCTGATGAAGAATAGAGCCATTGCTCGTGTTAGTTCATTATCTAGCAGTAACTTCGTCCAGCCATTATGTTCCTTGTTGGCTATCCACGACATGTTCCATATTTCGCTTGTTGGAATTTGCCAATGATCTTGGCTTAGTACAATTGGCCAAAGACAATCAGCTGACTTTTGGTCATCAATCGAAAGAACTAACTTTGCGCAAGACAAAACTTGATTTATTAGAGGATCTTCAAGGATATTATCTTTCTGTTCGTAATTTACTGATATATTATGCGCGTGAAGATATGGAATGAAGTCTACTAAATTCTGGTGTTTAGGTGCTAGTACGGTAATTTCGTTTGGGCTGGTGCCATCTTTAATCAGGCTTGCAATATACTTGGCTGACCAAGCCAGTTGCTCAACATCCAGTGGCAACTCAGCCCTTAAGATTTCTTCGGCTCCCTCATGATTTGCTGACTCTTGCTCTTTGGAAGATATTGTTAGTCCTTCTTTGATTTGGTTTCGGATACCGGAACTAATTCCTATGATTCCTGGCGTAGAACGGTAGTTGGTTTTTAAGGCTATAATCTCAACGTCCTTGTACATAGACTTGAACCGTTCCATATGCGAATAGTGTGCCCCCTGGAAACTATATATGGCCTGGTCGTCATCTCCCACGGCTAGCATGTTAGGTCGTCCTTCATTTATTGGACTATCCGCTAATAAGCTGATTAGTCTAAGCTGCGCTTCGTTTGTATCCTGGAATTCATCTAACTGAAGATATAGATAGCGCTCCTGAAGAGTGTATTTAATATCCGGATTGTTCTCTAAGCCATTTATAGCCAGCATTATCATGTCGTCATAGTCATAGAGGCCAAGATTTACAAGCTCCTGGTTGTATATTTCAAATATTTCCGCTAGTGCCCTTTGTTTTCGTATTGTTTTAGGACTGTTTACTACAAACTTATTCGAGCGATCCTTATCCAGCCATTTATTTTTCCATTTGGTAAGTAGTGATGTTTTGTTTGTCTCATTAGCGAAATCTATGGCGCTATTAAGCTCCTCAAGCCATAGTTCTTTAAGCGGCGTAATGCCTTTTATTGAATCGTTTGGTAAGCTTAATGACTCTGAGGCAATTTCAGTAAAAGCAGATATTAGTTTAGGGTTAACCCTGTCGGTTGGTTTTAAGATGGAGTTAACTATTTTAGTGGCTTTAATTATAAAATCTTCGTTAAAGCTGCATATTTTTTTAAGATCTTCTGGCTTTATTAATGCTCTTTTATATCCCGAAATTAGACTCTTAATGTCTTTTAAGTAAAAATCATCTTTTAGGGGATTTGAATAATCAATCTTTGCCTGAGTTTTTCGCATGATCTTGTCTAGCAGCAGTTCGTCGGCTGGCTTAGCGTCGTAACTAAGTCCGAATAGATCCGGATACCTGCTGATGAGCTCGTTACCAAAAGCATGATATGTAGAAACTGTTACTTCGTGTGCCATTGGGCCGATAAGACTAGACAGACGTTCCTTCATAGCCTTAACGGCAGCATCACTGAAAGTTAAGCATAATATATTCTCCGGAAGAGCATCTGTTTGTTCCAATATTCTGCCGATTCTGGTCGTCAGTAGTTGAGTCTTACCGGTGCCTGGCCCTGCCAATACTAAAAGCGGACCGTCTAACTTATCTACAGCCTGCTTTTGTTCTCGGTTTAGCTTATTGTAGGCTTTTTTATACTCGGATACTTCACCAGACATTAACACTATTGTAGCTGAAATATTAAATAGCGGCTTGTCTGGCGGCGCAAACCGGACAACTTTCTTCAACGTTGTTGGTTGTCAGCCACTGTCTCCCTGCTTTTGCCCACGGTTCGTAATCGTGGAAAGCTACGGCATCAGCTGCTTGACGCAACACCCATCCAAGCATACCGTAAGTCCTAAACACTCCGTAATTTACGGCTGCCCAACCTTCTCCAACTGGGATTATGGTTATTGGGGCTTTTGCCATGTAGCTTTTTAGTTTTTTTCCGGATGTACGTCTTTTAAGGTTTTCAGCTAAATATTCGCCATCATGAACTGCTGTTTGGGCCATTCCGCTATATGGCGTGTTCGCATTATCACCTATAACGAATATATTGGGCTCAGCTTGAAGGTAAATGTCGGTTGCGACTTTGTGATTTGAACTTAATGTAAAACCGTTTTCGGAAAAGAATGGGTTATTAGCTGTTCCAGCTGTCCAAATTACGGTGTGGCTTTGGATCAATTTATTGTCAACCATCAAGTCATTGGCGGTTTCACCTTGGACCCTCTTGCCCAAGTATAGTTTTACGCCAAGCCTTCTAAGTCGGCGCTGTACCATTCTACTGGTATCTCTTGGCATCCTAGCAAGCAATCTTGGTGCTGATTCAACCAAGTCTATGTGCACTGAACGGTTCTCGATCTTATGTTGAAGCATCACCTGTCTTAAATATTCCGGTAGTGCTCCGGCAAGTTCAATGCCGGTTGGACCACCGCCAACAATAACGTAGTTAAGGTCTGGCTTATGTTCGCTAATGAGCTGTTCATGCAAATGGGCCTTTAGTTTCTCGACGTCTTCTATGCTCTTAACTCCGAAAGATAATTCCTGAAGCCCTTTTATATTAAAGTAGTTCGTTACTACGCCAAGCGCTAATATTAAGGAGTCGTACGAATAAGATTCTCCTTCTGCCGTGATTATTCTTTTAGACTGCCTGTCAAGCTTAACTGCTTTTCCAAAATGAAGCTTAATATTCTTGCTCTCTGTCAGTGAATTTAACGGGATGGAGGCGTTAGACTTGTCTCCTCCGGTAGCTACATGGTATAGCGTTGGAAAATAGGTAAATATTTTTTTGTCCGATAATAATGTTATGTCGAAACGCTCGTCTTCGGACAAGTCAAGCGCCGCCTTGGCACCGGCAAAGCCGCCGCCAACTATTAGTATTTTTTCTTTTGTCATGCATAATTATTGTACACCTATAGCATTAACACTTTCAATTTGCTAAAGCTTGCGTTTAGGCTTAAGCTAAAAATCAAGATGGCTACGAAAATTAAAGAAACAGTGCACTTAACTGATCTTAAGAGTATGGTTTTATCCAGCGGGTTTAAGGGAGAGCTTGATGATTCTCCGGCGACAATTGAATCATATAGCCATGATGCTTCGTTGTTTGAGGTCAAGCCTAAGCTGGTAGTATTTCCTAAAGATGCCCAAGATGTTGAAATGTTGGTTAGAATCGTTAGCGAAAATAAGCATAAAATTCCTGGACTTTCACTTACTGCACGATCTGCGGGCACTGACATGGCCGGCGGCGCCATTAATGACTCAATTATCGTTGATTTTAGAAAACATTTTACGGAAATAGAGCAGATTACACGGACTTCCGGTCAGGCTCAGCCTGGTGTTCTATATAGGGATTTTGAACCTAGGACTTTACAGCACGGTTCATTGATGCCTTCTTACCCCGCATCGAGGGATCTGGCAAGTATTGGCGGTATGGTAGCCAATAACTCTGGAGGTGAGAAATCTTTAGAATATGGCAAGACAAAGGATTTTGTTAATGAGCTTAAAGTTGTTTTTGCGGATGGTGTTGAGAGGGTTGTCAAACCTCTCAACAAGGACGAACTGGATAAGGTTATGGCTAAGCAGGATTTTGAAGGTGAAGTATATCGAAAGATCTTTGAGCTCTGCGAAAGTAATTATGACATTATTAAGGCCGCTAAACCTAAAGTTAGCAAGAATTCAATGGGCTATACACTTTGGGAAGTATGGGATCGTGAGAGCGGTGTCTTCGATCTGACTAAGCTGATCGTTGGGAGTGAAGGGACACTGGGTTTTGTTACGGATATTACCTTTAGGCTAGTTCCGTCCCGTCCGCATTCCGGACTTTTGGTGTTATTTATGCATGACATTGACGACCTTGGAGAACTAATTCCGGCTGTGCTTTCGCATCATCCGGCAACGTTTGAGAGTTTTGATGACCAGACATTATGGTTGTCTATACGTTTTATGCCAAGCTTCCTAAAGCTTTTGGGCTGGAAGCGTTTTATTCGACTGCTATTTAGTCTAATTCCGGATGGTATGCAATTGTTACGTGGGGTACCAAAGCTTATCTTGATGGTAGAATTTAATGGCCAGACTGAAGCTGAGGTTAGGGCCAAGATTAAAGCACTACATTCAGACCTCAAGGGCATGAAGGCTAGATATGAGATAAATGGCTTCGAAGAAGATGCCACTGAGGGTAAAAGTGAAAAATTCTGGGTGATGAGACGACAGAGTTTTAATTTGCTTAGAAGCAAGGTTAAAGATAAACACACCGCCCCGTTCATTGACGACCTAGTAGTTAATCCGGAGTATTTAGTTGATTTTTTGCCTAAACTGAGAGGTTTAGTTAAGAAGTATAACCTTTTTGCTACAATCGCCGGGCACATGGGCGACGGTAACTTTCATATTATTCCGCTCATGAAACTTGAGGATAAGCAAGAACGGGATACTTTGCTTCCAGCTATGAAAGAAATTAATGAATTAGTTTTAAGCTATCATGGCTCATTGTCTGGAGAGCATAATGACGGCTTAATTAGGGGACCGTGGCTAGAGGAGCAATTTGGCAAAGACGTTGTGGAGTTATTTCGTGAAGTTAAGCGCATTTGTGATCCTAAAGGCATCTTTAATCCTCATAAAAAAGCCGAAGCTAACTGGGAATACAGCTACTCGCATATTAGAGACCATTTCTAAGCTAAGCTTAAGCGTGTGTGCTAGACTGGTAGTAAGAGATCTAAGAAAGACATGCATAAAGCTAAAAGGTGGTTAATAGCGGGTATATTACTTCTGGTCTTGATTGTATCAGGGGTGTACCTTTCTAGAGTCAATATACCAGTACTTGAACCTAAAGGGCCTATTGCTGACAAAGAGTTCAGGTTGCTAGTGACAATAACTAGCATCATGTTAATAGTCGTAATACCTGTTTTTGTTCTATTGTTTTATGTCGTTTGGCGGTATCGGGAAGATAATCCACGTCGTGGTAAATACGTGCCTGAATGGGAGCATAGTCGGTTGTTGGAGGGGCTGTGGTGGATTATACCGGCAATTCTTATAACTATAGTATCGGTAATATCCTGGCACGCCACTTATGCCCTAAACCCATATAATCCTATTCCGTCCAAGAATAAAGCAATTGATATTCAGGTTATTTCAATGGACTGGAAGTGGTTGTTTATTTATCCTAGGCAGCATATTGCTAGCGTTAACTTGTTTGAGATGCCAGTAAATACCCCTGTGCATTTTTATCTGACCAGCGATGCACCAATGAATGCGTTCTGGCTGCCTCAATTATCTGGACAAATATTTACTATGGCAGGCATGCAGACGCAGTTATACATTATGGCTAACGTCAAAGGTAGTTATGTCGGGCGTTCAGCAAATATTAGCGGGATAGGTTTTGCTAGTATGCAGTTTACGGCTAAGGCGGTTAGTAACAAGAGTTTTAATATTTGGGTCAATAATAAGAGAAATAGTTCGCCTAAACTGACTATTGCGGCCTATAAGGCTTTAGATAGGCCAAGTTCTTATGTAGCTCCAAGGTATTATTCAGACCCCGCAAAAGGCCTGTTTATTGATGTTATTGGAAAATATATCATTCCTGCTGGACAGGGGGTCGCATTATGAATTTGAATGTTTTCGGTAGCCTTTTAGGCAAACTCTCATTTAGGTATTTGCCCCACGACCCTATTACTGTTTCAGGTGCGATTATGATGGTTCTAGTCCCTATAGCACTGGTAGTATTTTTGACCGTCACTAAGCGTTGGAAGTGGCTTTATAAAGAGTGGCTAACCACCTTAGACCCTAAACGTATTGGTGTAATGTACATTGTCGTGGCTGTAGCTATGGGTCTACGAGGGTTGTCCGATGTTATATTAGTCAGGACACAACAGGCTATATCTGTTGGAAATTCTCATGGAATTTTAAGTGCAAGCCATTTCCAGCAGATTGTTAGCGCCCATGGTACGATTATGATCTTCTTTGTTGCAATGGGTTTAATGTTCGGCATGATCAATATGATAGTTCCCTTGCAGATTGGGGCTCGTGATGTTGCCTTCCCGTTTTTAAATGCTACTAGCTTCTGGCTTTTCTTTGCAGGGATGGTATTGATTAACATTTCACTAGTTATCGGAGATTTTTCTGCTACTGGCTGGCTTGCCTATCCTCCATTAAGTGAGCTCAAGTATAGTCCAACTGTTGGGGTGGATTATTGGATTTGGAGTCTTGAAATCGCTGGAGCTGGAAGTTTATTGAGCGGAATTAACTTCCTTGTAACGATCCTCAAGAAACGTGTCAAAGGTATGAGTTTAATGAAGATGCCGATGTTTTGCTGGGGCGTACTAGGCTCGATGTCTTTGGTAGCTTTTGCCTTCCCTATTTTAACTATTACCTTAATCCTTTTGTCGCTCGATAGAACCTTAGGGACTCACTTCTTCACTGCCGGAGGAGGCGGAAACATGATGATGTACGTCAATCTTATATGGGCATGGGGACACCCTGAGGTGTATATTCTAATCCTGCCGGCATTCGGCGTATTTTCTGAAATTGTATCCACTTATGCCAGAAAAAAGCTGTTTGGATATACTTCGATGGTTTGGGCTATATGGTCTATAGTCGTACTGTCATTTATCGTTTGGTTACACCACTTCTTTACTATGGGTGCCGGTAGTGATGTTAATGGGTTCTTCGGCATAATGACCATGATTATTGCCGTTCCTACCGGCGTTAAGTTATTCAACTGGCTGTTTACTTTGTATAAGGGAAAGCTGAATTTCAAGACACCGCTTTATTGGTTTATTGGTTTTGCAATAATTTTTACGATTGGCGGTATGGCAGGAGTTTTGATGGCAGTTCCTCCTATAGATTTTCAGTTACATAACAGTTTGTTTTTGATAGCCCACTTCCATATGATGATTGTCTCTGGTGTTTTGTTCGGAGATTTTGCCGCAATAGTATACTGGCTTCCGAAATTTACAGGATTTAAACTCAACGAAAGGCTCGGTCGTTATTCGTTTTGGCTTTGGCTTGTAGGGTTTTTGATGGCTTTTCTACCTCTATATGTGCTGGGTTTCATGGGAGCAACGAGAAGACTTGACCACTACAGCGCTTCATTGGGGTGGCAGCCGCTGTTTATAGTCGCCGCGATCGGGGTAGTATTTATTATTGGTGGTGTAGTAATGATGTTTGTCCAGCTCGGATACTCAATTTGGACTCGTAAGAAGCATTTGGCTGGCAGTGATCCCTGGGACGGCAGAACACTTGAATGGTCGCTGCCAACGCCTATTCCTTTCTATAATTTTGCACGCTTGCCTCATGTTACTAGCAAGGATCCCTTCTGGTATTTGAAGCATCGAGGCGGTCATAAGATAGCCCAAGGAGAATACGAACCCATAGAAATTCCAAAGAATACGCCTTTAGCAATGGTAATAGCCGCAGGGGCATTCATCTTCGGCTTTTCTATAGTGTGGCATATCTGGTGGTTGGCGCCTATTGGTTTACTAACGTCGATTGTGACAATTATTGTGCGGTCTATGGATGAGCATCCAAACTTTGTGTTGAGTGCCAGTGAGGTTAAACAGTTGGATGAGAAATATGGGAGCGCTGCATGAGTGATCTTGTACCTTCGGCGCAAGTTGACGTTAAAGAAGTTAACCGGCTTATTGAGCGTAATGACGAAGACAATACAACTATCTTTGGCTTCTGGGTGTACTTGATGACCGACTGTGTCCTCTTCGGCAGTTTATTCGCAGTGTTTACCGTTTTAAGGAACAATACATTTGGTGGGCCTGGTGGAGCTGTGCTCTTTAGTCTTCCTTATGCCCTAATTGAGACTTTGTCACTCTTAACCAGTAGCTTCACCTGTGGCCTAGCAGTTTTGAGTGCTCAGCGTAAGAGTAAGAAGCAAACAGTTTTTTGGTTTGTAGTTACTTTCTTGCTTGGTGCAACTTTTCTAGGGCTTGAACTTACTGAATTCCATAAGTTTATTGCCGGCGGCAACAGCTGGCATCGTAGCGGATTTCTATCTTCATACTTTGCGCTAGTAGGAACTCACGGTCTGCATATTACTATTGGGCTTATATGGATAGCTGTAATGACTGGATTTATTTTGAAGCGTGGAATTAATGGACTGACTATGAAGCGCATTCGGATGTTAAGCCTCTTTTGGCATTTTCTTGATGTGGTATGGATATTTATCTTTACAATAGTTTACCTATTTGGAGCCTTACACGCATGAGTAGTTTAACTAGCGAAAATATTGACATCCTTGTCTCCCAGCATCAACCGGAGAATGCAACACTGAAGAATTACGTCATTGGTTTTGTTAGCTCCATAGTTCTGACAATGAGCGCTTATCTTTTGGCTTATTACCACGCTGGCGGGAGGGGTTTGTTGTTTGGATTGCTGGCAGTCTTAGCATTAATTCAATTTAGTGTACAGCTTATCTTTTTCTTGCACGTAGGCAAAGAATTTAGTCCTAGGCTTAAGTTGATTGTTACCCTGTTTATGATGTTGGTCGTGTTAATAATTGTTGGCGGATCACTATGGATTATGTATAACTTAAATCATCGGGTTATGCCGAGCACTAAACAAATGGTTCAGTATATGAACCGAGAAGATAACTTGTGAAAATTAAAGCCTATTACAACCTTGCAAAACCTGGGATGGTCTACGGCAACCTACTCACAGCAATTGCTGGCTATCTACTAGCCAGCGGCCTTAGGCTAAAATGGTCCCAGTTTATTGCCATGGCTATCGGCACTGCTTTAGTAATGGGATCGGCTTGCGTGCTCAATAACTTGGCTGATAGGGATATTGACTCACTAATGGAACGTACCCAAAAGCGTCCTTCTGTAAACGGCGATATCTCCTATAGACAGGGTCTGGTTTTTGCGGTTCTTATGTTGGCTAGCGGCATGTTGTTGATAGTCTTTAAAGTAAATGCGCTTTGTGCTTTAATCGGGCTTATTGGTTTTGTTGATTACGCCTTTGTCTACACCTATTCAAAGCGTAAGACCTACCATGCGACATTGATTGGCAGCATTGCTGGAGCAGCGCCAATTGTCGGAGGTTACGTTGCGTATTCCGGGCATATAACTTTGGCAGCCTTAATAGTAGGGTTGATGATGTTTCTTTGGCAGATGCCCCATTTTTATGCTATTGCCCTGTTTCGGGAGGATGACTATCGTAAAGCGAATATTCCTGTTGCGCCAATATCTAAGGGTCATAAATTTACCAAATACTCAATGGTAATCTATACTATTGCATTTAGTTTGGCTTCGTTTGCTTTGTATGCATACAGTAATTTGAACATCTTCTACTTAGTCGTGATGGCAGTATTGGCTACTTTATGGCTAGCTATTAATGTTAAGGGACTTCTTGTGGATAAGCTAGAGGCATGGGCTAAGCAGAGCTTTTTAGTGTCACTTATAGTTATGAGCGTAATGTCGTTAGTTGTTGCCGTAAGGTAACCTTTAAGGCGTTTGCCGGCTCATTAGGACTTGCTTAAATTTTCGTATAGCGGCTCTATTCTATCTTCAGCATCATAATACTCGCCACTATTTAGGTAAGGGTTATTGCAGGATGAATATTCAGGGCTCACTTTTACCCCTGCCATATAACATAGGTTTAGGATTGAAAACTTTGCTGCGCTAAAGCCTTTACAGTCGATAACGTTTGTCTCTATACCAGCTGTGATGTTATCCATGGCGTCATTAACCGCCACAGTCATGTTTCCCCTATAATCTTCTTGGATTAAAGGAATCAAATTTCTGAGTGGACAATTTCCACAATTAGACATTGGTATTTCGACGGGTATCCCAGTCGCGCATAACTACTAAAAGTTAAACGTAATTTATATTCTTTATCAAAAGCTTTAGCTTAACTATTACTCTATAAACGATACCTTTACCGTAGTACCTTGTCCCTTGGCACTGGTAATTGTAATGTCTGCTTTATGTACGTCCGCGATAAGTTTGGCTATAGACAGCCCTAGCCCGAAACCTGCATTACCACTTCTAGCCATGTCCGCCCTAAAGAAACGGTCGAATACATGCTCTAGATCTTTTGGAGCGATTCCCTGGCCTCGGTCCTTTATGCTAATTTCTGGTTGGGTTGAATTTTTGGCAATACTAACATCTATAGTTGTATCTTGGGGACTGTATTTAATTGCATTATCCAAGAAGATCACTACCATCTGCACTAATGCGTTGTTATCTCCCTTGACCTTACGATCCGCACCCTTTAGCGTTACTTTTATATTCTTTTTGTCGGCTTGTGCCTTAATTTGGTCTATTGCCTCAGCAGCAATATTCTTTAGGTCTAATTCGTTAAATTGTCTCTGTAGCTCGCCTGCCTCAAGTCGAGATAGTTTCATGAGGTTATTGATTAATGTTTCAAGTTTAGATGCTTCTTCCATGTTGCTGGTTATGACATCGCGTAAGCCACTGGCCTTAAGTTTCTTGTCCATTAAGGCTACTTCAGATTCCATCCTAAGTGCTGTTAATGGTGTTCTAAGCTCATGTGACACGTCAGCGGTAAAGCGTTTTTGTTGTTCGTGGGCCCTCTCGATTGGTTTTAGTGTTTCGCGGGCAAGGACATAGCTAATTAGGCCACCCCCGATAAGTACGAGTACGTTTGTAAGAACTAATTCGTCTAGTAGATGTCTCTTGCCGGCAGCTAAGTCTGCAGGATTAGGTTGGGCATACTGGGTTCCGTTAAAGATTGGAAATGCAGTAGAAAGTTCTTGTGTCTCTCTTGCGAGACCGAATGCCAAGTTGTCGGAACCTACGCGAAAAACTACAGCCGAAAAGACAAGGCTTATTAACATTAATACCGTGAGATATGACACGGTTAACTTGAAAGTCGCACTCTTAAACATACTTAACTTAATGATACTAGCGGCTTAGTTTATAACCAAAACCGCGTACAGTGTTTATTAGGGACGGTTTTTTAGGGAATGGTCGGTCTATTTTAGCCCTAAGGTAGCCAATGTAAACCTCAACCGTATTAGGCATTACAATAGCGTCCTCATTCCAAACATGGTTGATGATCATATCCTTGGTTAAAATCTGTTCAGAATGGCGCATGAAGTATTCCAAAAGAGAGAATTCCTTGCTAGAAAGCTTAATAGACTTGCCTGCCCGGTTAACTTCGTATTTTGCAGGATCAAGCGTTAAATCGGCGTACTTTAAGATGGCTCCGGTTGAAATTGGTGGCCGACGCATTAAGGCCTGCATTCTGGCTACTAATTCTGAAAAAGAGAATGGCTTAATAAGGTAATCGTCAGCACCGGCATTAAGCCCTTCTACTCGGTCATCTATACTACCTCGAGCAGTCAATATTAAAATCGGCGCTTTTTGACCTTCGTCTCTGGCCTGTTTGGCAATTTGTAGCCCGTCAACGCTACCAGGTAGCATACGATCTAATATTATAATGTCGTAGTCGGGGTCTACGGCATAACTCAGGCCGGTATCGCCGTCTGCAACGGTATCCACTGCGTAACCTTTAAGTTCTAGCCCGCGCTTTACAGCGTTTGCTATTTTTTCTTCGTCTTCTACTAGAAGTACTCTCATTTCATTTCCTGCATAATCTGTTTCTAGTATAAAACAGTGGTTGAAAAATAGCTGTAATCCTTTTATGCTTTAGGGTTAATAAACCTGTCCTTAGCATGCGTTGCTAGCATAATAAGGAATAGGATTCCCAAAAATACCAGAAAAACTCCCCTATCAATGACGTTGGCGGCAAGGATCTGTGAAGTTGTAAAGTGGTGTAGACTGCGGCTTAATTCCAGAAATGCCTCCCTAAAGCCTATTGCACCAGGAGTAAGGGAGACAAATAAGGAGAAGTTTGCAGCACCGGTATAGCTTATATCTCGTATGGGGTGGGTTTGGGCAGTGACAGCATGTAGCTCAATTCCGTAAATAAGGGCCTGGGTCAATAGCTGGCCAAATGTAAACAGGGCTAGCACAAGGATCTTTCTTTTAGAAAGGTCTAAAATAATCTTTCCGCTTTTCTTTTCGAAACGATTTTTTGCTATGTAGATTACCAAGTAACTAATTACTGCAGCTGCGGCAATGGCTGGTATGTCTAGCCACCAATAATGACTGGCGACAAATAAAAACCCAGAGCTAATAATGGCATAAATACCGAAGTAAACAAGGCTTGCCAAGATATAACTAGAAATCGGTACCTTATGCCGGCTTTTAAGATATGCGGCTCGAACACCAGGGCCACTTTGCAAAGGCAAAAAGAAATTTGCAAGAGTGGAGTATATGGATAGCAACATATTTTCTTTTTGTTTAAGCGGTTTACCGCAAAGAGCGAGAGTAGCGTTATACACTCCCATCCACCACATAAGCAAAATTCCGTAGGATAAAAGTAGTAGGATTAGCAGTAATGGGTTAATCCTACCAAGTTCTCGGGTAACTTCAGGATGGCTATGAATGTAGTAGGCTCCTGTGCCAATGACAATTAGCAACAGAACTAAGACCAACGCAGCCCTTAGGCGCCGATTATTAAACATGGTAGATATAACTATAGCGCAATTTATTGTTATATTGCTTACAGCTCTAATGCTGTGAAAAAGTCATAGTATATTAATCGACCGTTAGCAAAAAATATTATTTAAAGCATAAGGAGGACGGCTATTAGTCGGTGAAAACTTATGTCAGATTTCGAATCAAAAGTAATGCAGTACGAAGTAGAGCACCAAAGACGATTACAGCGTTTTTATGAGAGAGTACTTAAGAAAAGATCGGGCTTATAGATGCTTATGGTAGATATACAAACTTGTAGCGTGTACACTGTTTTTTATGATTGATATCTACTCTAAAATACTTAACCAGTTTGTGGCTAAGTATCCGACCAGGACTTACCGTAAGGGTGAAATAATTATCTTTCAAGGGGAGGCGCCTCGCTCAACTTTTGTGATTGAAGCCGGAGTTGTTAAGGCATACAACCTGAGCATACATGGAGATGAGAAACCGGTCGGCTTCTTTACGACCAATGAAAGCTTTCCCGGAACTTGGATATACAACAAGGTTCCAAGTGCTATTTATTACTACGAGGCCTTTACTCCCGAATGTAGTGTGTATTTGGTGCCCAGAGAAGACTATGTCAATTTCGTGCGTTCTCATCCAATGATGGCGCTAGCCGAGCTTGATCGTTATGTAAATAACCAGTTAAGTTTGTCAATGCAGCTTAACGCTTTGCAGCACTCGAGGGCAAATGAAAAGCTTATGTACACTCTTCATTATTTATCTGTAACGCATGGCAAGCAACTGTCCGGCAAGGTACGCGAAATTAAATTACATCTGACTCACCAGGACTTCGCAAACCTCACCGGCCTAACACGGGAAACGGCTGCTACCGAGCTCAATAAGCTAAAACACCAAGGTGTTATTAATTACGGCAAAAACCAGCCATATACCGTTGATTTAGGAAAATTACAGTCAATTCTAAATGACCAGTACATAGCTGAGCTAGAGCCAGAGCAATCTAAGGGTATTGGCGCTTTAGCTGAGACTTAATTGGCTATTGTCGGTTGCTTTAAGAGTGTCTTTTACGACTTTAGATAGGTTTTGCGGAGCGGTCCAAGATTTAATAATGCAGCGAGTTGCGCCTAGGTTATATGCTTTTGTTACTTCTGGAGAATTTTCCATGTTTGTAAAGATCAGTACCTTTACTTTTTGGTGAGCTTTAAGATCATATTTCTCCAGTAGTTCGAGGCCACCCATTATTGGCATTAAAAGATCTAGAAGTATAAGGTCTGGTGTGTAGTCCTTCAGGATTTTTAATGCTTCCTGGCCGTTATATGCGGTTTTAACTTTATGCTTTTCGCTTTCAAGAATAACCTTGTAAGCTGCGTTTAAGTCTTTATCGTCTTCTACTACAAGAATGTCTGCCATATTCTTTAAATTTACCTCGTTTTATCCCATTATGCCATTAGTGTCATTCATTTACTATCGATTTCCTTACTGTCTGGGTCCGAATTGATTGTGGGAGCAAAGGCAATGATACATAAAAAATTGATCCCTCACCCTCTTTACTCGTAAACCATAGGTCGCCGCCTAACTCCTTTACCAGACCCTTGGCAAGGTAGAGTCCCAGCCCCGTGCCCGAGGTTTCCTGTCTCACTACATTGTCAGCCCGGAAAAATTTACTAAAGACACTAGCCTGTGATTCTTCTGGTATTCCCATGCCTGTATCGCGGACACTTATTATTACTTGGCTTCCTTTGGGACTTATGTTCACAGTGACCTTCCCTGAAGGTGGTGTGTACTTAATGGCATTCGAAACCAAGTTACCAATAACCTCTTTAAGCACCACGCCGTCAGAAATAATCTTTATGGAAGTATCAGGACTTTCTATTTTGAAATTAATGCTTTTTTCTGACGCTGCTATGTGGTGTTCGGTGACTACTTCATCAATGATCCTGGTAATTGTTATTGGTTTGCGCGCCACCGCAATGCTGCCGCTCTCTATCCTTGTAATGTTCAATAGTGTAGATATTGTTTCGTTCATGCGGTTAGTTGCGGATACGATAGTCTTTAACGATCGGGACTGAGGCTTAGTTATTGGACCCATGAACCCGTCAAGTAGCATATGTGAATATGTCATTACCGCCGACAATGGTGTGCGCAACTGGTGGGAAGCTAGGGATATAAAGTCGCTTTTCATCTTCTCGATCTCATACTCTTTAGTAATATCTCTAAAGATCTCAATACAGCCTACTGGCTGCTCTTTTACCATGATCGGCGAGATGGTCATTGATACTGGTATTAATTCACCGTCTTTCCTTTTGTACCTGATCTTCTCGGATATAATCCTTCCACTTACAAATGCCCGTGTCACAGGGCGCTCTATAAGAGGTATGCTTTGTTCTTCATCATCGTAGGCGGAAAAAACGTCAGGAAACCATTTGCCTATAGCTTCTTCCTCGCTATAGCCTAGAATTTGTTGAGCCGTAGGGTTGATCCGGGTTATTTTTCCAAATTCGTCTGTTGTTACTGCACCGTCGCCAATACTATTAAATAGAACTTCGGCTAAAGCCTTCTCCCCTTCATATTCGTGAGGTTTTAATGACATATTGTCAGATTATACTAAATTACAACCCTATAGTGATTGCTAAATTCCTTACAGTAGCGCTGTTTTTTCATTTTTTATATCTGGACTTTGAGGTTGCACCCTAGTCAAGTTTGTATGTATAAGTTATATTAATATTAATTAGAGGAACCGGCATGGCGCTATCATTTGTTCCGCTAGCCCTAGTAGTCGTCATTTCGACCGGTTATTTCTTGGCAAAAACTAAAAATAAACCAATTAGGTATGTGACCTACAAAATTACACTGCCTGCATTTGGCCAGAAACCAGAGGATCCGGCTAAGTTGTACTCTTTAATTTCACAGATTTTGAATGGTCATAAAAGTCGTGGCCCAAAACCTCTTGTCGTGCTTGAGTCCGTTATTAATACAACTGAAGGTATTCGTTTTTTAATAACAGCACCACTTGAGTATAGTTCTCTGCTAAAGAATCATCTTGTTGCCTATTGGCCTAAACTTAGCATCGCTAAAATTAGACATGGACGGGGCTTAGAAATTGACAATAATATTGGGGTTAGGGCTAGTCAATGGCAGCCAGGATCTATATTTCCTAGTCTGGAGGATGGTAACCTCTTATCTTTAATCTCTGGTAGTATGCACGGACTGAAGGACGATGAGATCGCAGGATGGCAAATAATACTTTGTTCCGCCAAGGAGCCTTTTTATATCTTATTGTGGAGGTACTTTTATAAAGTTTTGTTTAGCCTATCCAAGGCTGTTTTTATAGTTTTGCAGGATATATCCGGGGATAGCGTATCTGCCAGACAACGTTCGATCAATAGGGCGCTTAAGGCGAAGTCAAAAACCAATAATAAACCGCCTCTTAAGGCTTGTTGTCGCAGCATAGTTGGCGCTACCTCGGATAGGCGCTTAAAGGCTCTAAATTTGGCTATGAGTTCGACATTGATGGCTTATGGCCTCATGCCTTTTAGGCTAGCAACAGAAGATGGATCCCATGGGTTTATACGGTTCCAATTTAAACGTTCATTTCCAGCTGGGCCTATAACCCTTAGTTCCCTTTTCGACTTTCCCGATCCTGGGGGGAACTGGCAATTTTCCGCTGAGGCTGTCTATAGTAGCGACGTAAAGCCTTCTTTGAGGTATAGGCAATCCAAACCAGAGATAATTATTGGGGCTAGCCATGACCAAGATAAAGTCGAAGTCGGTTTAAGTAAAACTGAGCGCAAAAAGCATACTTTAGTAATAGGTGGCACCGGCATGGGTAAGTCGACGCTGCTCGAATACTCTTTTGTCCAGGATATGAATTCTAATTATGGGGCTGCTCTAATAGACCCCCATGGAGATCTGGCAAACTCACTTATTAAGCGTATACCTTCAGAAAGGATAAATGACGTTATATTCATTGATCCATCCAATCTTGACTATCCGGTTGCTGTTAATTTGTTGGAAATACCAAAAGGTTTGGACGACAACGCCCAAGCAATGGCCAAGGATTATATAACTGAATCGCTCATATCTATATTTAGGAAGGTATTTTCTGATGAGGACAGTGGAGGTCACCGCATAGAATACATCTTAAGAAACGTTATTCATACGGCCTTTAGTGTGCCCGATGCCACACTATTTACATTACAAAAGATATTGACTAATGATCTTTTTAGAACGTCTGTAATTAACCAGCTAAAAGATGATAGCCTAAAAGATTTTTGGTATGGCGAATTCAATAAGGCAGGCAGTTACCAAAAGGTAAAGATGATTGGTGGTGTTACGGCAAAGCTTGGTCGCTTCGAGAGGTCCACTGTAGCCAAAAGAATGCTGGCCTATCCGCATTCAACAATAGATTTTGATGAAGTCTTAGACATGAAAAAGTTACTAATTTGCAATTTGTCCAAGGGCTCAATAGGGAACGATACTTCAAGCTTACTAGGGATGGTCATACTGGCTAAGCTGCAGCTATCCTCATGGCGGCGGGCACAAACCCAAAGTTTTAAAAGATCGGATTATTACTTATATGTTGACGAATTCCAGCAGTTTAGCGCCCCAATATTTACTCAACTTGTTAGTGAATCAAGGAAGTTCGGTTTGTACCTAACCCTTGCCGAACAGACTACCTCATACCAAGACGAAAGCGAAAGTAGCATTTTATTAGCCAATGTTGGAAACATCGTTTGTTTTAGGACGCACTCTGAAACTGATGTCCGCAGACTTCTGCCTCTATATAAGCCGTACTTAAACGAATTGGACCTTATATACCTAGATCCATATAAGTTTTACTTAAAGAGTTCGGGTGAAAAAGCTAAGCCTCCAGTTTCAGCTAACACTATTCTTTTTAAAGATAGTGGAAATTCATCGTTAGCAAAAAGGGCTATAACTTCTAGTCATAGCCAATATTCTTACCCTTATATCTCCTCTCCAGTTCCAGAAAAAGACAAAAGAATACCTTTTAATCCAGCATAGCTAGCTACATTAGTGATGATTTTGTATAATCCCAAGAGTTAATAGGGCGTCGCCAAGTGGTAAGGCACCAGGTTTTGGTCCTGGCATTCGGGGGTTCGAATCCCTCCGCCCTAGCCAACTACTTTGACATATAATATTATATGTGACATTATAGTTTATATGTCTTTACTTAGAAACTTCCAAGAAAAATCATATCAGGCATGGAGATATGTGGGTGCGGGGCTTTTAGGATACGCGGCATTATCTGGGGTTCAGGCATTAAATAACATACCGGTTAAACATTCTGACCAAGTGTTGCTTCAGCAGGCTTATACACAAGGTGACAGATATTTACAAGGGGTGGACCAACAAAAAGTAAATGGGGATGTGGAATTAATTGAATGGGAAGGTGTTACGGCAGGTATAACAGCTGTCGGTGGAGCTGCAAGTATCCTAATTCTTGGTCGAAGGTCTAGAAGTTCATTAGAAAACATTGCCTATCAACAAGCGATTGAATAATTCTGTACAATTACTGTATTAACTCAGAAGATTTTTGACTGAATGTATTATCCTGGTTGCACATTATGTTTATGAGAACCTTTTAAATTATTTTCTAATGTTTAATAAAAACCGTATGGATAAATTACAGGTCTGCTTTCGTAGAAGTTGACTATCGTAAGTATCGATAACTGACACTCCTATACCGAATTTAGACCGTTGTTATATAGATAATTATTCTGCTTCAGGACGAAGTTTTAATATTGAAAAATCCTGCTTTAATATGGGGTATTTTAACGCCAGTTCGTTAGCCTTCTCTCTTAGACTATCCTGAAGGTATTCACTATCGCTAATTTTTCTTATACGTGATTTTTTTTGCGCAATGTATACGTATAATGCTAACTGTGAAGCAATCCCAAAACCTACGGTCATATCTGCTGAATGTAAAACAATGTCTGCTGGCCAAGAAGCTGCACTATATGCTACAAAGCCTGCCGGCCAGCTTTTCCAAAATGGGAGACTCTTAGAACGTTTAGCCTTTAATGATAATATTTCCTTATCTTCACCTTCTGCTATAGCTTGTGTAGCAATAGCACCTAACCAGAATGCCTCATTTATCTTGTGGATCACACCCAGGTCTTCATCGCGCTCGTTAACGTTGGGTTTTATTCTTATAATTGCCGATGGAGTTTCACTCCTACTAGTTGGCCAATTTATTGAAACATCAGGATCTAATCCTTGAGACTTTTTGGGTAATGAATCTATTAATAAAGTAGTTGGCCGCTCAGATTCTATATCTCTGAGCCCTTCTTGTAGTAAAAAGGGGTCAATATCAAGAGTACGACCATGCCTGTGCATTCGCTTAAGTAATATTTCTCCTATCTTTATAGTAGGAACAACTATTCCCTCGTCATCCAGCCGATCTACTATAGAGTGATCAACAATTAACGTTTCGTATCCATCGGTCATCGCTATTTTATAATATACAAAATAGATAAAGTCAACTCCTTTTTAGGGCGACTATCCTCTCAGAGCAAAGAAATAGCAGAAAGCATTGAGGATAGCGGTGCTTTTTATTAGATGGGGGATTTATAATACGGGCATGACTTTATTTGTGGCAGTCAGGAGTGAAGACGGTCTCTCCAAGGTAATCAGTTGATTCTATTTTAGGATGCATGTCCTCATGGGACATGTTTAGGGCTGCTAAACCAATATCTGACACTATTTGGTCAGGAAGAGTTTCTATATAAGGTACGGTTTCTGGGTATTTTACTGTAATTTATTCCATAATGGTCGTATCGTTTTTTATTATATAAGCTTATGCTTAGAAGAATAAATTTACCAGGATGCCTTTTCTTATTAGTAATCTGTATAGTTAACTGAATATTAATTAGTTAGATAAATATTTATCTTATCGCTAGGATTGGGAAGAGCGATAATTTTTAGATTATTGGTCAATAACCCAGTATTTAATAAAGCTTCCTGCTTCGGGAGTATTGAGTCTTTCAAGTACTACGTTATATGGGTTTTCGTTTATGTCGGGTAGATATCTTGACGGATCAAGACCCTCTATTTCAACTGTTCTTGCAAGCCAATCTTTCAGGCTTCCAAATCTATCCCTTACCTCCTCTGTTAATTTTGGAGTTATAGGGCCGAATCTGTCTAAAGAGTCAAAAGCTAATACGCCTGTAGCGGATCTATTGTCCTCTCCGTAATTAATTATGTCACCTACTGTTACTCCGTGATCTATTTTTTGTTCTAGCATGAATTGTTTGTAAATGTTTTTCTTGGACATTAAGGCGCCATAATACCTAGGTATGTCTATCCACCTTGGGCAATGTTTTTCGACTGCGTCTTTGAGTCTGTCAGTTCTATCCATGGAAGCGAATAATGAACTTTCAGATGTAGGACGTGATTCTTTTACCACCAGATCGTCGCCTAGGGAGAATACCCTGGCATTGCCGCCTTCTGCTAAGAAAACTCTACTACTGCCAACTCCCTCATTGCCTTGTGTATAATCTTCGACGTATGGACCGAGTAATCGATGCATATTCCTTAGGTTTAATAGTTGCCTACCGGCTCCGGTTAGTAGAATACGATAGTTATCGGTTTCATATTGACGCCAAATTGAACCGTCAAATCTTTCCAAAGTACGTATTTTTAGATCAGGAACGGTCCTCGCCATACATTTATTAAAACATAAAAAGCCTACGAAGTAAATATGTCGTATTGTTTTATAAACTATTTATCGTTTTGGGTTATTTGTTAGCTGATTAATTGTCGATTGCCAGTTAGCTATCTTATCTATACTTGCTTGTTGTTGAGAGTTTGCCAGGGTGGCTATTCTCGCATCACCCCCATAGCTGCCCACTACGTTAAATTTGTAGGTTGGCTGTATTTTTGATAAATGATCATCTTTAGCATAAATTAGACAGCTTTCTGGATGATCTAAGCACTTTTTTGAGAGGTTTATCCATTTTTGGACATTCTGGTTGTATTTTATTGACATGTTTACAGAAAGGTTTAATGCAATCCTACCGTTATATTGAAGCTGGTCAAATATAAAGTTTCCCATTGAATAGACTATGAGTTTTCCTTTGTAAACCTCAGTATTTTGTACCCAGTGGGCGCCATTTCCTATAACGAAGTCGGCTCCGTAATTAACCATCTTATGTGCAATAGCTACTGTAGGGCTATTGGCTGTCAGTTGATATTCAAGCCCATGATTGAATAAGCCTATAACCGGCATTTCTTTGGCCCATTTTTGTATACTTTGCAGTTGCCCAGGCTTAGGTGAGAATAGTTCCTTATAGTTATATGAACACATGGCTACTGGTATAGATGCTGCTGTGGATTTTCCATTTTTGTATATCAGATGTATCGGTAATACTACTGCCTTACAGTCGTCGCTTAAGCTGGCAGGGTTATAAGTGCCCACTGTTTGAATCCCCGCATTATTAAGGGTTTGGAAAGTCTCTGTGATTCCTTGTGGACCTTGATCATTTAGATGGTCGCTAGATAAATCAAGTATTGGAAAATATTTTTTAAGTGTTGGTATCCAGGCAGGTTTACAATTAAATACTAGATTCTGTACTTCATTTTGGAAGCTGTCATAATTATTCGTGATAGGGCACTCTAAAACTCCTATATGGGCGTCGTAATTTCCAAGGGTATACATTTTACTAAAGGGTTGGTTATAGTCAGTGCCTGCATATCTAGCAACGTCCCGAGATAGCACAATAGTTCCACTAAAAAGGTACTTACCTGTTGCTTGATCAGGTGATTTTACGGTGGGTGCCATATCAGTACTTTTTCTGATCGAAACTGTATTTGTTTTCTTATGCCAAAAATATGTGCCAATTCCTCCAATCATTAGTAATAGCAGCACAGAAATAATAACCAGCTTTAGCTTAGATTTCCGGCGTCTCTTTTTAAATGGCTGATTGTTGTTCATTTTATTTAGATTATATTTAGCTTGTTTCGAAAAAGTAAGTTCATGTTGTACTTTATTTTATTATTTAGGTGCTAAAATAAAATCAATAATGCGTGACTTAGTGCTGATTAGGCTATTGTTTGGTGGCTGGGTTACTCTGTAATGTCCTATAATAGTGATTTTTCTAGTGCCGAGACTTGGGGATATAACGGTAGTCAGGAGTATTTAGATCAACTTAGGAAAAGTACTGCAAGCAAAATAGTAACTAGCGGATGTCATCTAGATTTATTAATCGGCTCTCAAGTGAAATATGCCAATGTATTGGATGAGTTGATAGGTGGATCGTGTACCGGCAAAAGCAATTTGTTTTATCCTCCAGAAGAAGACGAAAGTGAAGCCGACAGGATTTTGAGAGTCGAGATGGCTAAAAATATCTGTCGTTTGTGCCGAGTTTATGATCGTTGCAAAGAAAAAGCAGCAAATGATTTTTATACAGGCGTTGATTGTTCACAGGATCCTCTACCTCCCGGCCAGGTTATAGCTGGAATGGATAGCTCTGGTTTATATGAGCACAAGAAGCATCTCCAAAGTCCTAGATCATCTATGCTTTAGGGGATGATAATAGGATTTTTCTCAAACTATAACAATATCTTAAAATACTGTTTATGCCTGAAATATTATGATGAATCATAGTATTATTTCCCCGAAAAATGCGTTGAGTGCCCACTTCTTGTAGGCCTAATTGGGGTTGGTAATATTTCGACTGAAGGAATAACACGAGAGGAAGTCGTTGTGTTGGTTCCATAGGAGACGATAAGTCTAGACTTAAGTTGATGCCCGGGCTTTTTAAAGTTAGACGTAGAAGGTGGTTACAGTATTACTTGCAGGGCGCACTAAACCAGTAGACGTTCGGTTTAGTTGATCAATAGCCTTAAGTTTATTCTATTATAATTAGTACTTTATAGACTACGCTTGCTTTTGGGGTTTATCGTGACAATTTTAAAGTAAGTAATATATTTTTTTAATCTATTGAGTGATTAAGCTGGAAGATAGCTCATTTTTTTACAGATCATTAAGTCTTTTTTCATTAACATGTATTTAAATTACAAAACTAAGTTGGTGTAAGAGCGGAAGAATTTTATGCGTCTGAAGTTATGTGACGAATGCCCTATGTGGCCGGTTTTAGAAGAAATTAAGTCTAGTGTAAATTCAGAAACTTACGCTAGCTTTGAAGTAAGTCGTATGATGAGAGTTATAAATTCGGCACATAAAGGCGTTACTAAAAAACCTGACATCGACTCGCAAAATTTGAGAATGTATATATCGCCGTCTGGATATAAGGACTTGCCCTATGGCATAGGCTCTTTATGCGCTTCTAGCGTGCTAGACTCTGTTGCTGATTGTTTTACGATGCCTTGCGAAGGCAAGATTACACCTTAGAATCTTTGGTTATAAACATCCCAGTTATGGCATTATAACTTTTATCAAGGAGCGCTATTTTAGGCAGAATGTAACAACAAGAAACAAAATGTTAAGTACTAGACTATCTTAGTATGGGCAGATCGATATTGATGCTAAGAACAAGAAGCAGCCTTATGATACGGTGCGTTGTGTTAATTATTATTGTTGTTGCTACTGCTTTCATATCGTTATTGATGTATCGTCTTACAAGGCCAAACTATAAGTCTATCTCCTAGTGCCGCTAGGCTTACTACATTCCTTTGTGCAGCTCTAAATGAATACTTAGTTATAACGAATATCACCTCAGCTCACGGAGAAAAGTACAAAAAAGTTAGAACCGGTAGATATAAGGTTATTGGTATAATAGCTAGTGATCTTGATTTCGGTATCTCTGAGAATGACATTCAATAATTTTAGCCGAGAATAGCTTAAACTTTTTACCTGATTTTTTTAGAATTTAAGTATTTGTGGTAGTAGTAAAATCCTGGCGGCATGCCGACTGCAAGGTTGATTATACGATATACAACAGAAACTGATAAAGCCAATACAAAGGGTAATCCTAATGCCAAAAAAGTACCTATCATGCCCAGTTCGAAGACTCCGGTACTGAAAAAAGTTCCCCCGAATATACTTGCGAGGTTGGCCATGATGTATCCCATAGTGACAATGCCGGGGTTAATGAATTTTCCGAATGCAACAAACACTAAGTATAGAGTTAGTATTTCTACTAATATATAGACTATCGACCAAACATAAGGAATTAGAAGCCCTCTTTTATTATTACGGATTGATCGGTAGCCTTCATAAAAGTCGTCAACAAACTTATAAAAATGTTTTTGATTAAACTTTTTAAACCTTTTTAATTTTTTTGCAATCCAGTTGACAATTTTCATGAGGATCGTATGTTGCTCAACTAGAGCCACAATAATAACTCCGAAAACAATTATTGATATTGCAGAAACTATAGCAACGTGGTCAATAGTACTGTTTCCATGTCTAGTGCTAACAATAGCAAGAATGCCTAAGGGGATCATTAATAACGCCGCTAAAGCGCTGAAAGTATACCGCATTATTTGAGTTAGAAAACCTTTGCCTCTTGGTACGTCGGGCTTTAATACTTGAGATAAAAACCCAGCGCCTGCAACACCGGCGGTTGGAACTATATAGTTCACGAAATTAGACGCTAAGGCCCCCTCGACTAGACGACTAATTTTAATCTCGTAACCAAATAGTTTAAGGATGGTTTTATAATAAAGTCCGTTTATATAGTAGCTTGTGATTTGCACGGCTATGATTAGTAGCAGTACGTACCACTTTATGTCTCCAAGCAATTTTACAAAACTAGATAGTTGGTGCAGGTTTAGAATAATAACAACGGCCAAACCGATGATGCCTAGCACCAATAGAACGGTATGTAATTTCATGTGCTTACTTAATTATATGCTATAAGATGTAGAAGCCTAAAAACAACAGAAGTCTAAGTTAAAAATATAGCATTAATTTGTTGATTTAAGTCACTTTGTTTTCCTTCTAATGTCATAGCTAAAATATATCTCCTGAATAAAAATAGCTGATAGAAAGGAGGATAAATATGAAAACTATGTACCGTGACATCCTATCAATTGCCTTGGCAATTCTAGGTGGCGTAGTAATGTTTGCAAAGCTAAGCTCGTACTCTTGGGTGTTAATTGGTAGTTGGGCTGGGGCTTTGGGTGTAATAGCTGTAATTGGCCTAGCAATCTTTTTATTAAATAGCCTTGAGCTACTCAAACTCAGTGACAACGCAGCTATTGTTGAGTTTTCAGTATGGGTAGCGGCTGCAGTAGTTATTGTTGCTAGCCTAGGAGCAACCACAACAAGAGCAGAGTTTATTGCTTCCGGCTCCTTAATTGGTGCTGGTTGGCTGGCGCAAATGGCTAGAGATTGGTGGCGAAGCACACACACTCCAAAACTGCATGCTGCAAGATAGTCTTTCAAAGATGGGATATACGACCCTGCAAATGGATGCAGGATCGTATTCTTTTATTAGTAATAGGGGTATATTATGAATTACGTACGGAGAGGCATAAAAAATGGACCAGACAGTAGAAGTGAAAGTCCGCCAATACTTTAGTAAGTTTCCAAAGCGACAATACCCTAAAGGACAAATTCTAATTTTTGCTGATGAAGACCCTGACTATATATTTTATCTTACGAAAGGTAAAGTCATTAAGTACGATGTGGCATATAACGGAGATGAAGTTATTGTTAATATCTTTAAGCCATCATCATTTTTCCCTATGTCGTGGGCTATTAACCATGGCCAAAACCACTTCTTCTACAAGACAGAAACCGAATCGGAAATGCACGTTATTCCAGCGTCAGATGCCCTGTCTTTCATGGAGTCTAATACTGATGTAATGATGGATCTTATTGAAAGGATTTATCGTGGTACAGAAGGGCTGCTTACGCGCATGGTTCAATTGATGGTTGGATCCGCTAAAAACAGGATACTGCTTGAAGTCTTAATAGAAGCTCGTCGATTTGGCGAAAAGAATAAAGATGGGTCAACTTCTATTAGTATAAACGAGCAGGAATTAGCCTCAAGGGCCGGAATGTCACGAGAAACTGTTAGTCGTGAGATAAATAAGATGAAGTCCTCTAAATTGGTTAAAGTGGATAAGGGTAACATAACAGTATTAGATCTCGATAGGGTTGAGGCAGAGCTTAAGCCCTAAGGTCAAAAGATTCTATAGATTCAAATAACTCATGGTTTTGGTAACGGTTTTCGGGGGGAGAATAAACTGCCATCCGGATCTGGTCAGGCACGATCTTGAAGCCAATATATGGGCCGGCCGATAACTTGGTTAGTGGTGGTAGTTTCTGTAAGCTTGTTGTATTTGAAATATTTAGAATTTCACCTGCCAAATTATTTAATTCTGTCTTGTTCCCTATTTGCATGCAGTGACCTATTGCTTGTATTGAGCTTTGGTTCATTGAATTAAATGCGGTTAAAGAAACTATGTTATTGTGTCGTATATTGTCGCATTTTCTGGTCCCTTCACGGGTAATGAAGTAAATGTTTAGCTTTTCATCGGGAACGTAATAAATAACTACACCGTGAGGTTCTTCATCTGGGGTTATTGTAGATAACACTCCTACTGGGTTAGCTAACATGAAAGAATAGAAACGTTTAAACCTACTAGATAAATTTAATTGTGACTGTGTTTTAGCGTTGCCCATTTAGTTTATCTCCTGAACCCAATAATTTTTATTTATTTAAAAAACCTTTTCTATGTCTATTGTCACCAGAGCTTTGTGATATGGATCAAAGAAGCATAATTAAACTTGGTGTTCAATAGATGTTAGGAAGGAGGAAAATATGGTAGTTAACTCTGATCAACTGAAAGAAATTGAAAAAAGTCACCTTGCCATAATTTACTTAAAGCGCACCGTGAGCTAATAGAAAATGAAATCCGTGAACTTGGGGCTAATAACTATGACCTGCTGCTCCCAGAAACGCATTCATTGCCAATTATTATCCAGCCAAATGAGGTTATTAACGGAATAGTATATGGCAGATATAAACAGGATAATAATCTTAACCAACCATTTAAGGGACGCGGTGCATTATTGGTAACAGACAGAAGAGTAGTTCTAGTTGATCATAAACCACTCTTTCTTAGATGCCTTGAATATCCATACCGTACCATAAGTGCAATTAGTTACGGTAAGGTAGGAGCGTTGATGACAATTAAGCTCTATTCTCGGGTGGGAAATCTTAGCATGACTACTGGTAATGCTCGTGCCGCTGATAAATTCGTATCAGCTATTCAAAGCAGTATTGAAACGTAAGTAATTAGGGGGTATGAGTCATGGCTACGATTGTATTACCGCCAAAAGAAGAAATTGAAAGACTTAGTAGGTTAGCGCCTGGTTATCCGGTAAACGTAAATGAGCTGGTATGGTCGGCGAGGGAATATGGTTTTGGTCAGGAGATGGTTGACTTTTTGACTCTGTTCTCTGGGAATCGCATATTCAATAGTGAAGAAGAATTTACTAATGAAGCGCTTGAGCTAGAGTTATTCGAATCAGAAGCAGAAGATATGCCGAAGGAGAGACTTAGAAGTTCGCTTGATTAAAGCGAATATTGTACTTAAGCTTGCCTAGGATATAGGGGTAGGATACAGTTAGGGCAAATGCCCTCACGAAAAGCCCCTTACGAAAGATATATTGTCTCGCTTAATATGAATAAGCTTGAGGGCAGAATGCTTAATTATCCGGCTAAAAACCGCACAAATAACATTCTTCTTATTGGAGATTTAGGTACAGATATTGGATTTTGGTGGGGGCTAGCAAAAAGTCTGCATGATCTTGGAAATGTTACGATGCCGGATTTACCAGGCATAGGGGGAATGGATAGTTTTTATAAGATCAAAAAAGTACCAGATATTGATGCATATGCGGATTATATGGCGTCCTTCATTAAGATGCGTTTCAGGAAGCGTAAGTTTATTACTGTTGGGGTTGGCTTTGGTTTCATTGTGCTAACTCGTACTTTCCAGCGCTACCCTGAACTACAAAAAAATGTTAAATTTATGGTTTCGCTTGGCGGTTTTGCTGATCATGAAGATTACATTCTGCCTAAAACCCGTTACCTGATTTATTCCTACCTTAGTTCCGTCTTTAGCCGCAAGTTATTTTCGGTTCTATTTAGAAGGGTGTCTTTAAATTCAATGGCGCTAAGCCTGTTTTATCGTTGGCAAATGTCCGGAGTGGTGTCCGAGAGTGATTTGAGCGCCTTGGCTTATAGGAATACTAGACGCTTTATTAAAGGAGACGCCCGTACTTTAATGGCTGTAATATCTGAACTGACTAGATTTAGTAATTGCGATAAGCAATTAGAATTACCCTTAGAGCACGTTGACGTACCAACTAGATATTTAGACTGGAGCCATAACGAACAACACTTAAGGGTGATTTTTCCAGAGATAAACTACTTGCCGCCAGGTAGTAAGATAAACCGTTACCCGATAAAGAGAGACAAGCGTTCAGCTGCGGTTTATTTACCTAACGATCTTAAGTCTAAGATCAGGAAGGCTTAATCTTTATGATGTTGTGTTATTGCCTTAATACTAAGCATAAGTGATAATTAGCATATGCTTTTTCATCGTCATAATAACGAGCAGAAGATACGAGAAGTAGAAGTCACGATATCCAACCGTACATTAGTTCGAGTTATTATAATAATCCTCATAGCAATTGGTTTGGTCCAGGCATTTATCTCCGTTGAGAGATCTATGTTACTGCTATTCATTGCGTTTTTCTTGGCACTTGCGTTAAACGCCCCAGTAGCGCGTATTGCCGGATTGCTCCCGGGAAGGATTAGGGGCAACAGGTTGGTCGCAACGAGTATATCCTATTTACTTGTAATCTTAGTTTTAACTGCTTTTGGTTTTTATGCTATACCTCCTTTTATTCATCAGACCGCAAAGTTTATTTCAGCTGCACCTCACTTAGTTAAAGAAACGCAAAACCAACAAACTTCATTAGGACACTTTGTTAGAGTGCATCACTTGGAGAATTTTGTTAACACGTTATCTAAAAATATTTCTACCCAATTGAAGAATATTGGCGGTAAAGCTTTCAATGGCATCACCACTGCTGCCGAGGATATTTTTTATGTGCTGGCAGTTATCGTGCTGACCTTCATGATGCTAGTTGAGGGGCCTCGTTGGTTAAGTACACTTAGGGAATTATTCTTTACAAAAGACGAAAAGAAAGAGGTAGAGCGCATAGCCGGCGAAATCTACAGAGTAGTCAGGGGTTATGTTAACGGACAGGTATCTCTAGCTTTTATTGCGGCAGTATTAATTGGACCAGCCCTGTTTATTATGGGCGTCAGTTATCCTATTGCGTTAATGGTAGTAATTTTCATTTGCGGTCTTATACCTTTGATTGGGCATACGATTGGAGCGGTTATTGTCACTACGGTTGCCTTATTTCACTCACTGACTGCGGCTATTGTGGTTCTTATTTGGTATATAATCTACATTAATTTCGAGAATTACATTTTGCAACCTAGGATTCAGGCCAATACTACAAAGATGTCGCCGTTATTGGTTTTTGCCGCCATCATTGTTGGGGTTAATTTTGACGGTATAGTCGGCGGTCTAATCGCCATTCCTGTAGCTGGTAGCATCCGGATTTTAGTTATTGAGTACCTAGAGCGGCGTAGGATGTTGCCAACAGACTATATTGTTGACGATAGTAGTAAATAGAGATAATTTTTTAAGCAATATGCTGCCAAATTGTTCCATGTGGTGTATCTAGTAAAGAAATATTCATTTTCTCTAATTGATGCCTTAAATCATCTGACCTCTGCCAGTCCTTTTCGTTTCTTGCCTTCTCGCGATCGTTAATTAAGGCTTTTTGTTGTTGGGATATGTTTTTTGTCTTAGATAGTTGTAATCCCAATAAATCGTCGATTAATTTAATTGCTGTTTCAATAGAGTTTTTTGAAATGTTTGTATCCTCTGCTTTGCTTAAGAACTCTTCAAAATTAGCTAAAGCTTGTGGTGTGTTAAGGTCATCCTGCATTGGAGATATTAAATCTGGTGCGTCAAGATTAGTTTTGCCATCTTGTTGGAAACGACGTACGGCAAAATTGCGGTATCTAACAAGCCTTTGGTTAGCTGAAGCTATAGTATCCCACCTAAACTTGCTTTGACTTCGGTAATGGCTTTCTGCTACCAAAAGTCTTAGTGTTTCGGTACTGTAACCTTTAGTCTCAATGTCTTCAATTGTTATAGTGTTACCCAGACTTTTAGATATCTTTTGATCCTCTAATAATATATGGTTTGAATGCATCCAGTAGTTTGCCAAGGGCTTGCCAGTTACAGCTTCGCTCTGCGCGATTTCATTGGTGTGGTGAATTGGTATATGGTCTATGCCACCGCAATGTATATCAACGGTTTCTCCAAGATATTTCATACACATTGCAGAGCATTCAATGTGCCAACCTGGGAAACCTATACCCCAAGGGCTGTCCCATTCCATGTCTCTTTTAGCTTCTCTTGGTGAAAACTTCCAGAGGGCAAAATCGTTGGGATTTTTCTTTTGCGGGTTGAGCTCAATCCTAGCTCCAGCTTGTTGTTCGTCGAGATCAAGGTTGGCAAAGTCGCCGTACTTAGAGAATTTAGAAGTATCGTAGTATATACCGTCATCAATTCGGTAAGTGAAACCCTTGGCTTCTAGCTTCTGAATTAAGTTGATTTGCTCAGCTATATGGTTTGTTGCTCTAGTTAGTTGTGATGGAATAATGAAGTTTAATTTATTTAGACTAGTTATAAAGTAGTCGCTATAGAAGCTGGCAATATCCCATGCTGTCTTGCCTTCCTTGGCGGCTTCCTTTGCTAATTTGTCTTCTCCCTCGTCGGCATCTGAGGTCAAATGTCCAACGTCAGTTATGTTCATAACCCACTTTGGCTTATAGCCCGATGAAACAAGCGTCCTAATTAATAAATCATAACGAATGAATGTAAACCAATTGCCAATATGGGGATAGTCGTAAACGGTCGGGCCGCAGGTATATACTTTAACTTCTGGCGGGTTTATAGGCTTAAACTCTTCTACTTTTTTGGTTAATGTATTATACAGGTGCATCCAAAAGTTCCTTAGCTTTATTTATAATTGTTTTTTTTAATTCTTCAATGTTTGGGTTGTTGGTAAGTTTGAAACCGCTAGCGTAGTCATGGCCACCTCCTCCAAAGGACTCAGCTAGTTTGGCGGCTATGGGTCTTCCATGATTGCTCCTTATTTTGCCAGTAACTTTCCCTTCTGGATAAATCTTAACCACTACCGAAACGGCAGTGTTTGTTGTTAGACGCATGTCGTCAAGAGCCAAAACTGCAGGGTTATACATGGGACTGTAGTGCTCGATTTCTTGCCAAGGAATAATTAGTAGTGCTATGCGGTCATCATAGAAGTATTCAATCCTCTGTAGTAGCTGGCCTTTATAATGTACGAGTTCTGGGCTTTTGCGTTGGTAGTCACGTCTGGCGTTTTCAAGCGCAGATAAGGAAACTCCAGACTCTACTAGTTCGGCTAAGGCATATATCGTGCTTGACTTGGTACTTTCAGTAGTTAGGCCAAGAGTGTCGGATAAGATTGCAGCCGCTATAGCATTTTTGCCTGGTTGAGGTATTTCCCAGCTAAGATATTTACTAAGTTCGTATATTACTTGCCCCGTAGCTGCCGCTGAATCTTCTTTTAGCAGGACTGTCGAAAAACCTATACTCTCTTCGCTTGAGTGATGGTCAATTATGACCATTGGCTTCGACTTTAAGGCCAAAACACCTTTGCTTTTTGTTAAGTTTTCGATTAACGAAAGCGAAGATGTGTCCACTAAAATACTAAGGTCGAAATTGTGAGGTATCTCTTGATCAACTCTATCCCATCCAGGTAAATAAGCTAGATAAGATGGAATGTTAGCACCGCAGACCATATATACATCCTTGCCCAATTCGCCTAATATCTGTTCAAGGGCTAGGCTGCTGCCAAGGCTGTCTCCGTCAGGGTTGTCTGGCTGAACGATAACTATACGTTTGGAATTATTTACCAAATCATTTATTTTTAGAGCTTTTTCGTGCATTAAAATGAATTCCTAATTTAAGTAGCGGATTCTTGACTGTTTAAGGTTTGGCGGTGCTCGATTGCTCGGCCGAGGCTAATTTGGTCGGCATATTCTAAATCAACACCAATTGGTAAGCCTCTAGCTAAACGGGTTATCTTAACATTCCTCTGGCCTATTTGTTGTTGTATATATAGGGCAGTTGATTCACCCTCTACGCTAGCATTAGTTGCCAGTATTACTTCGACCACTTTGTCTTCGTCGATCCGGTTAATTAATTCATGGATGTGAAGTTGTTCGGGTGATACGCCATCTATTGGTGAGACTAGGCCACCCAATACATGGTATGTGCCGCCATATTGTTCTGTCTTTTCTATGGCTAAAATGTCGAATGGTTCGGCGACTACGGCGACTACTGTTTTATCTCGTTTTGGGTCTGTGTAAAGGTCGGAAAATTCTTGACCGGCCGGAACTAAAGCAAATGTCTTTTTGCAATAACCGATACCATCCGCTAGCTCATTTAGTGATTTAGCGAGCTTGATAGCACTTGCATTATCGTGACGCACAAACCAGTAAGCATAGCGTTCCGCAGTTCTTGGTCCGACGCCCGGAAGAGAACTAAATGCATCAATAAGGTTGGTTAGTGCTGGAGGAATGACATTCATTCTTTAATCTATTAAAGTCCTAGGCTACCTAAAGACCCCATCATTGGCTGCATTTTCTCTGCAGCTAGGCGTTGACTGTCTTTAATAGCATCTTTAACTGCATCTTCGATCCAACGTTCTAGTTGGGTTATGTCATCTAGATCTATAGACTTTGGGTCTATATGTATTTTCTTAATTTTTTGCTCACCGGTTATCTCAACGATCACGGCACCATCGCCCTTTTCGACCTTTATTACTTCTTTTTCTAGTTCTTTCTGGATCTTCTTAATCCGCATTGCCATTTTGGCTTGGTCTATTTTGCTCATAATTAACCTTTCTTAAGTTCTTCTTGTCTCTTGTAATTATAACAAAAATAAGGGGTAAAACTTAGTTGAGCTTTTTCGAATAGGTTGTTTTTGTTATAGGATTATTTGCCCAGGCCACTATATAGCTACGGAAACTGTAAAAACTTATAAAAATAATAACCAATGACATAAGAATTGGGCCAAAGTTTTTGGCAATTTTGTTTCTCGGAAAAACCACGTACCATTGTTTTAGCATATATGCCATGCCGGTTCCGGCACTTATGGCAAATAGCGGCAACAGCGCCAATGGGTTTATTAAATTAAACCCGCTCATCGCCCAGCATATTACCATTAGCAGTATTATTGCTCTAAAACGCCAGTTCTTAAACCGGGTTGCATAACTGAATAATCCAAGAAGAGACAAAATTGTAAATGCGAAAGGCATAGCCGGTAGATGGCCTAGGCTTAAATTACTGTTTAAGTTCATGTTTCTTAAGAACAAATCCAGTGGCGTAGACAGTATATTGTTGCCAAAGGAATGGATTACGTGTAAAGCGTTGCCCTTTAGGCCATAACCTAGCCAAATATATATTTGGGATTGGCTATAGTGTACGACTAGGCGGAACAATAGGGGCGCCATTAATATTATTCCGCCAACTCCGGCAATTATCCTACTTCTAACATTTATACCAGTAAAGCTCTCTTTTAGGTCCGGCCAGGATAGGGCTAATGCCGTTAGGCTTAACCAAATTCCTCCTGGTATGTATAGTCCTAGCATGGCTAGTACCAGCATTAAACTAAAGCCAATAATATCAGTTCTGCGGCTTAAGTATATTATTGCTGAAAGCAGGGCTACTAACATTAATGGCTGGACTGACAGTGGCGTTCCGTTCCTGGATATTGCCAGCTGGCCAAAACTAAATAATGCAACACCGGCAGCTAATAGGCCTATCTTATAGCCATGAAATTGATTTACTATCCAATACACTAAGGTAACGGTAACTACACCTAATAACACTGAAGCTAATCTAAGGGACCAGGCGTTGCTGCTAATAGCATAAGTAAGGTGTAGCAAAAAGTAGTATGGGCCATATATATTAGCGAAGCTTTTCCACCAAGGACTGTTTATATATAGCTGGTGTTTAGTTGCTAATTCGCTAGCACTTACCTTACCTAATGTAATTGCTGAAAGGCGCCAGATAAGGGCTAGTGTAGAAGTGCAGGCTACTAAAATCCCCCAAGTCGTCTCAACTTCCAATCGAGGAAGCGATACGGTTTTAGCTTTTTTATATGAATTAATTTTTAGTTGATCTAGTTTTCCTGCCACCTGCATGTTTTGTTTCATCTTAAAATGGCTCAGTATGCTTGGTGTCTAAGGAGCGGAAGCGTTGTTTCTCGTTATCGAAGTATAACTCAACGCCGCCGATTGGACCGTTACGGTGCTTCTTGATTAGTAAATCGGTAATTTTTTTACGGTCGGTCTCCGGATTGTAAAACTCCTCACGGTATATGAATGCGACAATGTCAGAGTCTTGCTCAATGGCGCCACTTTCTCTTAAGTCTGACAGTTGTGGTATTTGCGGACTTCGGTTTTCAACTGAACGGTTAAGCTGCGAAGCGGCTAAAAGTGGTACGTTCAATTCACGGGCAATACCCTTCAATCCTCTGGATATTTCTGATATTTCTTGAACCCGGTTAGCATCGTTACCAAATTTACCGCCTCCACTCATTAGTTGTAGATAGTCGACTATGATTAGTCCTAGTTGGTGTTTATGGTTTTCTCGACGGGCAATAGTTCTAAGATCGCTTACAGTAATGCCAGGGGTATCATCTATATATATCGGCGCTTCACTTAATGTGCCCATTGCAGCACCGATTTTCTCGAAATCGGTATCGGTTAGGTTGCCGGTCCTAAGCGCCCAGGCATCAACCCCGGATTCCATGCTAAGCAATCTATCCACTAGTTGTTCCTTGCTCATTTCCAAGCTAAATAACAGAACAGGTTCTTTGGAGTCAACTGCGACATTATGTGCAAAATTAAGCATTAATGCCGTCTTCCCCATAGATGGCCTTGCTGCCAGTATGAACAAATCTGATCTCTGGAATCCTGCTAGTAGATTGTCGACGTCTTTAAAACCAGAGGGAATGCCGCGGATTTTCTTCTTATCTTTGTGAAGTTCGTCAAGGCGCTCAAAGCTTTCTTCAAGTATCGATTCCAGACTAACGGCTGACTGCTTTACGTGCTGTTCGCTTACTGCAAATAAATTACTCTCAGCTTCTTCTATAAGCTCGTTGAGAGCTTTTGTCTCGTCAAAGCCTAAAGATACCAGTTTCTGCGAAGCTGCTATTAGACGTCGTCTTAATGCCTTCTGGGCTACTATGTCAGCATACTGTTCGACGTGGGTTGCCGTAGGGACAAAGTTTGTTAACTCTGTTAAATATCCCGCTCCTCCTACGCTATCGAGTTCACCGCTGTTTTTTAATTCATTGGCTAAAGTTAAAACATCTATGGCTGAACGACGGTTATATAGACTAATCATTGTCTGGTAGATAAGTTCATGGCGCCTATCAAAGAAATCAGTCGACCTTATCTGGTCGGCGATCTTAACTATCGCATCTGTGTCTATGAGAATAGAACCAAGTAACGAAGCCTCGGCATCCAGGTTTTGTGGGGGCTGTTTAACGCTTTGTGCAACACTTGCCATTCATGTCTCTCGCTTGTATGCCATTATATTACCTATTTTTAGTTAAGCCTAACAGTTATAAACACTTTATCCCCTGTGTTTAATCTAACAGTTCACCTTCACCGAATATTGAGTTAATAGCTTCTAGTTCGTGTGGTTCAATTGCCTCTTCTTTGGGTTTAGACAATAATTTTTTGTCTACAATACATTCGATGATGTAGTTGCTGCCACTTACTTGGATTATGGCATCTTCTATAATTTTTCGGTTTTTTGAGTCATTAACTCTTTTTTGGTGGAACGGAAATGCAAACTTTAATCTTATAGAGCTTGGTTCTTCAAAGTCTACACTCGCCATTCTTACTACGCCGTATAAAGTGTTGTACTTGGTTTTGAGGATGTTAAGAACTTCATTCCATGTTGTTTTATCAATTGGTTTTTGTGGAATTGCCTCTACTTTTTTTGGAAGTATTTTTTCTTCCTCTTTGTCTTTAGATTGCTTAACTGGCTCTGGGGACTGTTCCTTAGTCACAGCAATACCTTTTTGGTCGGCTTTCGCTATTTTTTTAAGTGCGATAGGAGCCTCTTTTCTTTCATTCGGTTGTGACTTGGGCTCTTCAATTTGAGCCTTTAGTAAGCATATCTCTAGATATTGTTCAGGACTGGAGTTGCTTGGCACATCTAGGAGCTGGGATAATAATTCCAGGGCTGTTCTGGTGTCAAGACTAGAGCTTCTATTTACAAGCTGTTGTCTTATTAAGCTAGAAACTTGACTGGCGATGGCAGGGGCTGGGTAGCCTTGATCATATAATCTGTGTAGTGCGATGACTAACTTTGCTGTGTCTGGTTTGCTTAGATACAATATAAGTTCTTCCAATAATTTTATAGGCGGTATTCCGAGCAACGTATTTATTGTGTCTATAGTTACTGGCTGGGAATAGTTCGAGGCCTGGTCAAGCAATCCAATGCTATCCCGAAAACTACCCTGGCCATGAATTGCCATCATTTCCAGAGCTTCATCTTCTACTTCAATCTTTTCTTTTCGGGCTATATCCTTAAGGTGCTCAGTTACCTTATTTACTTCTATTGGTTTAAATTGAAAGCGTTGAGTACGGCTGATTATGGTTTCAGGAAGTTTATGCGCATCAGTGGTGGCAAGAATGAATATGACGTGCTCAGGAGGCTCCTCTAGGGTCTTTAGGAGCGCATTGAAGGAGTCCATAGTTAGCATATGGACCTCGTCGATGATATATACCTTGTATTTAGCGCTAACCGGAGCTACATATACTTTCTCAATAAGGGACTTGGTCTCTTCTAGTTTACGGTTAGACGCGGCGTCGATTTCAATAATATCTATATGGCCATTAGATTCGTCGTCATAGTTTAGGCCATTGATATTATGTGCTAATATGCGAGCTATTGATGTCTTGCCCACTCCCCTAGGCCCAGTAAAAAGGTAAGCATGCGCAATCCGGCCAGATTTAACTGCTGTTTCTAGCGTGCGCGTAATGTGCTCCTGGCCGACTATCTCCTGAAGCGATTTAGACCGGTATTTACGGTATAAAGCTTGGCCCATAATCTTGTAAGATTATTATATCCTAGTCTCCGAATCACGAACGTTGTAGATTAATTCTAGAGAGCGGCCTCAAGTGCTGCCCATTCAGCGCTTGCGTCTTCTTCAGGTATATTGACGCTAACCTGATCGCCAGGCTTAGCCTTGAAATATGTCACACTCGCAAGAAGAACCCTGTAGTTTTTGCCGCCAACGTCTACAGAGTAGTGGCCGTTTTCCAACTTGAGTGTTCCAACAACTTGTTTACGTGGTATAGGGCCAATTTGTTTGTACATGAAAGCGCCGTCATCGGCTATTGTAAGCTTTAAGATGTCGCCTTGGACTAATTTAGATTTTGATGCGTAATTAGCTGGCACAGGATAGGTTTTTCCGTCACTCCCAACCATATTTTGGCCATCAAAAACGCCCTCAATGACCTTTCCCAAGGTGTCATCACGGGCAATGGGGGTGACTTTTTCATCATCACCCACTAAACTAATTAATAACTCATGGGCGGCAGCCAAATTTGTTTCTGCTTCCCTAATTAGAGATCTTAGTCTCTTGATTTGTTTATCCGGTACGTCTGGCATGTTAATTTCTCGTTTCCCCGCCTCTCTAAAGTCTTTGTCTAGTTAAGGTAACCTTAAACTATCACTATTAACTGTATATGTCAAAGTGTTCTGTGGAAAAACGACAACGTAATAAATTAAGAAAAAAGCTGCCTGATGTTTGTGGCAGCTTTGATTCTTCTAAAACTAGGCTAGTTCTACCGTAGCTCCGGCTTCTTCAAGCTTCTTCTTGGCTTCTTCTGCTTCTTCGGCTTTAGCCTTCTCCAAGATTGGTTTTGGAGCGCCATCAACTAAAGCTTTTGCTTCTCCAAGGCCTAGGTTGGTTATGTCCTTGACTGCTTTAATTACTGCTACCTTTTGTGAGCCAGCGTCTTTTAGGACAACATCATATTCACTTTTTGCTTCTTCAGCTGCTGCGGCTTCGCCGCCTGTGGCTGGTGCGGCAACTGCGGCAACTGCTGCTGCAGGTTCAATGCCATACTTTTCCTTTAGGGTGTTGCTTAATTCATTGACTTCTAGAACTGTTAATCCAACGAGTTCTTCAGCGAGTTTTTCAATATTAGCCATAAATTCTCCTTATATTTTCTTAGTTAACTTGCTTTAGTTTCAAGTGCTGACAGTATTGCAGGTAGGTGTCCTGACGATGCGCTTATTACTGATCGAATAGGCGATCCTAGCAGGGATATAACAGAAGCAATCAGTACTGGCTTGCTTGGCAGTTCAGATAGGGTCTTAACTTCTGTAGCATTAAGCCATTTACCTTCTGCGCTAAGGGCACCTACGAACTCGAGTGTAGGTTTGTCTTTTGCGAATTGAGCGATTGCCTGTGCTGGTGCTACTTCGTCCTCTTTATTAAAGGCGTAAGTTAACATTCCCTCTAGTTCAGAAGTGTCTACGTCCTTGAATTGCTCTAAGTTCTTTAGGGCTTGAATAACAAGGCGGTTCTTAACTACTTTTACTTGAGTTCCGTTGTCTCTTGCTTGTCGCCTTAATGCCTGCATGTCTTTAACCGATGTTCCTTGGTATTTAGCTACCACAGTTAACTTCGATTCTTTTAACAGATCGCTTACATCAGATACGACCTGCTCTTTCTTAGCTTTTGTTAAGGGCATAATTATTTCCTTGTGTTTAGTTGTTGTTCTTACGGTATCGACCTATTAGACCGTAAGATCTGTTGCCAATAAAAAAGCCTTTGGCGTTATCCAAAAGACTTCTTAATTTGCACTCCTATGCTTAAGAGTATAACCTCGGCGACATTATTAAGGCTTTAACCCGTCGCTGTCTTTGGCAACTTAAGCATATTTTAGCAAGCTTAGCTAATTATTTCAACACCTTAGCAACTAGGTCATCTATTATTTGTCTGGAAGGCACATATTGCTTGGGTAAATCATTTTCATCCATTAAGCCAAAAACTATCATCTTTTTTACCAATTCAGTGCAATTAACACCATTTATCTCTGTTGGGTCAACATAAACACTCCCATCGAAGTCCCACTTTTCTGTTTCTGCTTGCTCTCCTGTTGGTTGAGGTTGCTCGAATAAGGTATCGGTCATTTTTATCGTCTCCTTAATTTAAAAACAGGCTCTTTTCGTTGAAGCCTGGCGGTTTTTAGGACTGTACTTTTAGCGTTCAGTTAACGCCGGCTCCAACCATATTGAAGCACAGTCCCCGTAGGGATAGGACAGTTAGTCCAAGTATTTGCTTCTGGTTTAAGCACATGTTATTTTTTTACTCCTAATGGGGCTATCCAAGTCAAATACTTCTATTTTTATATTGTTGCAAAATTGTTTTATCTAAATACCCCTTATTCAGCTCGTCTGGGCCATTGACATCGGATATTAATGCGAGTAATGTATTTTTCGGTTATTAAGTAGATGAGTGTTATAGAAGAAAGATCATTGGGTGTAGAAAACTCTGCGGACGTAAAGCGTCGGTTAGTAATTGAATATGTGCAGACTCAACTAACAAATAAGTTTCCTTATTTCCAAGAAAGTACTAATGTTCACTCTGACCAAGGTTTTAATAAATCATTGCTCGTAAGTGATAAAGCTAAGGTTTCATTGACGGTTCCGCAAGTAGCAGATTACCGTGCGCTAAAGATATTGTCCTTGATTGTTTCTGGTGAAAAAAACGACTTTCCGGTTGAGAATCCGCTCCATAGACTTACTCACTCGTTATTGAGGTTTCGTTTGGTAGATATGGCCGTAGAGCTTAATGATGTAGATCCTGATGGATATGTTGCCGAACCTATTGATTGGGAACAACCAAAAAAATATATTGAACACAGATCCCCGGAAAATCCAGAAGATATATTAGCTAGGTCTGTGAAATCTAATGGAGATATTTCTACTGGATTCAGCTGTAACTATTCATTTAGCGAAGGTGAAGCGTCCATAAAAGGGCTTTACTACTACTTTACGCCTTCGGCTTGAACCCTTTTGTTATCGGTCTTATCTGTTTTGTCTTTGTTTAAAATAGATAGTTTGTATTGGCTGTACTTCTCAGCTGCTAGCCTAGTTAACTCAGGATCCTCATCTTTATTAACAAAGATCATTGCTTGAGCTATTAGCGGATGGACTTCATTTAGAGTTTCGTGCATCTTTTTTACCAGCTTGCGGTAGCCAGGGTGGCCTTGGGGGCTGGTTCTAAGTTCATGAAGATGAAAAGCTTCGCGGGCGTTATATGTAACTTTCCAACGCATACGATGACCAAGAAGCGTGGCGTATTGCGCTTCATTACGGTAGCCTAAGTTTTGTAGATCACTATAAAGCTCAAGGGACAGGTCAAAACAATTCTCGAATTGGTCGCTTAAACCGGCATCTTCTACTATTTTTGGCACATCATAGCCAAAACGAGGGGATAACTGTTGCCACTCCAAATCATCTACCATCCGGTGGCGTTGCAAATCCCTAAATATGCCATAGTCACAAATAAGATCCCAACTGTAATGAGCTTTTTCAAGAGCTCTACCCGGGCGGTGTCGGCGGTTTAATCTCTCGCCAAAGTAGGTTTGGAATACTTCGGCTTTCTGTTCGTAACTCCAGTTCGAGACAATGTCTTTTATTTTATCCAGTGGAAGGTCGGTGTGCTCATATAGCATGTCAGCGACCAAATCCAGTTCATTGCGTGGCCAGAAATCTACCAGCGAAACATCGTTATTGTCTGTAGGTATCGGCTCTTTGTTAATAGTTTTGTCGGCTAACATTTGCATGGCTTTAAAGTTATTAGCCCTATACGCCACTATAGCTCCACCTCTTTCTGGTTTATCTGCACGCTCTAAAAACATCGGCATAACTTTTCTTGCTTCTTCTAGCACCTTTTCACCGGTTTGGCGTGATTCTAGTAGCTCATCGCCCAGCAAATGTATTACTAGAGATTCTAATGCTTGGCCTGACGCAAAGATTCCAACTGTTGAAGTAGTGGCCACCGGTAGTAATGGTCTTATAGCATCACACGCCTGTGCCCGGATTGCTGCGCGAAAGGCACCGTCGTGTTCATTTTTAGGAACCTTGCTGTTAGTTTCGATATAGCTAGTTAACTTATGGACAAGCTCTGAATAGATATCAAATATTTGATCCATGCTTTTTTTGTAACTTTTTTTAGTTTTGGGATCAAAATTATCGGGAATGAAGTAACGATAATTCCCTGCTTCGTCTTTCTTGTCGAAATATATATAACGAGTTGATTGTTCTAAATATGAAGCTAATCTGCCCCATTCTAGTTTTTTGGTTAATAAGTTTGAGGCTTGTTCGATGACTATATGGATTCCAGCTAATTGCTGTACTGAGTCATCACCGTACGCCGTTATTACTCGCTTAAGAAGATCTTCGTCTTTTCCCTCGTTGGTAGCGAATTCGTCTAGAAGGGTTATTCTCATGTCATCGCCACGACGACTAAGCCTGGCCATTGCGGCAGCGATGGTGGTGGGGCTCAAGTAGTCATAGAAGGCGTAGATGTTACCGTTTGTGTTTGTCACCGCTTTATCTAAGAATTGCTTTCCGATTTCAGTTATGCCAAAGCCTTTTTCCTCCTTTTTGATCAAGTCTGTTGATGTGTTATTGAGGCTATGACTTATAACAGGAATTGGTGGCTCACTAGAGATTAGTTCTGCTATTGAGTTAGTTGAATTCAGTGGCTTAGCTGATCGTAACTTAAGATTTTTGGATACATGATTCCATAGTCGTTCTGTAACTTCCTCTTGAGTTCCTGTTGCAAAAATAATAGGGAATCCGCGTTGGTCGGCCTCCCATAAGTAACCCGCCCTGACCCTCTCCAAGAATGCGGGGTCTAGCTCGTCAAATCTTTCACCTTGGTTACGCTTGGACTGGCGTTCAGTAAGTACTTGTACGGGAGCATCGAGAACTAAAGTTAGGTCAGGTTCAACACCATTGACAGCAAATTTTATGATCCTATTAATTGTTTCGTAATCCGGGATATCCCCGCGCCCATAATATTGGACAGCTAGAGTTGTTAAATAATTACGGTCAACTATGCAGCATATTCCCTGCTCTATACTACGCTTAATTACTTGTAGTGACTGAGATCTCGCAGCGTTATACAGTAGAGTTTCGGTAATTGTATTCATCGGGTAGCGTGGATCCTGTGTTAGTTGCCTAATTGCCCGAGCAGTTAGGTCGGTTTGGGAATCTGGTTCGCGCATAGATCGCACTGGAATTCCTGCCAATTGCAATCTTTTTGTCATCTCTGTTACCTGTGTTGTTTTGCCAACTCCCTCAGGTCCTTCAATGACAATGTATTTACCCCTATTCATAAGCCATACCCTTTATCGGCTCCGGCATAGTGCGCTGGTCGTTATATGCCTTGGGTAGCATCATGTCTGGCGACCATGTTTTAATAATCGTATCTAGGTCAGTGCCCTGTTGGTATTTACCACTAAAACCGTTGTCTCTCCCCGCCCCATAATTACCTTCAACTTCACCTGTTTCGTGAAATACTGCTTGGGCTATGCGCTCACCAACAGGAAGTAAAATTGTTTCTCTGTGGTTGAGATTATATATTTCAAGGGTTAAGCGGTTTATGTAGCCCGGGTCTACCCATCCAGCATCAAAACATACGGCAATTCCGTTACGACCCCAACTTGAGCGTGATTTTAATTCATATGCTCCAGGCGGTTTAATACCGAAAAATTCATGGGTATGGGCCAGTATTCGCTCACCGGGTTTTAGGCTTATTACTGGATGCTCTGGTGGTATATTTGCAAGTGGCAAAAACCCATTCTGCTTGCTCCATTGTCTGTGGGGCATTGCCTTGTAGGGACCATCAAAGTAACGTTCGATATCTTCTTTGTCGAACGGGTTGTATATTATCCTGTCGTTCATTCGTTCAATGCGGTAGAAATAGTAACCTAGGGTTACGTCTAGACTTGCATGCGCAATATGTTTTGGGTTGAAAGGCGTGCAAACTATATGTCCCTCTTCAAGAGCCACTTTTATTTGTGTGTTGCTATAGACTGACAAGGTACTCCCTCACTTGTTTTATGTATTTTACTAATTTACTTGCGTTTTACGCAAATTAAAAATAACTACGGAGAATGTAGTTTTATTGGGGTAAAATAGGTAGAATCTGATAGATAAAAGATGTTAAAAAAACTTAGATTAGAATTTCATCATATAGTTGCTTTAGTTAGCTTCCTGGTCGGATTTTATGGGTTATTTATTATTACCTCGACGTTACTAGACCAATTTTCTATACATAGGCTTCGCTTTGTGAACAGTTTTACGATTGACGTGCATATAGTGTTTGGACTGGGGTTTATTTATTTAAGCTTGCTTTTACTGCGCAGAAAGAAGAATGCGCTTTACCTAGCCCTAACTGCGTTCACTTTTCTTTTAGTAGACGGTGTAGCAGAAATTGTTATCCATCCTAACTTACATAAATTTAATGCATTGATAGTAGGCAGATATATCGCGTTGCCATTAGTAATAATGGGGAGTCTTATAGTGACTCATGATGAGTTTAAAGTTAAAAGCGATCAGCAGGCGTTTACGAATTCACTAAGACTAGCGGTGATTGTGTTTATTATTACATTTGCATACGGTGTAAGCGGATTTATGCTGATGGCTAAAACTGATTTTCATCAAGAAATTGGCTTTACGTCGGCTCTATATCATACAGCTGATCAATTTGATTTATTTTCTAACCACCCCCTAAAACCTTATACTAAACGAGCTCGATTGTTTAATGATTCTTTGTCTTTTGTTAGTCTTGCTGCAATAGGCTATCTTATTATTTCACTGTTTCAACCAGTTAGAGCCAGGTTAATAGATCAGAGCGATCAAAGAGATAGGCTCAAGATCATTTTAGATAAATACGGTGCACTGAGTGAAGATTTTTTTAAGTTGTGGCCAAAAGATAAGCATTATTTTTTCGAGAGTAAGGGCGAGGCTGCAATAGCCTACCAAACTAGACACGGAGTTGCGCTTGTATTGGGGGATCCGGTAGGTAACAAAAAATCATATGCCAGTTTATTTAGTGAATTTAGCGATATGTGCTGGTCTAATGATTGGCAGCCCGCCCTCATACACGTCGATGAACGTTTTATTCAGTTTTATAAGGATTTAGGTTTCCAACTTCAACTAATTGGGCAGGAAGCTTTTGTGAATATTGAGCATTTTGTAGCTAAGACTTCTAGGAACAAGTATTTTAGAAATATTAAAAACCGGTTTAATAAAGAGAACTTTAGCTTTGAGGTATTAGAACCGCCACACCATCAGGCAGTACTTACGCGCATGCAGGCCATATCTGATGATTGGCTTTCTAAGCCCGGTAGAACTGAGCGGGGTTTTGTAATGGGTTACTACAGTGAGGAGTATGTTCAACAATGCAATATTGCCGTGGTTCGTGACGCGGCAAAAACCATACAGGCATTTATGAATATTATTCCTTCAGATAGTTTTAATAAGCGTGAGGTAACTTATGATATGTTGCGCACGACTAAAGATGCTCCACCGAACATCAATGACTTTTTGCTTTATAGTCTCCTGTATAACCTGAAAGACGAAGGTTACAAAATATTGAGCCTTGGACTGTCTCCGTTAGTAGGTTTAGACGAGGCCTCAAGTGAAAGTTCGCTTATTTCTAGTGTATTAAGGTTTGCTTATGTTAACGGAGACCGAATTTATTCCTTTAGCGGGCTACATAGATTCAAGGAAAAATATGAACCAAAATGGGAGGATCGTTTTATAGGCTACCGGGGTGGAGTAAGAGGCTTTTCTAGAATGCTTAACGGATTAGCCTCAGCAATGAAAGTCCGCAATTTAAAGCGCTAATTTTAGAGATGGCCCCATAGAGGTGGACAAGTGGGCGCTTATTACGTATGAACCTTTAACTGTGGCTGGCTTGTTTGATTGAACACTAGATAGGATAGCTTCAATATTCTTAAGCAGATCATCAGACTTAAAACTAACCTTACCGACGGGCACATGGATATTTCCGCCGCTATCTACACGGTATTCAACCTTACCTGCTTTTGCTTCTCTGATCGCTTTTGCTACATCTGTTGTGACGGTACCGCTTTTAGGGTTGGGCATTAAACCACGTGGCCCTAGGAGACGGGCGTATTTACCGAGTTTAGGCATTTGCGATGGAGTAGAAACCAATACATCGAAACTGAAACTTCCAGCATCCAATTCCTTAATAACCATTTCTTCTCCAACCAGATCCGCATTAGCATCTTTAGCTAAAGCTATGTCGTCTCCGTCAACAAATGCTGCGACTCTGACATTTTTGCCGCTTCCTGATGGAAGAAGTACACTATCCCTAATGTTTTGTTCTGCTTGTCTGGGATCAACGTTCAACCGTATGTGTAGTTCAACGGTAGCGTCAAATTTAACCGGATTTGTTTTTGGAACTATCCGGCTGGCCTCTTCTACCGAATAACGCTTTTCCGTATCTATAAGGGTTTGCTTTTCCCGGTATGTCTTTGATCGACGTTCTAGGCGGGACCTAGTCGGTTTAGCCACTGGCTTCCCAGCTTTAGCCTCCTCTTTATCCTTTGTTTGCTTGCGTTCTTCTTTAGCCTGTTTGGCTTCAACTTCTTTGAGTGATTTGGCACTGCGCTTACCAGCTTTGGCGGTTACTTCTTTCTTATCTTCATCTGCCTTAGTTTCTACCGGCTGGGTACTTAATTTCTTATCTTTATCGTCTATTGCCTTATTATCGGCCATATTTATCCTTTCGTGGTATTAGCGGCTATAAATTGCCTCCCACAATTATTAATTACTACCTTTTAGTTAAGCTTTATGCACTCTCAACTTCAACGCCCATGCTTCTTGCAGTTCCAGCAACCATTTTCTTAACGGAATCAATGTCATCAGTGTTCATATCTTTTGCCTTATCTTCAGCAATCTTAGTAAGATCTGCTTGGCTTAACTTTTTGCTTAACTTCTCACTATTAGGACGTCCTGAACCTTTAGGGATCTTAAGAGCGGCCTTAATTCTTTCGTCTGTTGGCGTAGTAACAACCCTAAAGTCCATAGTCCTGTCTTCGTAAATAGTAATGTGAACTGTTAGTTCCGATCCTTGCATGTCCTTAGTCTGGTCATTGAAGGGATTAATGAAATCCATCATGTTAACACCGTACTGACCTAGGGTGCTTCCAACTGGTGGTGCCGGGCTCGCCTGTCCTGCTCGTATTTTCATTTTCAAATTAGCTCTAACGGCTTTGTCTGCCATATTTACTCCTTAAGTGTTTGGGTACCTAATAAAGATATCCTAGTGCGTAACCGCTCAATTTTACTAAATACTACCTCTGTTGTCCAGAGTGTAGGCTTGAGCGTAAGATTTTTGCTAACATATCTGAGTATTCTTTAAAATTCGTTCTTCGGTTTTAGCTCGGTTAGGTTTGAAACGGCAATAATGGAGTCGGGAAACTAATAATTAGAATTTAACCTAAGGTTGAATTATTATATTGAGTAGTACTATCACTTTCATACATGAAAGTATAGCCTACAATATTCAAGCTCGTGTTGCAAGAATGCTTGTCTAGACGCGTTTCACCTGTAGGCTATCTAGCTCTACAGGGGTTTCTCGGCCAAACATATTAACTAGTACTTTAAGCTTGCCTTTTTGGGCGTCAATTTCGTTAATGCTTCCATCGAAGCCCTTGAATGGCCCATCGATAATGTTTACAACTTCACCTATGTTGTAATCGATCTTATGTTTAGGTTGTTCTAGGCCCATTCGTTTCTGGATCTTTTCTATTTCTTCCTTTTCGATCGGTGTTGGGTCAGTGCCACTACCGACAAAACCAGTTACACTTGGAGTATTACGGACTATATACCAGGCATCTTCACTTAACTTCATTTGAACAAGCACATAACCTTGGAAGATCCTCTTTTCAACTACTCGCCTTTTGCCGTTTTTTATTTCAATCATCTTTTCCTTTGGAACAAGCACTTCAAATATCTTATCTCCCATGTCCAGACTATCTGCGCGTTGGCGGATACTTTCGGCAACTTTTTCTTCGTAACCGCTGTAGGTGTGAATTGCATACCAGCGCTTACTGGTGTCATAGCGTTTGTTGGTCGTTACTGCCATAGCTATCTCCTATTTACTTCTTTCCTAAAATTATTAGCCTGAATAAGTGGCTCAAGCCATAGTCTAGGCTTGCTACTAAAGCTCCGAAGACTACAGCAAAACCTAGAACAGCTACTGTTAAACGGCGACTCTCGTTCCAGTTTGGCCAAGTTACAAGCTTAATCTCACGCCAGCTACTGCGCAAGTACTCTGGCCATAATATTCGACCAATAAATTTGAGCACCTTGCCGATTATCCTAAAAACCTTATATTTGTTTAAAAATTTGCCTAGTTTTTTAAAAGGGCTAAAAGACCAAGCAAAAGCTTTTTTTAGTCTTTTAAAGCGTACTTTTTTAACTGGCTTCTCTTCCTTGGATGCCTCTACACGTTCTCGTACAGTTTGTGCTGGACGTAGTTTTCTTTTTGGCTTATCTGCCATCTGGTCTATTTCTCCAAATTAAAAAACCTACAATCACTATAATTGTAGGCGAATAAAGTCAAGTGTAGCATTCAATACATTATAGTTCAAGCATTTTGCACTTACTCACTACATCGTGGACACTTCGGCTGTTGGAATAGTTATGCCTGTGTGTGGTTTTGCGCTGATACTTGTACGCAAATTAGACCAATAAAATTTGTTGGTCCATCGATTTCGGCAGCGGTCTGGTTTTTATACTCTGCTTGCCACGTAACACAGGTATAATCTGGGTTAATATTGGGCACATTGACTATTATGCCAGCCTCTTGTAGCATACTGGCGGTCATTGATCGTTGACAGGTAGCTAGACCGAATCGGGCATTAGCTTTAATCTCTTGTGCTGTTTGATGAAAGTATGTACTAATAGTTACTGCTGCATTAGTAAGGCCTGCCTCCTTCAGTGTTTTTGGTGAAGTGTCCATCGTGCAACTAAAGACCTCACCAGGTTTGGCGAGCGGAGGCAAACTTGAATTAGTACTAGTATTTATTGGGCTAACAGGCGTGTTTTCACTCTTCGTGTTTGAACAAGCGCTAATTAATAATGCAGACATTAACCCCGCTCCAGCAACGCTAGCTACCTTTCTACCAACAAATTCGAACATTTAAGATAATAAGATAGAATAAACACGAGAAGTAGTCAAATAATTTATTCATTTTAGTTTTGATTGTGTATTTGTCGTAGTTATATAATGAGTTGTGGAAAATGTATAGAAACAGAAAATTAACCAAGGCGTATAAGCCTTCCGCCAGTCGTAAAGTTCATTATGCTTCGTCATCTAATTGTCCTTTTTGTAAAAAAGGCCAGGTTAAAGTCATTGAATCCGGAAAAGACTTTAGGATAGTTAAGAACACCTATGGTTATAGTTACTGGGAATTTATGGATGTGGTTGACCATCTAATGATTGTTCCTAAAAGGCATGTTGAAAATATGAGCGACTTTAGTGATAAGGAATGCGCAGAGGTAGTTAGATTTATGGCAAAGTATGAAAAGCTAGGATATAACGTTTATGCCCGTGAAAAGTATAATGTAATTAAGTCAGTTCCCCATCAACATACCCATCTGATTAAAACTACGAATAAAAAGTCTTCTTTTTTCATATACATTAGGAGACCGTACATTGTGGCTAAGGTCTAGTCATTCATGCCATTAGTTTTATATATTATTTTAGCCAGCGGTCTGCTTGATGTTTTTCTAAATTTTAGCTTGTTTTGGAAGGCTAGGCGTTATCTTGGAGTCTTGCTTCTTAGTATTGTGACTATATCTACTCTTATGTTATTAATTTTATATTTTAATAAACCTTTTGCTTACGTTGTTGTCTTTGTCTCGGTATATAGGGTTTTTAACTTGTATAGAGGTATTCATAGTAAGATTCAAATTGAGCATTTAAGACGAATATCTCTTAACAGCTCATTTAGGTTATGGTTAGCGCAAATATTTATAGCGTTTATATGGCTATGCTTTATATCGGTTAAAGTTTTAACTAATGCTGGATGGGAGATACTTGCAAGCCTCAATTTATTAGTTGGCCTTGTCGTGTATGTATCAGTTCTTAGGAACAAGAAAGTCACCCATAAAATTAGTCTTAATACTAACCTTGAAGATTCTAAAGTCCCAACGCTTACGGTTGCTATACCGGCGAGAAACGAAACGGACACACTTAATGAATGCCTAGAGTCCCTTATATCTAGTGACTACCCAAAGTTAGAAATTTTGGTGTTAGATGATCAATCAACGAACCGGCGGACTCCAGAAATAATTAGATCCTTCGCCCACGACGGGGTTGAGTTTATTCCTGGACGAGCTTTTAATTATGAATGGCTAGCTAAGAACTGGGCCTACCAGCAACTACTAGATGTTGCTAACGGTGATGTTATCCTTTTTTGCGGTGCTGATACTAGGTTCGACAGGGAATCATTACGGTTTTTGGTATCAGTACTTGAGAACAGAAATAAACAGATCATTTCAATATTGCCCAAGAATGTTATGCCGGGGTCTATCATGCAACGGATTCTTCAACCTTTGCGTTATTGCTGGGAAATCGCCTTGCCAAGAAGGGTTTTTAATCGTCCGCCTATACTTTCTACGTGCTGGGTTGTACGTAGGGATTTCTTAACCAAGAATGGCGGTTTTAAGGCTGTAAGTAGACGTGTCTCTCCAGAGAGTTATTTTGCAAAGCTTGCCCTTGCTGAGGATGGGTATAGCTTTTTCCAATACCATAATGTAGTCAGCAATAAGTTACCTTCAGATCAGTACGAAACAGCTTTAAGACTACGGTATCCGCAGTCGCATCGTCAGCCCGAAACGATAGCTCTAATTACTTTAAGCGAAACACTAGCAGTTCTAGTGTCTTTTGTGCTGTTACTTGCTTCATTAATCAATGGCAACTGGATAGTTGCTGTTTTAAGTTTTGTTGCGATTATTCTTTTTAGTTTATGTTTTGGTACGGTCTCTAACATTACTTATGCCAAGAATTCTCTTAGCTCATATTTTATTTGGCCACTTGCGCTGTTTATGGATCTTTGGCTGTTGCACCTTTCAATGTGGCGTTATGAATTCGGAACAGTGCTATGGAAGGGTCGCAGTATTGCTCCCTCAGTAATGTCGCATGACACTAGCGGGGAGGATCCTTTGCTTTACCGAGCTCATTGATATTTGGAAAGAAGACGTTAAAAGTAGTACCTTTATTTAATTCGCTGTGGTAGGTTATTTTAGCTCCTGTAAGATGGGCAAGCTTCATTGTTACATATAGGCCTAAGCCGGTGCCGTTTGACTGTCTGGTTCTAAAGTCTTCTGATCTAAAGAATTTTTCAAAAACATGTTCCTGGTCGGCCTTGTTAATGCCAATACCTGTATCGCTAACACTAATTTGAACGCCACCCTCTTTTTGTTTAGCTTCGATAGATACATGGCCTTTTTGTGTGTATTTAAGAGCGTTTGTTATAAAGTTCTGAAGGATTTCTCGTACGTACAACTTAGAAGACCATAGACGTTCTAAATTAGAGTCTATGTCGGTTTTAAGTTGAAGACCTCGCGAATCTGCCTGTGCTGAATAGTTGTCAACTAGTTCTTTAATTAGATCATGCACGTTTATTGGTTCTATATCTAGAGTCAACTTTCCTCGTTCTGCCCGGCTTAAAGTAGATAAGTCATTGATTAGGTCTGCAAGATATAGAATCTGGCTGTGGGCATCGTTAAGGGCTTTTTTAATTGAAGAAAGCTCCCCTCCTTTATCTAGGATCAATTGTGCGTTTGAGACGTTACCTTCCGCAATTGCAACAGGTGTTCTTAGCTCATGAGACACTACACTTATGAATTCATCTCTTTCTTCTTCAAGGGATTTTTCTGCTGTGATGTCACGCATCAAAAGAATATACCCCTCTTGGTCTTTGCTTTCTCCATAACCGAGCCTTACTGGAGCTATGCTTAAATACAAATTTGATTTGCTGCCATCGGAGTATGTTAATAACATGTCTCTGCTAGAAGTTGGTATTTTAGTGCTACCGACAAGTTTTTCAATGTCGACTGGATGATAGTCTTTGTCTATTGGTTCTAGAACTTTTCCTAACTTGTCGCCTTGTTTAAGGTTGTTGCGGTCTAAGATGTTTAATGCAGCACCATTAAATAGAACTAGTTTCATGTTATCGTCAACAGCAATTACACCGTCTGCCATGCTGTTGATTAGGCTTGTCATCCTGCTATGAGCAAGGTGTTCGACCGTTATTTCGGGTGATTCTTTGGCTTTTGAATCCATAAACTATACTTCTAATGTTTATTGTAACTTATTATTGCTGAAGAGCACTAGATATAATGCCGGGATGGTATGAGTTTAGTTGCTTCTTTAATTGTTTAGCATTCGGCAACATAGACTCTAAAGTTGACCAGAACTCGGGACCGTGGTTTAAGTGTTTTGTGTGGGTTAGTTCATGCAAAATTACGTAATCTATTAATTCCCAAGGCATTTGTATTAAAAACAAATTAAGTACAATTAGTTTTTTTTGGTCACAACTTCCCCATCGGCGACTTAACCGTTTAATTTTAACTTCACTAACAGGTAATGATTGTTGCTCAGAAATTAAACGTAATCTTTGTGGCAATAAGCTTTCAGCTTGCTTTCTTAGTGCCCTAATAGCTGTCTGATTGGCTATTTTTTGCACTTCGGAGCTGTCTATAGATAGGCTGGCAGGATAAGTAACTAATACTAAGTTCTTATTAATTCTTCCTCTAGGATGAATAATGTCTTCATTTGTCTCGTAGTGGATATGATGGGCACGTCCAATAGTATCTCCTTCTTTTAATAACTTTGGCGCAGTTAATTGCGTATCTATCCATGGCTGCTTAGATTTAACAAAGTCTAGGCCTGCCTGGTATGGGACCCATGTAGGTATTGAAACCCGAACTATGCCTCCTGGCGCAAGCGTTAATCTTAGGTGACGGTTTCCCCTACGTTTTACTACGGTGACATCACCTATATTTTCCAGGACAAATGTTTTTGAGGCCAAAGCTTACTTCCTGTTTGGAGTGTTCTATCTAGCGTATTATTATGTTTCGCCGTTTCATATCTACTCTGCCTGAATTCGGGTTGGGGACTAGGTTAACAAGGCCGGGTTTGGCTAGTTTACTGTTTATGTCTTCACCAGTTAATAGGTTCATATCGTGTAGTTTTTTTACAATTGCGGATAATTGGGTTGTAAATACGTGTTTGCCGCTTATAACTACATAATCTTCTATAGCTGACGGGTTTTGCATGTAAGAGAGTACATTATCGAACATCGTACGATCTATTGATGTTGAATAGCGGTCGTCTGCTTTGCGTCTGTCTCTTCGTTGCGTTCTTAGAAAAGCGGATTCTACATCGATCTGTAGCCAGACTACTAGAGGCTGGGCGTGGGACTTGCGAGCCATCTCTCTTAAAGAGTGTCTTTGAGCTGACCTTAGAGCATTGGTGTCATATATGACAGACATACCAGCGCCTAAGAATTCTTGTGTCATATAGTCCATTAACTGCGCTATTACATCATTTTCCTGTTTGTCATAACGGGGGTGCTCGAATAGTTCGTTTCTAATACGTTCACCCTGAACATGTGCGGCTTGGATATTGCTAGCGAGTTGACGTGCCACATAACTTTTACCTGAGCCTGGATAACCGTAGAGCATTATCAATAGAGGCTTGGTTGGCACAATTTTACTCATTACACTATCTATAGCAGAATTTCATCTAATTTGAAAGCTTTTATAGGGGAATTATAAATAATAAGTTTTGCTCTGATTAATCTAATTTGAGTGTTTATTATCGGATTTCTAAATATAATAGGCTATAGTGATTGCTATCGAACTTAGGGGAGTAGCTCAGTTGGTAGAGCATCGGTCTCCAAAACCGAGGGTCGCAGGTTCGAGTCCTGTCTCCCCTGCCACATTGTTTGTCATAAGTACTTGCCCAATAGTTTAGTTAGTTTGTGTTGCATTTCTTAACTTCGTTATAATTTATAAACTTAAGATATGACAAATGAGCGTTTATTTGAGCCACGAGAAAATATCCTGAGTATCCAACCTTCCTTGGAAGAGACTCGTAAGTTAGGAAGATGTCTTATGGCATGGGATGCATTAAATTCAGAATATGACTTGCCTAATAAAAGCCAATACGTGGTTGAACCAGAATTGAATGATGGGTTGTGTACACAGATCGCAGAGCCAGAAGGATTACATACATGCGATATGACAACTACGGTTAACGCTTTTATTTGGCAAGGTTGGTTGAGTACCGACCAGGGTCAATTGGTTCATGAACAATTTCCAAATTGGCAACCTGACCGTAAATTTTTCCGCAAAACAATTAATGGCTTAAGCGTTCTAATTGCCGGAAAAGAAATTCAAGCAATTAGAGCTATTACGGGCGAAGAGTTACTGACGGCGGAAATTGGGCTAAAAAATTTAAATAGGCATAAAATTATAAATAAAGTCTGTGGTGTGCTGTCTAGAGATATTGTACTTAACGTGGGCAATGGTGAGCATGCTAGATTGGTTGTTGGGTATGCTATTGACAATCGAAATGTCTATTTGCGAATATCTGATCCATATGTGCCTAATAAGTTTGAATTTGAGCAGATCGATAAAGTTATGGAATTTGGCGCATATGCTTCGATTTTAGGAGTAGCTAAGAAGAATTCCTCTATTGGTTATATTGATAGCTATGAAACAGATAAGCTTAGCAGATAGTGTGCTGCTATAGTGATTCGATAAGATTTATGATAAATAGTAAAATTTAGAATATGCAAAAAGTAATATTGTTTTATAAGTTTATTCCATTAGCAGATCCTAAAGTTGTCATGCTCTGGCAAAAAACATTAACAGATAGTCTTGGTCTTAAGGGTAGAATAATAATCTCTAAGGATGGAATTAATGGAACTGTAGGAGGGAACATCAATGAAGTCAAATGCTACATAAAAGCTAATAAGCGCTACCAACCTTTTAAAAATATTGTGTATAAATGGAGCGATGGACAAGGTAATGACTTCCCTAAGATGTCAGTAAAAGTGCGAGATGAACTAGTGACTTTTAATGCCCTGGGCGAGCTTGAGGTTAACGAGAATGGAGTTATTGGCGGTGGCAAAAAGTTGAAACCTGCTGAATTAAATGAACTTGTCGAAAAAAGACCCAATGATGTAGTTATGTTTGATGGCCGCAGTTTATATGAGGCTAAAGTGGGTAAATTTAAAAACGCAGTAACCCCTAATGTTCGCACGGCTAAAGATTTCATACCTATCATTGAAAGTGGACAGTATGATGACATTAAGGACAAGGCCGTCGTCACTTACTGTACGGGAGGTATACGCTGCGAAATTCTAACTAAAGTTATGAAAAACCGTGGCTTTAAAGAGGTCTACCAACTAGATGGCGGTATAGTTAAGTATGGTGAAACGTATGGGGATAAGAGTTTATGGGAAGGCTCTTTATATGTTTTTGATGGGCGTATGGGTCTTAAATTCTCAGATGAATCTAAAGATATTGGTGAATGTATTCATTGCCAATCTAAGACCAGTAATTACGAAAACTGTGCAAATAAAAGCTGCAATGATTTAGTCCTAATCTGTTCCAGCTGCGTAAATCATAAAACTCATTGTCAGAAATGTATCTCACAGAATAAAATTAAAGCAAACCTGCTTAAGAAGTAACAAAATATACAACCAGGTTTTAAAAGGGTTGTGCTTAAGCTTATCATCACCTATAATGAGCTGGAGGCTTTATAACAAAACCTTAAATAAACAAAACAGATTTAACTAAATGAAAGTGTTGATGCTCGGTTGGGAGCTCCCCCCGCACAACAGCGGTGGTTTGGGCGTGGCCTGTTATCAATTATGCGAGGCCCTGGCAAAGAACGAGATTGATCTCGAGTTCATATTGCCATATAAAGCGGAGCATAATATAGGCTTTATGAAAGTAACAGCTGCTCGTCCAGCTGGAGTTCTTGAGATTCTTAAATCAGGTATTGCTTATGATAGTTATAAGTATGTCTTTAAAGATGGGCATTCAGAAACTAAGGATATTTATTCTCAATCCAAGTTGTATGAACAGGCAGTCGCAGATATGGCGCAAAACATGAGCTTCGATATAGTTCACGCTCATGACTGGCTTACTTTTAGGGCCGCATTAAGGATTAAGGCTAAAACCGGGTGCCCAATTATACTTCATGTGCATTCCGTTGAGTCTGACAGAGCCGGGGGAAAGTCTGGCAATCCATTAGTTAGAGAGATTGAAGAAGTTGCTATGCTTTCTGCAGATAGCGTTATTGCTGTGAGTGAATTAACCAAGAAAGCTATTGTTAGGGACTACAGTATCCCGGAAGAAAAGATTGAGGTTGTATATAACAGTATTGACTCTTCTACTCTAGAACCTGCAGATGACAATAATGCCTATAGGTATTTACAGCAGCTTAAAGATAACGGTTATAAAATTGTTACTAACGTAGGACGTCTGACTGTGCAAAAAGGGCTTGTTAACCTAATGCATGCCGTTAGGATTGTTGTTGAGAAATTACCTAACACGGTCTTTTTGGTTGTAGGGAGCGGCGAGCAATACCAGGAGTTGATTGGGTTATCTGCCGATCTGGGTATCGGCGCAAACGTAGTGTTTACTGGATTCCAGCGTGGTAAAACTTGGAGAGATTCTTTTTCTATATCTGATTTATTCGTTATGCCTTCTGTTTCAGAGCCGTTTGGACTAACTCCTCTTGAGGCTGGGTTTTACGGCGTCCCTTCACTAATCTCTAAACAGTCAGGTGTCAGTGAAGTACTGCGTAGTGCCCTCAAGGTAGATTTCTGGGACATTAATGAAATGGCTAATCAGATAGTTGGCGCTCTTCGCAGCCAGTCAATCAGAGAAGTCTTAAAGGAAGAGCTAGATAAAGAGTTGATGACCGTTGGATGGGAGCGGCCTGCAGGTCAAATTAAACAGCTTTACGAAAGACATTTATCAGGAGTGGCGGCATGAAGTCGATACTTCTATACATGCATGTTCACCAGCCATTTAGGCTACGCCATTACACAATCTTTGATACTGGTATAAACCATAATTATTTCGACGCCGACTGGGAGGCTAAAGAGAACAACCGAAAGATCTTAAGTAAAGTGTCTCAAAAAAGCTATATTCCGGCGAACGAACGATTATTAAAACTTCTTAAAACTCACCAAGAGTTTAAGCTAAGTTTGTCTATGTCGGGGATATTCTTGGAGCAGTTAGAAAAGTGGGAACCAGAGGTTCTTAAATCATTCCAGAAACTTACAGATACTGGCCGTGTAGAGATAGTTGCAGAAACATACCACCATAGTTTGGCCTTCTTTTATTCAAGAGATGAATTTGAAACGCAAGTACAGATGCACCGTGAAATTGTAAAACGGTTATTCGACCAGGAGCCTAAGGTGTTTCGTAATACTGAGCTAGCTTATAACAACGATTTAGCGGCTTGGGCCCAGGATGCTGGATATAAGGGCATTATAACCGAAGGATGGGATAATGTTCTTGATTGGCGTAGCCCTAACTATGCCTATACTCCTATAAGCGCTAAAGACATTAAATTACTGCTTAAGAACTATAAGTTAAGTGACGATATTGCATTTCGCTTTGGAGATAGCAGTTGGAGCGAATGGCCACTAACGGCTGACAAGTTTTCTCATTGGTTGAGTGAGGATAACAATGCTACCAACTTTAACTTGTTTATGGACTATGAAACATTTGGTGAGCACCAATGGCATGAGTCTGGAATATTCGAATTCCTTGAGCACTTTCCTAAAGAATGGTTAAAGACTGACGGACACAATTTTATGACCTTAAGCGAAGCGGCAGAGAGTATACCTTCTGTTGGAGAAATTGATTGCCCTACAACCATAACCTGGGCCGACACTGAGAGAGATCTGAGCGCGTGGTTGGGTAACTCAATGCAAAGACAAGCTATAGAGGCTTTATATAAGTTGCAAAAGCCGTTACTTGAGTTAAACGATTGGTCTCTAATAGAAGACTGGCGAAAACTTCAGACAAGCGATCATTTCTACTATATGTGTGTTAAATGGTTCAACGATGGAGATATCCATGCATACTTTAGCCCTTATGAGACACCTTATGAGGCATATATTAATTTTATGAACGTTTACCATGACTTAAAGTCGCGATTAATGGATAAAGGTATTAAAGTTTAAAAAATTAAAGGGGTGGGAGCATGTCGAGACCAGTAGTCTTAAGTAATGGCAGTCTATTTGTAGGACTAAATGATAACGGTCTAGTGCATGACTTTTATTATCCTTATGTTGGTTTAGATAACTTAACTAACGCTAGAAGTATCCCCCACAAGATTGGTGTATGGGTTAACGGAGTTTTCTCTTGGGTTGATGACGGCAGTTGGAAAGTTGATGCTAGCTTTGAGGAAAGAGCGCTTATAAGCCATGTAAGTATGCATTCAGATAAGCTTGGGATTACTCTTCAATTTGAGGATTTTATAGACAAAGAATATAACGCACTAGTACGCAGAATTAAGGTTAAAAATGATTACGCAAAAGAACGCGATGTCAGGTTATTTATGCATCAGGTTTTTGAGATATCCAGGCGGGGTCGTGCCGATACTGCACTATACGTGCCTGACGATCATTATTTGCTCGACTATAAAGGTCGTTGTTGTTTATTGATAGCCGGTAAATTTGTTGGTGGCGGAGACTACGACCAATACGCTGTCGGAAGTTTTGAGTTAGAGGGCAAAGAAGGTACCTTCAAGGATGCTGAAGATGGAGAGCTCTCGAACAATCCAGTAGAACATGGTGGGGTGGATAGTGTTATTCGTTTTGCAAAACGATTAGAGGCTGGTCAATCCTGCGAGATAGATTACTGGGTTGTAGCTGCAGAAAGTCAATATGACGCACAATTGGTTCATACCTATATGAAGCATTACGACATTTCTGAGCGAGAGGAAGCGGTTAGGATTTTCTGGCATGAATGGATTACTCCGGCTGTAGAAAAGATAAGCCATATGAGTTCTGATCATATTAACGCAATAACTAAAAGCCTTCTAGTCATTAAAGCTCACTGTGACAGTGGAGGTTCTATTTTAGCTAGTGGTGATTCCTCGATTTTTAATTATGGGAGAGATTATTATTGTTATTGCTGGCCTCGCGATGCAGCTTATGCAGTATGGCCATTAATTCGCCTTGGCATGTTTAATGAGGCTAAGAACTTCTTCGCATTTGCTAAAGATACTATGCACCGTGAAGGTTATATGATGCATAAATATCAGCCTGATAGGTCTATAGGCAGTACTTGGCATCCGTTAATACATAATAGATCTAAAGAATTAGCCATACAGGAAGACGAAACCGCGGGAGTAATTTTCATGCTAGGCGAATATTACCGTGCTAGTCGTGACGAAGCATTAATTCAAAATTACTATGATAGTTTTATTTCTCCAGGTGCTCATTTTATCTGTCATTACTTGGATCCTGAAACCGGGCTTCCTCATGCCAGTTACGACCTTTGGGAAGAGAAATTCCTTACTTCAACCTATACGGTCTGTACTGTCCTTGCTGGACTCGATACGGCAGTAAAATTAGCTAAGATGACTGACCATTTAGAAGACGCTAAGGTTTGGCAAGAAGCTGCAGATAACTTTAGGTCTAATCTAGGAAAGTTGTTTCATCCAGACGGATATTTCAGAAAAGGTTTCCTATATAGCAAGGACGGGCCTATTCAATATGATGATGCACTGGACATCTCTTCCCTTTACGGACCATTTATGTATAGCGGTTTACCATTAGAAGATGAAAGAATCGCAAAAACCGCTGATAACGTCAAAAAGAAGCTAGCCGATGTAGTTCCAGCTGGTGGTGTTGTTCGTTATGAGCATGATGGGTATTTTTTGAGCAAGACTCAATTCGTAGGTAATCCTTGGATTGTCTGTAGTTTGTGGCTAGCCCAGTATCTTATTGCTAATAAGAATAAGGAATTAGCTTTAAAATATATTAATTGGGCACTAGATAGACGCTTGCCTAGCGGAATATTGAGCGAGCAATTTGACCCCGAAACTGGTAGTCCACTTGGAGTAGCTCCACTAGTTTGGAGTCATGCCGAGGTAGTGAATACATTACTTGATTTTTACGACCTGTAGACAAGTAATATTTGAACTTTCTTCTGCTAAGTTTATATTATTGATTCATTCTTGAGGTATGAATTATTAAGGCGTAGTATCTAGGCTTTGTAATGAACCATTATTAAAAGTAGCTCCACCGCGTAAACGCATAGATGTATTGGGGTGGTAGTAGATTTTAAGACTAGTTATACTGCTGTGGTTTGAATATATGTCAGGGAATGTAGTGGTCAGGGAATCATTTAAGGTGAAGTATAGTTGAGCATACTGCGCTACAGCATCAGAATTTCCGCAACCATCTGCAGTCATAGCTATTTTGTATAATAAATCAAATTGGCTTCCGTTTATTCTTGTTGGGTTGTTGAATGTTGTACAAGACGTTGACGCGTAGCTATATTGTATAGAAATCCCCCCAGTTCCACTTAATCCACCAATTAAAGGATTCCCTAAAGCTTGTCCATAGTACATTAACTCAACCGGCGTTACGTCAACTCCATTGCCCATGTCTATAGATATAGAGTAATGACCAACTCTAGCGATTGATTGTATGGGGTAGTAAGTGGTGTCGTTATAATAAGTACTTCCACTATTTCCTCCCAATATATATAAATAACCTTTAAAGACAGTTGCAGATAGTCCATTTCCAGCGTTGTAACTGGTGTTTATTGGAGTCGTGTATTGCCAATTACCTAGCGTGCCGTCGCTATTAATTGGGGCATACTGTATGTCTGAATAGTTCGTGCTCGAGTCATTGTCGCCTCCTATTACATATAGATATCCGTTATATGCAACAGCTGAGTTGTATACTCGGGCATTTTCGTAGACTGAAGTGGTGTAGTTCCATTGTCCAACAGAGCCATTGCTATTTATTTTGGCGTATTGTACTAACTGATAGTAATAGTTAGCGTTCACTCCCCCAACAGCATAAATGTAGCCATTATATTCTGTAAAACCAAAATAGGCGACATCAATATACATACTATTGCTATCTGTAGTCCATGAACCAATAGTTCCATTATTATTGATGCTGGCATACTGGACATCTGAATAGTACGTTGATCCTTCCCCGCCAAATAAATACAATTTACCGTTATATACTACAGCGCCTTCTCCCTCACGGGCATTCGTAAAACCACCACTAAAGGTCGTTCCGTTATTAGCACTGTTGTATGTATAATTCCAACTACCTAATGTGCCATTGCTATTTATAATGGCGTACTGTACGTCATTAAGACTCGATGATCCATTATAGCCACCCAATATGTACATGTATCCGTTATATGCTACCGCTGCTAAACCACCCCGGGGGCCAGAAAAGCTAGTAGTGTATACCCAAGTTCCTAAAGATCCATTGGCGTTTATGGGTGCATATTGAACGCCATTACAATACATGTAGGTTCCTGTAGTGCAATCATTACCCGAATTGCCCGATCCTGCTACTCCACCTAACAAGTACAAATACCCATTATAGGCTACTGTTGCGGCTAAATTCCTACCTTTAGTAAACGCACTGGTAAGATTAACGGAGCTAAGGCCACCACCACCTCCGTTATTAATAGCAAAAATATAGTTATTAACTGTTGATGTATTTGCCGCTGTAGCCCCACCAATTGAGTATAAATAGCCATTATTTATTACAACTCCCATGCCACTTTCACCGCTCGGTAAACTACTGCTAGGACACCAAACTCCACTGCATCCTGATGCTCCAGGGGGCGCCGATAAACTACCATCGGTCGCAATAACAGAATAATAAATATTAGACGACATGCTGCTACCGTTGTATCCACCTAGTGCATAGATGTAGCCGTTATTAGATGCCACGCCAATGCCATACATGCTAGCGGGATAATTATTTGCTGATAGTACTTGCCATGTACCAATACTTCCATACGCACTACTAGTTGTGCAGCCTAAGTTGGTATTTTGCCCCGTACAGATTGCCGTATATTGAACTAGGTTATTATAGCTGCCACTCCCCGAAGAATCTCCACCAATTACATATATATAGCCATCATATATGGTTACTCCAGGTGCTTCCTCTGCTGTAGATAACGACGTCGCCGCTGTCCAGCTAGATCCTAGTGTTCCGCTAGAACTTATGGTGTCATAATAAACATTAGGTACAGCAACAAGGCTAAGTAAGTTCTGTTGACCCCCACCGACCAAATAAACATATCCATTATATTGACCAACGCCCATTAACGCTTCACCCGTTGGCATACCAATGTTAGCACTGCTAAATTTACCTGGGGCTCCTCCTGTGCCTATTGTAGATTCAGATATTGTGCCTTGAGCTACACCGTTTGTGCCGCCAAATATCAATATATGTCCATAGTAAATTACTATGCCGGCACCTGAAACGGCTGTACCAATAGTATTTGATGACGTAGTCCATGATCCAAGCGTACCGTTACTATTTATTTTGGCGTACTGAACCGCTCCTGAGGAAGCACCATTATTATCTCCTGTAATAGTGTATATATATCCATTGTATGTGGCCGTAGCCGCCGAGTATACTGCCGTATTTAAACTAGTCGTAGTGATAGGATTGGGTAGTGCACCCGCAGGAGCGATTTGTGCATATTGAACATCCGGTGAATTTGTAGAGTTATTGTAATAGCCACCCACCAAGTAAATATAATTGTTATAAATAGTTGCTCCATTATTATTGTCGTAAATACTTTGAGCTAAACTGGTTGATTGCTCCCAGGGGTTTATTGTGCCGTTAGCATTAATTGAAGCTAGACTGAATACGTTGTCATTCGTGCCATATGCTTGATATGGCGTTACGTTAGTACAAGATGCTTCACCCAAACCACCTATTGAATATAGGTATCCATCATATACGCCATAATCCATTGCATCTGTGCCTACCTGTTGCCCTGAACAAGAGTATGATGAGTCAATTGTTGTAGTAGGAATAGTGCCAATAGAACTCCAAGCTCCTACATCACCATTAGACTGTATAGGCGCGTACTGTATATCATTAAGAGTCTGATATTCTCCACTACAGCTAGATCCACCATTTGCTGTGTTTATATATTGGCCGCCCCAAATATAGATGAACCCATTGTATATTACGCTAGCAGCTAATGAGCGAGCAGTGCTAAAACTATTAGAACTAGTAGTCCATGTTGAAGTACTGCCGTCACTATTAATTCTTGCATATCTAACTGAGTTATAGAATGAGCATCCGTTTTGACCAGCTAAGACATAAAGATATCCGTTGTAGGCATCAATATTAACGCCTTCTGAAGTATTGCCGTAACTGTTACTATCTGCAGTCCAGCTTCCCAGACTACCGTTAGAATTTATTTTTGCATAGTATATATTGCTAGTGCTTAAAGCGCTACTGGCGATATATATGTAACCGTTATAAGTAACGGCTGATATTTGAGTATTGCTGCTAATAGGTATGCTCGTTGTGCTGCACCATGCACCGGTACACGTGCCTACTCCAGGAGATACAAGACTGCCATTTGAATTAATTTGAGAGAAATTAACTGCATTGTCATTACTTCCGTCGCCTATTGAGTAAATAAAGCCATCGTAATTTACACTTGCTGGACCAAAACTACCGCTTGGAAGATAGTTGGCAGAAGAATTAGTCCACCCACTATCTATGCCACCACCTGTTAAATTGGCATTTGTTACTGAAGATCCAGTACCGTTAAGGCTTACCCCGCCTTGGTTGTTGCCTAAGTTAAAATTGTAAGCGGAATTTACCAGAATACTTGGATCTATGGTTATTGGGTAGTTTAGGTTTGCTAAGTCGGATGCAGCTATTGTTATGTTGTTTCCGTTTAGCCTAAATCTAGCTTTTCCGGCTATTTTACCTCCTTTTTGGCCATTTGTTTCTTTGACTACGGGTGGCAATAACTCAAATACTAAGTTATTTTTAGGTGACTTCTGTCTAGCTTCTTGTACTTTTTGCATATCTGATTGTGAACCGTAACTTATGTGGCCAAATAATACGGAACTGGCTGAATATATTCCTATAGCGCCATTCGGCATTGCTTTAGCAGCTAGGTCACTTGGTAATTTAAGTTTGTATGAAAAACTTAGCTTGTTGCCTGCTGGTTTATTAATTATTAGATCTTCCTTAACTCCATCGCTTCTGATTGTGTAGATTGCTTGGTTTTGTCTGTTGGATAATAATGGATAAACAAAGTGGCTTTTAACTTCTTTAGCAGGATAAGTACCGAATTGTGGAATTAATCTAAATGAAAGGTTACTTTTGTTATCTTGAACTTTAATCCCCTGAGACAAAATCCTTGGAATTTTTGTACCATATGATAAAGGATCGTAATTGCTGTTGCTTATTTGGATGTTTGGAACAGAACTTTTCTGGGAACTGTTACTTTTAAGAACATAGGTGTTGTTGGTAAAAACTAACTTGTTTGTAAGTTTTGTGTCAACAGCCCCTACTAAATTTTTAGTCTGATTATTGAAGTTGTAGTTTGGTCTAGTTGTAACATACAATAGCCCTATAGAGATTGCCGGCACTATAAATAGAATCGCAAAAAGCGACACATGAAAACTAAGTTTGGTTTTTGTATACCAATGTATCTTAAATCGCTGTCGTTTGGATTTATAACGCAACATTGATATGTTTTTTTTATTTAAGGCGAACACCTCTTTTTTCTATTCTCCACCTATAAAATAAAATGCAGGAAACTTTAAATATATTTTAGCATAAGCACTTGTAATATAACTGATAATTGCTTAAATGCACTGAATTATAAACTAATCTTTATTGAATCTAATTTAGTAATATATATTTATAGCCATAAATGCACAATTAAATACCAATATGCCTTAGCATAATCAGTTCTTTATTAGTTTTATATAATTTAAAAGCTACTTACGCTTTGGTGCTTCGTTTCTGCCAAGACTTTTCTTTGTTTCTGTAAACACTACATGACGCCTTAGCTTAGGACTGTACTTTCTTAAGTTTAACTTATCAGGTGTGTTTATAGTGTTTTTAGTGGTGTAGTAGATCCGTTCACCACTTTCTTCACTAACAAGTCCGATTATCTTTCTCTTGTCGCTCTTTTTTGCCATAGGAAATTATTCTAACAGATGTATTAAGTTATGTAAATGGAGCCACGACCGGGGTTCGAACCCGGGACCTCATCCTTACCATGGATGCGCTCTACCAACTGAGCTATCGCGGCAATATCTGTAATAGTATATATCTTAGTATTATATTCAGGTAGTAAATGAAGCAGCAAACAGAATTCTACTTAGACGTATCTTTTAAATTTAAAGAACTTACTGTAGTCTAATTGGTGAATTATTGGTAAACTTTTAAGCTAGATACAGGTTACGCCGCCTTAGCTCAGTTGGTTAGAGCGTCAGTTTTGTAAACTGAAAGTCGTCGGTTCGAATCCGACAGGCGGCTCCATTAAGTAGCAGGGATAGTGAAGCGGTCAAACACGACTGTCTGTAAAACAGTTGGCATTCGCCTTCGGGGGTTCGAATCCCTCTCCCTGCACCAGACTTAAGTTCAGGTTGAATATATCACCAATCCTTAAACTTGAACCTAGCAGAATATCTTTCATTATAGTAAAGATCCTTTTGGGTTAGTTGGTGATCATTTTAATTCGAAGCTTGCTAATAGAGACTGTTCTGGCTTTTTTTCTTTTCTAAGGAAAGAGCTTATTTTTCTAATTGCAGTGTTGTGGTTAAAGAACCATTAACTCTTGTTGAGCCTCGGTTATCACAAGTGAATTTTGCTAATAAATACGATAATACTTGGTTAGATTAGGACAATAAATTATCCGTAACGGTGTTGTTGCATAATTTCTTTATTGGTTAAATTGAAAATAATCAGGTTTATAATAATATTATGATTAAAATGGAAATGCCCGAAGGGACAGTTCATAAAGTTCCAATAGATTTGAGGGAAGCACTATATTCAAACCAAAAAGCGTTATTAGCATGGAGAAGTTTAACTCCTTTAGCTCGTAATGAATGGATATGCTGGACAATCTCAGTAAAACAAAAATCTACTAGAGATAAGCATATAAGACGTGTAATTTTAGAACTTAGTGATGGTGTTAGGCGTCCTTGTTGCTGGATAGGTTGTATACACAGAAAGGACAAAGCTTTAAGTCCTTCTGTTAAGTGGGTTTTAAGTAATAAGCCTAAATTTAAGTAGTTAATGATACGGAGTAGTAATATGAATCATGACGTAATTAGTGATCGATTAAGATTCGAAGTTTTGGATCGAGCTATGAGTGTTTTGGAAGGAGTTGGTTTTTTAGCCTTATCTGGCACTGGAGCATTTGCCATTTCTAGTGGTGATTTTGTTGGTATTTTACCGGCAGTTGTAGGATTAGGGTTGTCAGCATTATGTTTTAATGAAGCTGTAGATTCTACAAGAGATATAAAAAATCTTAAAAATAAAGCCGATTCAATTATTTTCTAACCAAACTTCCTTTGGGTTTAATCTTGGTAAAAGTAGTAAATGAATTCATTAATTTTATTAATTTCCAAGTGATTTTTTTGCTAACATAAATAATTAACATAGATTCAATCGTAATTTTAAATCGTTCGTACTATTATGGGCATTAAATAAGCTGAAATTTGGAGGAAATTATGGGAGAAGTACTAAAACAAGATGGAGCAGCAGAATATAGGGTGTTCGGCGATGCATACAGTTTAAAAGATGGCATGTCCGATGAAGAAACAAGGCTTTCTTTCTTTACGTCGAGGTTAGAACAAATTAATTCTGGTGCATTAACTTGGCTTCCTAGAACGTTAGAGTCAGATAGTGGTATAGCTGCTGATCTATATAAGAATTCTAAAATTATTGCAACATTAGTCTTTGAATATGACCAAGGACTTGCAAGTGTATATACAGTTAGTTCTGAAAGTCCTTTAGTAGGCACTACATTACTGGATAACGTAAGCTTCAGCGATGCTGTAACTGCAGCCGAACTTTTCGCTGATAAATAAACTAATATTTTGCTTCCGTCATTGATTAATAAATGCAACTATTGGATTGTCTTTAGTGCCGTTGTATTTAATACTATTTGAGATATATAATATTCTAGTCTAGAATTGTTACACCTAAGTAGGGCATAATTTAATAATTCATAATGCTTAGTTGGAAGATGCTGAATGTTAAGAAAATACTAAACTTTTTATGGCCTTATTTCGGTGTTGTTATGGGCATGGCCCTAATGGCACTGTTTGAACAGGAGTTTAGTTTTGTTAGAAAGGACTTTTTAGATCTACCTTTCATTTTGGTCTCAGTAATTGCTTCTATTTACGGCAATCTTTCGGTTGGTGTTTTTGGGATAGTTACTGGCATAACTTCAGTTGTGTTACTAGGATCGGAAGGTTATAGCCTAGATTTTCATAGTTTACCCCGAGTTTTAGCGTTCGCGATTACTTCAATCGTAATATTAATCCTCGCACGAAGAAGTAATAATTTGATAGTAAATAATCTAACTCTTTCTGAAACTGTTAGTCAGCTGACTCAGGCGACTAAAAATCTTAAGAGTCAAGTTAGGTTAAATAAGAAAGATTTAAAGCATTTAAATAATCTTAATAAAGAGCTACGCATATTGGTAGATGACATAATGGATGACGATAAGCTTTGGGCATCCAGTTTAAAAAACGATGTCCAGTCCAAGAAAAATAGTAGTTCGAAATAAATATTAGCTAAACAACTACGCGTCTTTGTGGTCTAAGCATTTTTTTAGGTTTGCTAGATTGTTTAGATAACTTCTTTAGTTTATCTTCAACTAGATCAGCTTCCTCTGGCATGCCATGGCTTTCATAAGCTCTTTTTAAAAGTGATAAGGTCTCTTTATTGGTTTCAAGTTTTGCTGCAGTCTCTAGCTCTTGAAACATCATTTTATAGTTACCAAGTTTTTCTTGAACTTTTGCATATGCCACATGTCTTGCCGCGAGGTTATCTTCAAGTTTTAGTGCTTGCTCAAAGGCTATAGACGCTTTTTCGTAATTTTCGGTTTCATAATAAATTAGCCCAAGGTTATGCAGTGAAGATGGCGTTGCTTCTATGCTGCTAGCTATTTCAAAACAGTCGATGGCATCACGGTATTCCTTTTGCTTTGCGTAAAGTATGCCTAAGCGATTATATGCTGCAGCATTACGTTCGTCGATCTTTAATATTGTAAGAAGCGCTTTTTCTGCCCGAAGCATGCGGTTCTCTCGCATACTACTGTGTGCTATATCCCAAAGTTTACCGATATGGTCACCTATCTTTCTTGATGCGTTTGCGAACTCGTCTTCATGAACTGTTAGGTTGCGATATGCTAGTCCAGCGAACGCTACAAGAATTAAAAGCTCATACATGGTTTAGAGATAAGTATACATTATTAGATATGGAGCATTAAATAGGTTAGGGTTAGCCTAAGATTTGTCCTAGTCTCCAGATATCTATCTGATTGGTAAGATGATATAAGGACTTTATTCCAGCGTTTAACTTGTTTACCCTGAGCTGTCTCTAATGCCACCTTAGCCATTTGCTGTAATACACTAAGGGTATTAATTACGAGTTTGGGATCTTTAGTTAGGTTGTTTATTAGTGATAATCTTTCATAAGTATTTGCGATGAGTATTTTTCTTGCTGTAGCTACAGCTTGAGCCAATGGATGGTTTTTGTCTTCTGTAGCTACCGCAATAGCTAAACCAATCGTTCCTCCACTTATTGCTAATGCTTGCCTAGCCTTATCTTTGTCTATGCCTTGATCTTCTAAATATTTAATGAACTGGTTTTTTTCAGGATTTATTATTCTGATTAGATTTAGTCTCGAAAGAACTGTAACTAATAGTTTAGTTGGATTTGAAGTAGATAAGATAAAAATAGTATCTTCTGGTGGTTGCTCCAATATTTTAAGCAATGCATTTTGTGCTTCTATGGTTAAGCACTCCGCATCATCTATGAGAATAACTCTTTTAATTCCCGGCTTTTTTAGAGGCACAGCCCTTGATATAAAATGATCTATAAGACGCGAAGAATCTATAGGTATTATTCCTTTTTCATTCGGTTTCAGATTTAATAAATAGGGGTAGGAACTTAGTTGGTCTTCTTCAATATCAAGAATTTGGCTAGCCAGCCATAATAATATCGTCGACTTTCCGCTCCCCCTACTACCTTGAATTAGTATTTGACTAGGGTTTTTTAGGAAGGCTTTAATCTGTTTTTCAGTCTGAGGGTTAATCAAGAGTTTACTCATTTGGTAATCCTGCTTCTTTATTAATCAACATGTTAAACTCTTTTGGAGTAGTTGCCTTGAAAATTTTACGTTTCTTATTTGGTAGAGTTATTTCAAGGCTTGATGCATGCAACATTAAACGATCATATGCCTTACCTCCATAAAAACTATCACCAACTATTGGGTGGTTAATTGCTTTTAGGTGGACACGAAGTTGGTGAGTTCGACCAGTAGTAGGCATTAACTCCACCAAACAGTAGTTATTATTTTCTGATACAACCTTGTATTTGGTTATTGCTTCTTTTCCGTTTGGACCAGGCCTAAATGTAGATGGATGCTTTGGATTTCGTTCTATTGGCATATTGATGATAGCCTCTTTTTGACTAAGTTCTCCTTCAATAATAGCTAAATATGTTTTTTTTACCTTTCTTTGGCTGAATTGTTTTTGTAAGTACTTAAGTGCTTCGTCGGTTTTAGCGCATATCATTACACCTGAGGTTGCTCGATCCAAACGGTGTACTATACCGCCACGCTCTCCACTTAAGTCTCTTAGTTTCGGCGCTAACCATGTTGCAACAGTAGCTTCTGGATTAAATGATCCTTTGCTGTGGGTTAAGACACCAACTGGCTTATTAATAACGATGCATTCATTGTCTTCATATATCGTTTGTATATTAATTTCTGGAACCCGACTAGTTTGCGTTTCAAAATTAACTGTTATATTATCTCCGCTTTTAAGTTTATACCGAGCTGGATAGGGCTTTGAATTGACTAGAATCTTGTCCATTGCAAAAAGTTTTTGTATGTGTGATCTGCTTAGATCTGTTATTTTACTTGTTAAATATAGATCTATTCGCCTACCTGCTTCCGAATTTAAAACCTTAAATTTAAGCATCTTTTAATCTAAGACCGACGGCTTTTTGGACTTTTAATAAAGTTGAATTCGCAATTTCGTTCATTCTTATTTCTGATTCTTCTAGTTTTTTTTGTAGCGTTGTTTCATTGACGTTTTTAATTTTAGTTTGAAATTCTTCTAGAAAGTCCTTCATTACGTTTGCTACATTCTGTTTAAGTGGTCCATATTGGGTTTGGCCTGCATATATTGAGTGAGTTTCTTCTATCGTCTTACCGTTCAATAAAGCTAAAATTTGTAATAAGTTGCTTACTCCTGGTTGTTTTTCGTAGTCTGGTTTAATTGGTATCATTGCAATTGAATCTGTTGCTGCGGCCTTTATTTTATTTGCTGCGATATTAGGATCGTCACCTAGAAATATCACGCCTTTTTCGCTTTCATCGCTTTTGCTCATTTTTTTAGTTGGATTTTGTAGATCCCTAATTCTAAGTCCCTGGTCATTGCCAAAGAATTCATTCTGCAATTTAACTTCTTTTGGAACTATTAATATTTCTCCAAAGCGCTTATTTATGCGTTCTGCAATATCCCTAGTAAACTCTAGGTGTTGGGTTTGGTCGTCTCCTACGGGTACATAAGTTGCGCCGTAAAGTAAAATATCTGATGCCATCAGTACTGGATAATTAAATAATCCTACGGTTATGCTCTTTTCCGCATTTCTTGTCAGATCATCATCATGCTTTTCCCAATCAATATCCCCATTCTTAGTTCTAGGGAATGTAACATATCCTGAACCATCTTTGATAATTAAGCTTGCTGACTTGTCTTTAAATTGTGTCATACGTCGCATTTCGCCAAATCCGGTAAAACAGTCGAGTATCCATGTTAATTCACTATGTGCAGGTATAAAACTTTGTCGGTATATAAATATATCTTCATGATTAATTGGTAATCCTGCGGCAATAAAGAGTTTTATATTATGAATAGTTTGCTCATATAGGTTTTTATGGTCAATTGGTGTAGTAAAGCTATGTAGGTCTGGCACGAATAAGTTAATCTGGTATTCGCCGGCTTTATTTTTTGCCATATCAACAATTGGCATTAACGCGCCAAAATAGTTGCCAATATGCAAGTCGTTGTTTGACCTTAAACCGGTGAGAATTACTTTTTTAGTCATCTTGATGAATACATTATATAGCTTTGTGTAGTGCAAGCTAAAATTTGCCCATAAACTAATTATGAGGCTGGAGGGAAATAGTCTGGATACCCATCTTCATGGGATGGACGCCTGGTTATTGATCTTAACAGGCATTCTTCGTCTATGCTTCTTCCAAGCACCTTAAGATCAGGTTCTTCACCTTCATTTGCATTACCCTCACCTTCTCCTGGGATTAAATTTAGATCAGGTTTTTCGCCCTTCATGGTTCAACTATTATCGTTTAGTGAATTGCCTTTGCTTCCTAGCGCCACGAAGACCAAATTTCTTACGTTCTTTTTCTCGAGGGTCTCGTCCAAGTAAATCAGCTCGCTTGAGAGTAGATTTCAGTTCTGGTTTAAAAGCCACTAGGCCTTTTGCAATACCAAGCCGTATGGCCTCTATCTGGCCGTCGTGACCGCCTCCAGATACTTTTGCGCTAATATTTAGCTTATTTACTAAATCAACGACTACAAATGGCTCATTTAGCTTGCTAAGTAAATACTTGCTCCCACTAAAGTATTCCTGTGCCGGTTTCCCATTTATAGTGACTTCGCCCTTTCCAGTAGTTAACCTAACTCTAGCGGTTGCGCTTTTTCGCCGTCCAAGGCCATAGTAATAATTGTTCTTAGTAGTTTGAGCCATTAACTAGTCTCACCTTTCTTTATGCTAAATGGAATTGGTTTTTGAGCAGCGTGTTGGTGGTCTTCACCAGGATATACTTTAAGTCTATTTAATCTTTGGGCAAGTAATTTATTATTTGGCAGCATTCCTTTGACGGCATGATTAATTGCAACCGCTGGATCTCGATCAAGTTGTTCCTTCAGTGATCTACTGTGTAAGCCTCCAGGGTATCCGCTATGGCGATAATATCTCTTTTGCTCAAGCTTATTGCCAGTTACCTTAAGACTAGAAGCGTTTATGATTACTACGTAGTCACCGCAATCTATGTGGTGTGTAAACATGGGTTTATTCTTGCCAAGAAGTAATTTTGCTGTAGCTGTAGAGACCCTCCCCAGACTATCCTCACTTGCGTCAATAACGTACCACTGACGATTTACTTCTTTAGGTTTTGCTGAGTATGTCTTCATGCTTTACTCTCCGCTGTATTTTCTTTAGCTGGTAATTCACCTTTAGAACTAACGTCATCCACAAACTCAATTACTGCAAGTTGGGCGTTGTCGCCTCTTCTGGATGTCGTTTTGCTGATCCTTAGATGTCCGCTGCTTCTATTCTTAAGCTTTGGAGCTATTTCATCAACTAACTTATGAGCTGCGTTTAGCGTCTGAAGATCAGATATTATTAGGCGTCTGCTATGAAGATCACCCTTTTTGGCTCTAGTTATTAGCTTTTCTACGTAGGGTAATACTTCTTTCGCCTTAGGCAATGTTGTCTCTATATGTCCGTGAAGGATTAAAGAATCAGCTAACCCTTTAATAAGGGCTTCCCTTTGATCCCTTTCTCGATGTAATTTTCGTCCTTGGTAACCGTGTCGGTGCATATTTGTTCCTTAAAGTTCTAGCTCTGTCATTTTCTCTTTCACTTCATCAAGGGCTTTACTGCCGAAACCCTTAAGGTCTTTTAGCTCTGCATCGTTAAGGCTAAATAAATCTTTTATAGTGTGTATGTCGTTATTTATAAGAGCGTTAGTAGTGCGTGCTGAGAGGTTAAGGTCTTCTATAGATGTATTTAATGCGGCTAACTCTTCTCCAATAATGTCGCTGTCTTCCTGATCATCTTGATTAAGTGATTCGTTTAGGCTAGGACTAACTGCTACGCGAGTCTTACCGGCTAAAGCCGTATATTGATTAACTAAAATTGCTGCAGCTTCTTCAAATGCGTCAGTGGGAGATATTGAACCATCGGTGTCCACCGTTAATATCAACTTATCTAGGTCCGTAATCTGTCCTACACGTGTGTTTTCTACCTTATAACGTACTCTTAGCACTGGAGTAAAGACTGCATCAAGAGCAATCATATCACTAGGTTTCTTCGCTGTTCCTTCTTCGATAGTCCTATATCCTCTTCCTACCTCTACTACCATATCTACTACAAACTTTGACTTGTCGTCGTCAATTGTGGCTATCAAGTGGTCAGGGTTAACAACCTCTACGTCTGCGTTAAGTGTTATGTCTTTTGCAGTAACAGGTCCTTTGCCTTGTTTTACTAGTCGTAAAGTTTGTTGCTCATCTCCGTATACTCGGAATCTAATACCCTTAAGATTCATCATTATGTCGACAACATCTTCTTTTACGCCTTTTACGGTCGTAAATTCATGTGAAGAGCCTTCTATTTTAAATGCCGTAATTACTGCACCTGAAATACTTGAGAGTAATACTCTCCTAATAGAGTTCCCTAAAGTCATTCCATAACCACTGTGTAATGGTTCTATAGTGAAAGTAGTTGATGTTTTGTTATGTTCATCAACCTTTACTACTCCTGGTGTGTGAATTACGTTTGACATGATACTTCTCCTATACCTCCCTATTAGCGTGAATAATACTCGACTATTAATTGTTCGTTGATGTCTTGTTCGGCGTCATCCCGTGTCGGAACTGACTCTACGACTACCTCGCCTTTCTTACGGTTTACCTTAATCCAGCCAGGAATAGTACTTGGAGCTGGACTAGTGTCATCAAGCCTTTTGAAGTAGTCGGAGTTTAAACTATGAGGGCGAAAGTTAAGTGTATCTCCTGGTTTCATCTGTATAGAAGGAATATCTACTCTTCTATCATTAAGCAAGAAGTGTCCGTGAGTAACAAGTTGCCTCGCTGCCCTTCTTGATGGAGCAAAGCCTGCTCTATATATAGTGTTATCAGCTCGGCTTTCTAGCATTTGGAGTAAGTTTTCTCCAGTTTGACCTTGCCGTCTTGTAGCTTCTTTCATCATGTTCGCAAATTGCTTTTCAAGTAAGCCATATAACCTCTTGACTTTTTGTTTCTCGCGCAATTGTAGTGCATACTGACTAGGTTTTGAAGGTCTAGCGTTTGCAGACTGTTGGCCTGGAGGAGTCGGCCTTTTGACTAATGCCTTATGGGCTTTAGGGTGAAGAGCGTAACCTTCTCGACGGCTCATCTTAACAATCGATCCCCTGTCTCGTGCCATGTCTAGACTCTCCTTGCCTTTCGTGGTCTTGCGCCACCGTGAGGTACGCCAGTTACATCCTTTATAGATTCAACCGATATGTCTAGTTGGCCTAAGGTCCTAATTGATGCGTCTCTTCCTAAGCCAATTCCTTTAACAAATACTTCAGCTTTGCTAAAGCCGTATTGCTGTTTTGCGGATTGCCCTGCTTTCTCGGTGGCAACTTGAGCAGCATATGCCGTGCCTTTTTTTGAACCTCTAAATCCGCATGCGCCTGCACTTGAGGCACTTAGTACCGCACCATTGGAATCTGTAAAAGTAATAATTGTATTGTTGAAGGTGGCCAAAATATGTACCTGACCATTGCTGATACTACGCTTTGTTTTTCGTTTGCGCGACGTAGTAGTGGTAGCTTTCTTATCAGTTTCGTTTACAGCTAATTCGTTGTTATTAGTTGTGATTTCTTGTTCTTCTGTCATATATTCCCTATGTCTTCGATGGTGCTTTCTTTGCTGTACCTGATACAGTTAATTTCTTACCACGACGCGTACGAGCATTAGTTTTGGTACGCTGGCCTCTAACGGGTAGCCCGCTAGAATGGCGCATACCTCGGTAGCTTTTAATATCTTTCAGGCGTTTTATATTTCCGCTAACTACTCTCTGTAATTCACCTTCAACAGTGTAGGTACTAGCTATTGCATCCTGTATGCGAGAAATTTCAGAATCATTAAGGTCTTTTGTGCGAATAGTTGGTTCGACCTGTGCCTTGGTTAGAATGTCATAGCTTGACTTCTTACCAATACCATATACATAAGTCAACGCTACCCAGATCTGTTTTTCATTAGGTATAGTTACACCCGAGATTCTCGCCATATATTATCCCTGCCTCTGTTTATGTTTAGGCTTACGCTTGTTAATGATATAAACACGGCCTTTACGGCGAACTATGATGTCATCTGGACTGATTTTTTTGACGCTGGCACGCACTTTCATGCGGATCAATGCCTCCTTAGGCCGACACACTGCCGATTAATTGTTATGATTTGCGATACGTGATTCTGCCCTTAGTAAGGTCGTAAGGTGTCAACTCGACCGTAACGCTATCTCCTGGAACGATTCGGATAAAGTGTTTCCTCATCTTCCCGGCGACGTGAGCTATAATTTGATGGCCGTTTTCAAGCTCTACACGGAACTGTGTACCTGGTAAGGTTTCAACTACAGTTCCATTGAGTTCGATTACTTCTTTATTGGCCGCCATACCTATAACTAAGGCGCAATTATATCAACTAACTTGTGTCCTTGTAAAGAGTTTTTTCATAATTATCATTGAGCGGTTCAAGCTATTGCTCGCCGTTTGTTTATAAAAACATAATAACATAGGACAATCAGTCGTGCTTAACATTGCATAAATCTACTAGATTTTTTAGGACTTGCTACTTTTTTTGCTGTTAAACTTAGGTAATTTTAATCTTCTAGCCCCAGTGGCGGCATCTAGTGGCGTTTCTGCGTCATAGAAAAAATCAGGCTGGCTATATTGGTCATATGTAACCATTAGAGCCCTGGACTCTACGGCTCTTAAGGTCTGTAAAGCAACCGATACTAAGATTAATATTGACGTGCCACCTATGGCAATATTCTGGTTAATGAAAATCTGGGCGATTATTGGTATCAGAGCTAATAGCCCTAAGCTTGCTGCTCCAAACAAAGTCAGTCGATTAACAATTTTGGAAAGATATACTTCGGTTCTTTTTCCGCTTCTAACGCCTTCTAGAAAACCTCCTTGCTTCTGTAAGTTCTCAGCTATTTCTTTCGAATTAAAAGTAATGCTGGTATAGAAAAAGGTGAAAACAAACACTAAAACAAAATATACTACTGGGTAAATATAGGCTTTCCAGTGTTCTGTAGCGAATGTTGTTGCTGAAGGAGTTTGGAACCATGCAACTAAATCTTGTCCAATATGGGCTAAGCTTTGACTGTGAGAACCACTTAATAACTGTCCGACAAAACTAGGTACGCTTAAGAATGCAACTGCAAATATTATAGGAATAACTCCGGCGGTTATTAACTTAACTGGTAGAGTAGTTGTTACGCCTCCATACGTACGGTTTCCTTGGACCCTTTTCGCATAATTGATAGTTAAGTTTCTCGAAGCCTCATTGAGTTTAACTACTACCCAGGTGAGTATTATAGTGCCCCCAACAATACCTAAAAGATAAAGGAATGCCCTTGTGTCCATCGGCCAGGTATGACCAAAAAATTTCCAACGGTCATGTTTCCCGAGTTGGGAGTTAACGATATCATAGATATTAGATGGTAAGCGACTAACAATACCGACAGTAATAATTAAAGATATACCGTTACCAATTCCTTGTTCTGTTACTATCTCACCGAGCCACATTAGAAGCATTGAGCCGCCAGTTAATGCCCCCACCATTATTACCCATTGCAGAAGGGAAGCGTGAGCCGTTAGGCTACCTGATCCACCAATACTTTGGGCTGCTTGACTAATTAAAAAGATTGAGCCAATGGATTGGACGATGGCCAGAGGAAAAGTAAGAATACGTGTGTATTGGTTGATCTTTTTTTGTCCAAACTCACCTTCATTATGTAAGGCTTCAAGTTGAGGAATAGCTTTCGTTAAAAGCTGCATAATAATTGAGGCATTAATGTAGGGGCCTAATCCTGCAAGCATTATTGAGAAGTTAGCCAAGGCTCCACCACTTAGGACGTTAAATATACTTAATAGTTGTGGTGTGTTTTTAGAATTAAAAAGGTTATTTAAGACCTGGTGTAGGTTCTGAGAGCTTCCGAGTGGGACTGGAATGTTTATAAGGATACGGAAAATTACGATAATGCCTAGTACAGCAAGGATACGCTTTTGCATATCTCTGTTCTTGAGTGATTGCCAAATTATTTTCCAGTTCATTCTAACTAAAGTCTCTCTAGTAACTTTTAGCGGTTATTGCTTATTTAAGTATGCCATGTTAGTTATGGATAATAACCAACATTTAAATTACCCTATTTTATTTACTGTCTTGTTTAGTTGGACGTGGTATGCGTTCAACTTTTGTAAATGACCCTCCCGATTTTTCTATTGTATCAATCGACTTTACTGACGCACCGGTAAGCTTGACGTCAACTTTGCTTTTAATATCTCCTCGGTACAGTAGTTTAACGCTTAAATATGGATTCGGAATTATCCCTGCTTTGGCCAAAGTAACTGCGGTAATTTCATTGTCTTTGATTGTATTTAGCTGGTCAGTGTAGACGTTCTCTGGCTTTACCTTATGGCTTTTAAATCCAGGCAATTTTGGCAACTGCTGCATTAACGGGTTTTGTCCACCAGCAAAACCCGGTCTCAGCGACCAACCTGCGCGGGCTTTTTGGCCCTTAGTTCCGCGTCCTGCTGTTTTACCTTGACCAGCAGATATACCACGCCCTACACGCTTCTTATTAATCTTAGATTTAACTTCTAATTGGTGATACTTCATTTACTAACCTTTTTAGTTGTGGTCTTATTAGTAAGTTCTTTTCTAACCCATTCTTTTGCTGGTTTCAATTGTTTGAGTGCCTCTAGAGTCGCGTAAGCAGTGTTTGCTTTATTGGTTGATCCTAACGACTTGCTTAATACGTTACTTAATCCAGCTACCTCTAATATAGTCCTGACTACTCCACCTGCAATTAATCCAGTACCGGCGGCTGCGGGTTTAATAAATATCTTTGCTCCTCCTACCTTAGCTTCTGACTCGTGAGGAATTGTGTCTTTATACATAGGAACTGTTATTAAGTTCTTAATAGCTACCTCATTGGCTTTAGTGACAGCCGATGTAACGTCAGCTCCTTTACCTAGTCCAATACCTACTTTTCCTTTGTGATCACCTACTGTAACTAAGGCTCGGAACCGAAAACGCCTACCACCCTTAACCACCCGCGCTACACGGTCAATGTGTAGTGTGCGTTCGTCGTATTGCTTCTCTTCAGTCATCCCACGTCCCGGTCTCGTAGATGTATTATCTGCCATTTAAAACTCCAATCCCTCTGCTCTTGCAGCATCAGCCAAGGCCTTAATTCTACCGTGGTAAAGTTTCCCACCTCGATCAAATACTACCTTCTTTATCTTTGCATTAAGGGCCTTTTTTGCCACATCTTTACCTATGGCTGCAGCCTTCTCGGTCATCGTTCCGTTGAGTTTACGTCCGACTGAAGACACATAAACTAATGTTTGTCTGTTATCGTCATCAATAATTTGAGCCTGTATGTGGTTGTTGGAAATATGAACGCTTAGCCTTGGTCGATCTTGCGTTCCGTGCATCTTAGACCTGACTCTATTCTGACGAAGCTTTAAATTCTTGATTGAACGGGGTAGATGGTCCATTATTTTTCCTTCCCACTTTTACCGCTCTTACGGATTATATATTCGTTCTCGTATTTTATGCCTTTACCTTTGTATGGCTCTGGTTTTCTGAGTTCCCTAATATCGCTAGCTACCTGCCCTACTTGTTGTTTATCCATGCCGGATATTGTGATAGTGTTTTGCTCAACTAGAGCGCTAATCCCCTGAGGAAGTTTAAATGTTATCTCGTGTGAAAAACCTAGAGATAGTTTAAGATCGGTTCCTTGTTGGGTTACCCTATAACCAACTCCATTTATTTCAAGTTTTTTAGAGAAGCCATTGCTTACTCCCTCAACCATGTTATTAATTAATGATCGCATTAATCCATGGTTAGCTCTGTTAATTGCGTCATCATTAATTCTTGTAACGCTAATACTATCGTTTTCTTGACTTATATTAACCCCATTAAGTATAGGCTGACTAAGTTCGCCTTTAGATCCATTGACGGTTATTACACCCTCGTTAATACTTACGTTAACGCCCGATGGTATAGCTATGGGTTGTTTACCTACACGACTCATTTCTAATACACCTTACAGATTAATTCACCGCCAATTTTATTCTTTCGTGCTTCATCGCCACTCATGATTCCTTTGGATGTCGAAACAATGACCACACCCCTTCCTCGCATAATAACAGGGATATCGTTAGCTTTGGCATAAGACCTTCGACCAGGCTTACTAACGCGCTGTATTTCAGTTATCCTGGCATTTCTACCTTCATCTGCAATTGTCAGTACTAACTTTTTGTCTTTTTCTTTACCATCTACTTTGATGCCATCTATGAAATTAGTCTCTAAGAGTATTTTAGCTACAGATTCCTTGATTTTGGAGTAAGGTAAACTAATAATAGCTTGGTTAACTGCAATAGCATTACGGATTCTGGTTAGCATGTCTGCGATTGGATCGGTGGTTACTTGACTCATATTATCCTTACCAACTTGATTTAGTTACGCCTGGTATTTCGCCCTTACTGGCGTGGTCTCTGAAACTAATACGGCTTAAACCGAATTGACGCATATATCCTCGGGGGCGGTGTGTTTCTACGCAACGGTTCTTCCATCTAGTAGGTGAACTGTTGCGAGGAAGTTTAGCTAGACCTTCATAATCACCAAGTTCTTTAAGCTCAGCTCTTTTAGCAGCGTATTGCTGGATCATCGCCTTTCTCTTTTCGTCCCTGGCTACAATTGATTTCTTAGCCATTACTTATTCTCCTTAGCGAAGGGCATACCAAACTTCTCAAGCAATGCTCGCCCGTGTGATGGTTCCTCCGCTTTAATTACAAAAATTACTTGCAGTCCATGAGCCGGTGAAGTCTCTTCAAAACTTAATTCCGGAAAGACTGATTGATCTGTTAATCCTATCGCATAGTTACCTTGTTTGTCAAAGGCGTTAACACTTAAACCGTGGAAATCTCGTAACCTTGGCAAAACTATATTTACCAGACGATCCATGAATTCATACATTTTGTCGCCACGTAAGGTAACTTTTAGGCCTATTTTATTGCCTTCACGTAATTTAAATGTAGCTATAGATTTTTTAGCAAATGTATCTACTGGCTGTTGGCCAGTAATTTTACGTAAGGTGTTCGCTGCAGTTTCCATTAGGCGATTGTCATCTTTGCCCTTACCTAAACCGCAGTTAATTACAATTTTTTCTAGTTTTGGTGCTTGATTAATATTTCCGAGTTTTAGATCTGATTTAAGTTCATTTCTATACTTGTTCTTATATTCAATACTAAGTCTCGGGCTATATTTAGTGGCAGCTTTGGTCTTCGTAGCCATTATTTTATCTCCTTAGAGCTAGCCACATACTCACGAATTTTAGTACCGTTTGTTACCTTGTAGCGTATTCTACTAGCTTTTTTAAGTGTTGGTTCGTAGATTCCAACTTTTGAAACGCTTATCGGTTTAGTAACTTCAATAATCCCACCTTGAGGGTATTCTTTGTTCGGCTTAGTATGCTTTTTAACTACATTGATTCCTTCAACACTAACGCAGTTAATAGAAGGATGAGTACTAATAACCTTACCGGTCTTGCCTTTGTACTTACCGCTTCTTACTATCACAGTATCGCCCTTTTTAATTCTGATCTTGTATCTCTTGTCAGTCATATTTATAACACCTCCGGAGCAAGGCTAATGATTCTTGAGTAACCCATTTCTCGAAGTTCTCTAGGTACTGGTCCGAATATACGCGTTGCGCGCGGTGTCTTATCTTCGCCAATTATTACTGCTGCGTTGTCGTCAAATTTAATAGTAGAACCATCTTTTCTTCTAATTTGGTCTGTGGTTCGTACTACTACTGCTCTTATTACACTTTTTTTCTTTACGTTACCATTTGGGCTAGCATCTTTTACAGTTGCCACAATGACGTCACCAACCCTGGCATAGCGTCTTCTTGACCCACCTAGAACACGGATACACAAGATTTCTTTTGCACCACTGTTGTCTGTAACAACCAATCTGCTTTCTTGTTGAATCATGAAGCATCCTCCTCGACAGGCGCTTTATCTTCAGATTTTTGCTTTGTCGTTTCCTTAACCTTAATTACGTCAAGAGCTTCTTCTCTTAGTTCTGCGCGTTCAATAATCTTATTAAGTATAAAGTGTTTTTTGGCACTAATTGGCTTAGATTCTATTATTTCAACTTTATCGCCAACACTGGCTTTATTCTTATCGTCATGCGCCATGTATTTCTTTGTATAGCTATATTGTTTCCTATATAAAGGATGAGTTTTGCGTGTTTCGACTTTAACTACAATGGTCTTGTTATTAGCAGAAGAGCTAACAGTACCAATAATTGTTCTGGGCATTATATCTTCTCCTTAGCTAATTGCTCACTAAGTACGGTCAGAACGCGTGCTAAATCTTTACGTTTATGTCTCACTAAACGTACATTAGAACTTTCCCCTAGTACTTTTTGCTTTTTTAACTCAACTATCTCATCTCTTAATTTACTGCTTTCTTTGGTCAGTTCGTCGGTAGACAATTTTCGAATTTCAATAATTTTCATCGCTATGACTCCTCTCTAACCAAAAACCTTGTCTTAACTGGAAGCTTGTGTGCCGCTAAGCGCATTGCTTCTCTAGCAGTTTCTTCACTTACGCCCTGCATTTCGAACAGAATTGTTCCTGGCTTAACTTTAGCTACAAAAAATTCAGGGCTTCCTTTACCGCTACCCATCTTTACATCCTGAGGCTTACGAGTCACGGGTGTGTGCGGGAATATCCTTATCCAAATCTTACCGCCTCGCTTAATGTATCGTGTCATTGCTTGGCGTGAGGCTTCAATTTGCCTTGAAGTCAGTCTTTCATGACCTCTTGATTGCAAAGCAAAGTCACCATAAGCAATAGTATTGCCGCTGCTAGCAACTCCAGTAATTCGCCCTTTTCGAACTTTTCGGTACTTTGTACGTGATGGAATAAGCATCTAAAGCACCTCTCCCTTATATATCCAGACTTTAACCCCAATGATTCCAGCGTTCGTATGTGCCGGTACGAATGCATAATCTATGTCAGCCCTTAAAGTGTGCAGAGGAACAGATCCGGCAACTTCTTTTTCCCTACGGCTCATCTCGGCGCCATTTAACCGACCGGAGACTTCGATACGAACACCCTTAGCTCCGGCGCGCATCGTAGCTGCACTAGCACTCTTTATTGCTCTTCTGAAGCTCATTCTTCGTTCAAGCTGGTGTGCTATGTTTTCGGCTACTAATTTAGCATATAGCTCTGGCTTTTTAACTTCTTCAATATTGACTCTGGTTGGTGTTGAATAAATCTTTTCGATAGCGTCTTTAAGTTCTTGTGCTCCGGTACCACCTCGGCCTATAACTACACCAGCTTTCGCAGTATGTATAGTAACAGTAACTAAATTAGCTGTACGGCTAATCTCTACTCGGTTAATTGCTGCGCGGCTTCCTAGATTCTTTTGTATAAGGCTTCGGACCTTTAAATCGTCCTCTAGATAATTTGCATAAGATCTTTTACCAGCAAACCAGCGACTGGACCAGTCTTTATTGACTTGTAGTCGCATACTAATTGGATTGACTTTCTGTCCCATTATGACTTCTCCTTTGCTGGCTTATTTTTAGTATCAGCATCTTTTATCTTCACCGAACTAGTATTAGCTTTAGCTGCAGGTTTGCTTGGGGTTGGCTTAGCTTGCCGCTTTTCACCGTCAACAACAACTTTAATGTGGGATGACTTCTTTTCGTAAGGCTGAGCCGTACCTCTCCATGCGGCCCTATAACGTTTCAATCTAGGTCCTGGAGTAACACTAATTTCTATAATTCTTAAACTAGCCGGTTTGTAGCCGTGGTTATAATCAGCATTAGCTCTGGCACTTTGGATTACTTTTTTAACCGCAATAGCACTTCGTCTTGGTGTGTGCTCCAAAATAGTTAAAGCCTCATCTACGCTCCTGCCTCTTACTAATGAAGCCACTACAGCTACTTTGCGAGGGCTTTGTTTTACACCTTTAGCGATTGCGTGAACTGACATATACTTTACCTCGAGGCCTTTGCTAATTTACCGCCATGACTTCGGAACTTCCTTGTAGGCGCAAACTCGCCAAGTTTATGACCAACCATATTCTCTGTAATAAAAACTGGTACATGAACTTTACCGTTATGTACGGCTATAGTCCGGCCTACAAACTCAGGGGCTATTGTGCTAGACCTAGCCCAAGTTTTAATAATGGTGCGGTCTTCGGACCCTAATGCTGCAACTTTCTTAGCTAGTTTGTAGTCGATATATGGTCCTTTTTTCAGTGAACGGCTCATCTATTATCTCCTCTTACTCGCATGGCGACTTCTAGCTATATACTTATCTGTTGACTTGTTGTGCCTTGTTTTGTAGCCAAGTGTCTTTTGACCCCAAGGCGTACGAGGCGCTTTTGCCATTCGGTGTCGGCCACCATCACCACCTCCATGTGGATGGTCAGCGGCGTTCATTACTACACCTCGAACTGTAGGCCTCTTTCCCTTATGTCGGTTTCTTCCAGCTTTACCAATTGAAACGTTTTGATGCTGTTCATTTCCAATGACACCTAAGCTTGCACTACAATCAACTCTTAAAATCCTGACTTCACCGCTCGGTAAACGTACCTGAGCATTAGTTTCATCTTTTGCTACAAGTTGAGCACTCGTTCCAGCACCACGCACTAATTGAGCGCCTTTTCCGGGAATTAATTCAACTGCATGTATTACACTTCCTACGGGTATGCTTTTCAGCGGTAAACGATTACCACTATTTATAGCAGCATCGCTACCATTTTGAATTTTTTGGCCTTGTCGCATTCCTTGAGCTGCTAACACATATCTGTATCGACCGTCGTCACCCTTTATTCTGGCTATTCTTGAACTTCGGTTAGGGTCGTATTCAATATGTTCTATAGTGCCTGAAAATCCTTCCGGAAGACTAAAACTTATGTTTCTGTAAAGTCGACGTGCGCCACCGCCTTTATGCCTAGTGGTAATCCTTCCTTGGTTATTACGACCTTGATTTCGTTTAATGTTTTGGGAAAGAGAACGAACTGGCTTTTTAGTTGTTATTGAAGAGTTATCCTGACTCATCATCCCACGTCGGCCACTGCTAGTTGGTTTATATATTTCTATCGCCATAATTATTTCTCCGAGTCCTCTTTATTAGACTTGCGGCTACGACGGTTACCTTTTTCGCTCTTAGCAGCTTCTTTCTCTTGCTGCTTAGCGTACTCAGCTTGAATTTTCTCAGCCCTTTCCTCTTCTTCTTCAACAGCTTCAAAGAAAGGTAAAGTCTGGCCATCGCTTAGTGTTAGGTATGCTTTCTTAAAGTCTGAATTACGACCTGGAGATACACGCCTCCCGCCTTTAGATATAGTCCTTTTAGATTTACCCTTTACCTTGACAACATTGACATTTGACACTTTTACGTCAAACCTTGATTCAACGTTACGTTTAATTTCCTGTTTTGTAGAATTGATCGGGACATCGACAACGTAAACACCCGTTTCGCTTAAGGTGTATGTCTTCTCGCTTAATCTAGGTTTAAATTCCATAGGATGCATGATTAACCTTTATCGCCCTTAGGGGTTACTTTTAGCCAATTCTCAACTATAGCTAAAGCCGGTTTAGTAAAAACTAGGCTATCACAATCCATGAGTCGAGCAATATTTAAGTATTGGGCTTGTACTACTTTAACATCGCTTAAATTATTACTTGCTTTAAGTAGCTCTGTGCTAGGATTATCGCTTACTACTAAAGTATATCCAGTCGTGCCGATTTTATTTAACAGTTTGTTTAATTCAGCAGTCTTAGGAGCTTTTAATGAGAAATCTTCAATAACACTAATAGCATTTTCGGAATTTAATGCGGAAAGAGCATGTCTGATTGCCACTTTCTTTGATTTGGCATTAATCTTATGTGAATAGTTTTCATTTCCTGTAGGTCCGAAAACTATACCGCCTCCTCTCCATAAAGGATTTCTCCTTGATCCAACTCTAGCGCGTCCAGTTCCCTTTTGGCGCCATGGCTTCCGTCCACCACCTCTAACTAATCCTCTTGTTTTAGTGTTTGCAAGGTTCGCCCTGCCATTCGCCTGATAGGCATCATATGCTTGATGAAGTAGTTTATGATTAATATCCTTAATAGAGAATATTTTGGGATCGAGTTTAGCTTCGGCAGCAGCTTTAGCTCCGGTTTTAGTAAAGGTTGTAGTTGGCATTAACTTATCTCCTTCACTATGACCATGCCCTTTTTAGGACCAGGTACAGACCCTATAACTCCTATAGTGTTAGTATCGTTATCTATTAGTGCCACTTTTAGGCCTCTAGTAGTTACTTGAGTATGACCCATTTGTCCTGCCATCTTTTTGCCCTTAAATATATGTTGAGGGTACATTGATCCAATTGAGCCAACACGTCTGTAACTACGTCCACCGTGTGTTTTCCTACCTCTATGGAAGTTGTGTCTCTTGATTGTTCCGGCCCATCCTTTACCCTTAGAAGTCCCAGTGACAGATACTATATCTCCAACACTGAAAACGTCGGCGTTGATTTTACTGCCGACGTCTAAGTTAGATTCTTCTGAACCACCTCTAATACGAAACTCCTTAATAATTGCTGGGCTAGTTTTACTATCTTTTAATATTCCAGCAACTGGCTTTGAGATATGCTTTGCATACTCTGCGCCAATCATGATTGCTTTATACCCATCAATTTCGTCGGTTCTCTTACCTATAACAACGTTATTATTTACACTCAGTAGAGTAACTGGCGTAACTTTACCGTCATCATTAATGATTGACGTCATTCCTAATTTCCGGGTAATTAATGCTTTCATAAAAATTATATAGACCTATTTTTAGTCTTACTGACTATTTGTAACTTAACCATTAAGTATTGCTTATACTAAAATGCTTGGTTGTGGCCGGTATCCCAATATTTATTTAAGACCTGACCTAACCACCAAGTATTCCCTAGTGAAAGATACCGTAATAGATTAGCAATTTAAGGTTAAAGTGTCAATACGTTGATAATATTACTTCAATTATCATAACTTTTTATTTCTATATTTTGCTTAGCTTAGGTGTTATTACATCTTAATTTCAACATCGCAGCCCGCTGGTAAAGACAGATTCATTAAGCTGTCAATAGTTTTTGGGGTTGGATCAAAAACGTCTATAAGCCGCTTATGAACTCTCATCTCAAATTGTTCCCGACTCTTTTTATATACGTGAGGACTTTTTACAATAGTAAACGTAGACTTGCGCGTTGGTAATGGTATCGGCCCAGCTAACGTGGCACCAGTGCGTAGCGCAGTGTCTACGATCTGCTTTGCGGCCTGGTCAATGACCTTATGGTCATACGCTTTTAGCCTGATACGGATACGTTGCTTACTCTCTGTCTTTACTTCAGCCATTATTTTAAAGTTCTGCTTGATTTAATTATATTTCTCTACTTAGCAATCTTAGTTACTACACCAGCACCGACTGTACGACCACCCTCACGAATGGCAAATCTTAATCCTTGGTCCATAGCGATGGGGGCTAGTAACTTAACATTAAATGTAACAGTGTCTCCTGGCATCACCATTTCTTTATCTGCTGGAAGTTCTACTTCACCAGTTACATCCGTTGTCCTGAAATAAAATTGTGGCTTGTAGCCCTTAAAAAATGGAGTGTGCCGTCCGCCTTCTTCTTTTGTTAATATGTAGACTTCACTTTCAAACTCTGTGTGTGGTGTTATAGTTCCAGGCTTAGCAAGAACCTGCCCACGTTCGATGTCGTCGCGTTCAATTCCCCTTAGTAGAATTCCAGCGTTGTCTCCGGCCCTACCTTCATCGAGAGATTTCTTGAATGCTTCAATGCCTGTTACGACAGATTTGCTAGTAGGCCGAATTCCGACTATTTCTACTTCGTCGTTCATCTTAACTACGCCAGATTCAATCCTTCCTGTAGCGACTGTACCTCGACCTTTAATTGAGAATACGTCCTCAATTGGCATTAGGAATGGTTTGTCTAAATCGCGCACAGGCTCAGGTATGTAGTCATCCATCGCTTTAATAAGTTCCATGATTGCGTCTTCGTTATCTTTGTCGCCTTCAAGTGCTTTAGTTGCTGAGCCACGAATTATTGGGCAGTCACGATCAAAGTCGTATTTAGCAAGAAGGTCTCTAATTTCTTCTTCTACTAAATCAACTAGCTCTGGATCAGCCAAGTCCATCTTGTTCATGAATACTAAGATGCTAGGAACACCAACTTGTCGTGCTAATAGAACGTGTTCACGTGTTTGAGGCATAGGACCATCAGCAGCACTAACTACCAAGATAGCACCATCTATTTGAGCTGCACCCGTGATCATGTTCTTTACGTAGTCTGCGTGTCCAGGCATGTCGACGTGAGCATAGTGTCTAGTTTCGCTCTCATATTCCTGATGTGAGGTAGCAATTGTAATACCACGTGCTCTTTCTTCAGGTGCCTTGTCAATCTGGTCATAGGGTACGGGTTTATTTACATCACTGGGTAGCCTTTTAGATAATACTGCAGTAATAGCAGCAGTTAGTGTCGTTTTTCCGTGGTCAACGTGACCCATGGTACCGACATTGATATGCGGCTTGCTTCTGTCAAATGTGGCCATCTTGTAAGTGCTCCTTTAGTCTTATCTGACTTTTAAGATTAATCTTTTAATACATAAAGCCTCAACGGCCCACGTATTTTTACCGTGCATAGTATAGAGAAAACCCTTATCTTTGTAAAGAGTCAGTGTTAACAATATATCTATTCACAAAATTACATGCTTGATTATAGCGTAGCGGAGCATAAAATTAGATATGAAAGTTTATTTAATTGTTTGCGAAATGGAAGATTTAAATTTTGAAAATAATTTCGCCTTTAGTGTGTATGGCGAAGGTGATCTAGAGTATTCGTATGAATTGATGGATAGCTTAGTTGCCAACAACAATGCGATTAGGGTATTAGAACAGAGGATAGCTAATGGAGATAATAATCCATCAACTAATGAAATGAAAAATGATCTATATAACCATCGGTTTAATTTAATTGATGAAATTGGCGGGTTATTAGTTGCAGCTAGCGATGAAGCTACTAGGGATAAGAGTTTATGCACATCTCAATCTGTGGCAGTTGCGTATTTTGATTTTCTTTATAAACAATACGAAGGAAAAGAAGAAGATATTCAAGATAACGTCTTAGGAAGATATGCCCTAGCTGCTTTACTAAGACTCCAGTCAATGATGAAATGCGTCCCTATTGTTACAGATATAGACTACAGGCCCAGAGGAGGTGTAATCGTTTCTCAACCTAATGTGAGGATATATGAATCTGAAGATGACGAAGATCCGTATTGGCCAGAGGACTTATCTACAGTTAAGTTACAGGGATCGATTAAATTGTATTACTTCGATAGAACTAAAAAAGTACGCTTTGGATTAGATTCGCTTGATCAAATGCGTATAGGTAGTAGATCTATCAATAGATATATTGAAGAAGTTGCTAGTGATAAAGAAATAGTTGACCCACAATTGTACTTAAAAAATGTACTGCCCATCGCAAATTTTTATAAGCCACATGTTATAGACGACCCTGTATTAAACGGAGAGATTGACCTAACACCAGTGATTAGCCTCTAGCGTTTTTTGAAACTATAGACTCTGTTATTTGGGAGGGTACGTCTGCGTAATGGTCTAATTCCATCGATGAACTAGCACGTCCCTGTGTCATTGAGCGAAGGTTTGTCGTATATCCAAACATTTCGCCGAGTGGCACAAAAGCAGTTATTTCTTTTACGCCTGAACTTAAGTCTTCCATACTTTCGATTCTTCCACGTTTTGAATTTAAGTCACCAATGACGTCACCCATGAATTCTTCAGGACAGACTACTACTAATTTCATTACTGGCTCAAGCAGTACTGGGTTTGCTTTTTTTACGCCTTCTTGTAAAGCCATAGAGCCTGCGATTGAAAAAGCCATTTCTGATGAGTCTACTTCGTGGTAGCTTCCGTCGTAAAGTTCGGCTTTAATATCTACTACTGGATATCCAGCAACGACTCCGTTAGACATAGCCTCTTCTATGCCTTTTTTGACTGCAGGTATGTATTCGCTGGGTATTACACCACCTTTAATAGAGTTGATGAATTCAAAACCTGATCCTGCTTCGTTGGGTGATAATCTCAACCACACATCGCCATACTGACCACGGCCACCACTTTGTCGTATAAACTTTCCCTGTACCTCGACGTTATCCTTTCGGATGGTCTCACGGTAGGCAACTTGAGGCTGACCAACGTTCGCTTCGACATTAAACTCTCGCTTCATTCGATCAACAATTATTTCAAGGTGTAATTCGCCCATTCCGCTAATTATTGTCTGACCGGTCTCTTCGTCTACATGAATTCTAAACGTAGGGTCCTCTTCAGCCAAACGCTGTAATGCAGTACTCATTTTTTCTTGGTCTGCTTTGGTCTTAGGCTCAATAGCAATAGAAACTGGAGGCTCGGGAAATGTTATGCTTTCAAGAACAATTGCATTATTAGTATCGCTCAACGTATTACCGGTCGTAGTACCTTTAAGACCAACTATGGCAGCAATGTCACCGGCAGACACTGATTCTACATCCTCGCGTTTATCTGCCTGCATCCTTACAATTCGCCCAACCCTTTCCTTTTCGTTGGTAGTACTATTTAGAATGTAGCTGCCAGCAAGCAACTTACCGGAATAAACTCTAAAGTATGCTAACTTACCAACAAATGGATCGGTCGCAATTTTAAATGCCAATGCAGCAAATGGATCATTAACGTCTGGTTTTCTTTCTATCTCATCACCAGACTTTGGGTGTTTGCCCCACGTAGAGCCTCTTTCAATTGGGCTTGGCAATAAGTCAGTAATTAAGTCTAACACCTTCTCTACAATTACACCTCTTCCGTCGCCACCTGTAACTGGGAAGAATTTACCTGAAAGCGTAGCATACCTAACGGCGTGTCGAATCTCGTCTTCGCTCATACCTTCTTCGCCGACATCAAGGTATTTCTCCAGCATACCTTCGTCCTCGGCAACCGCGTTCTCAACTAGTAATGAACGGTAACGCTTAGCCTCCTCAAGCATGTCTTCTGGTATATCTCCGATAACCAACTCATGATCTGTAAAATCTTTGTAGGTGTAGGTTTTCATGGTAATGAGATCGACCACACCATTAATCGATTGTTCAAAGCCAATTGGCAAATGAATTGGGAAAGCTTGTTTACTTAAACGGTGGTGAATCGATTCAAGCGATTTATAAAAATCGCCACCAGTTTGATTTATTTTATTAATAAAACAAATTCGAGGAACGTTATATTTGTCAGCTTGTCGCCAAACAGTTTCTGACTGGCTTTCTACGCCCATCTTGCCGTCAAATACCACTACAGCGCCATCAAGGACTCTAAGGCTTCGTTCAACTTCAACGGTGAAGTCGATATGCCCAGGAGTATCGATTATGTTAATCTGATGGTCTTTCCAATAGCAGGTAACTGCAGCTGAAACAATTGTTATACCGCGTTCCCTTTCTTGAGCCATCCAGTCAGTAGTCGTCTCGCCTTCATGAACCGCACCGATTTTGTGCTTTAGGCCTGTTCTATAAAGAATACCTTCTGTGGTCGTAGTTTTGCCAGCGTCAATATGGGCAATAATACCTATGTTACGTAGTTTCTCAATTGGATATGCTTTTGTTGCCATTTAGTTTCTTAATTCCTGTAATTAATAGATAATTAACCCCTGGCAAAATGTGCAAAGGCTCTGTTAGCTTCCGCCATCTTATGGGTATCTTCTTTTTTCTTAACTGCCGCACCTTGCCCGTTATAAGCATCTTGTAATTCAGCTGCTAGTCGATCAGACATTGGCATACCATTTCTAGCTCTCGACGCTTGGACTAGCCACATAATTGTTAAATGTGTTTGCCTTTGGCCTTTTACTTCAAATGGAATTTGGTAATTAGCACCACCTACTCGACGGGAGCGTGTTTCCATATGGGGCTGTATATTCTTATAAGCCTGTTCAAAAACATCAAGTGGGTTATCTACCTTAAGTTTGTCGGCTGCTTTTTGCATAGCAGTATATACAATACGTTCAGCCAGTTGTTTTTTACCATTAACCATTATCCTGTTAATAAGCCTCTGTACCTGGACGCTGTTATATAATCTATCAGGATCAATTGGGCGCACTAAAGTCTTGGTCTTCTTACGTGGCATCGCTTCTAACCTTTCTTGGCGCCATACTTACTGCGCCCTTGCTTACGGTTACTAACACCTTGAAGATCCAAGGATCCACGTACAATGTGATATCGCACACCAGGAAGGTCCTTAACCCTACCCCCACGTACTAAGACAACAGCATGCTCTTGAAGATTGTGTCCTTCACCACCAATGTACGCCCAAACTTCATATCCGTTCGTTAAACGCACTCGTGCGACTTTTCTGAGTGCTGAGTTAGGTTTCTTCGGAGTTTTTGTAGTAACTTTAATACAGACGCCACGCTTAAAGGGTGATGGCTTTTCATAGTTTGTAGTATTTAGGTTGTTCACTACACGTTGCATTGCGGGTGACTTACTCTTGTGGGTCACTTTACTGCGTGGTTTACGTACCAATTGGTTAATTGTTGGCATTAGACTATTATTCTCCTTGTTTCTTAGATAGGATATCTGATCTACTGCTGCGACCTGATAAAATCTGGATTTGCCAACTTCCGCAGATTTACTCAGACTGGCTCAAACCAGATATTCACTGTCTAAGTTGCTTATATACTTTAAACTTATTTAGTTTAGGCTAAATTTTACCAGATAAGCCCATCTGGATCAACTGACGTAGGAGTTTTCCTCTTCGACCTCGACTTCTTCAAACTCTTTTTCTTCTACAAACCCCGTACCGACAGGTATCTTGCGTCCTAAAATCACATTCTCTTTAAGTCCGAACAATTTATCTACCTTGCCTGATGTTGCGGCAGCGATCAGTACTCTCGTTGTGTCTTGGAACGATGCTGCAGACAAGAATGAATCTGTAGATAATGAAGCCTTCGTAATACCAAGTAGTAATTGGACATATCTTGCTGGCTGTTTACCTTCAGATACTAATTTTTCGTTAGTTTCACTAACTGCTAACTTAGAAACTACGTCTCCTGTTACGAATTCGCTATCACCACTATCTTCAATCTGAACCCGGCTAAACATTTGTCTTACAATTATTTCAAGATGTTTATCGGCAATGTTTTGGCCTTGGCCGACAAATATCTTCAGTATCTCATTCATTATGTATCGCTGGGTTGACTCAACACCCTGTAAGCGCATAAGGTCATGTAAATTAATTGATCCACCTGTTATGCGTTGCCCGGCAACTACCTGGTCTCCGTCTTTAACTAGAAGCTGTTTAAAACCAGGAATTTCGTAACGTACTACGCTTTGGCTTGTAGGAGTAATGATGATTGAAGTGTCTGTTAGATTAATCTTACCGGACATTGGCGCAACTAATGGTTCACTGCCATTTTCATTTGTAGCAATTACATCTCCAACAGAAACGTCACTACCACTAGCCAGCTTAGGCTGGCGTCCACTTAGTTCAAATGTAAGTTTTTCCTTATCGTTAGCGGTAACTTGTACGATATAGTGGTCTCCCTCTTCCCAGGCATTAACTGTACCGCTAATGTCCGTTAAGAAAGCTACACCCTTCGGAGATCGAACTTCAAACAATTCTTCAATACGACTTAACCCTTGTGCTGAATCGTCGGCTACGACGGCACCGGAACGGTGCTTAGAGTCTAAACTTAATTGCGTTCCAGGTTCGCCGATACTTTGGGCGGCAATAACTCCAATCGGATGATGATCATTTACTAATTCACCGGTAGCAGGATCCATACCATAGCTGCGGCGAGGTACGCCACGTACATTCGTGCAAGATAAGGCGCTCATTATCTTCACGCCGTCTAGCTTTTGGTCATCGTCAATTGCTTGAGCTATATCTGCAGTGATTAGTTCACCATGTTTAACATGCTTTCCAATATCTTCAGCAGCGTAACGGCCAATTAGCCTAGATGCATAACTGATACCTATTTCCTCCGCATCAGACCTTAGCATCGCAAAACCTGGGTCAGTAAGGTCATCATCGATAGTGAATACGTCTTGGGATACATCCACTAAACGTCTAGTGAGGTATCCAGCATCAGCTGTTTTTAGGGCAATATCGATCAAAGCTTTTCTAGTACCTCTAGTACCCGTAAAGTACTCAAGAGGTGTTAAGCCACTTATATAGTTTGATCTAACAGGGAGCTCTATTGTCCTTCCGGCCGCGTCCTGTAGTACGCCTAACATTCCTACTGAAGCTTTCATCTGAGAGATACTTCCTCTAGCTCCAGATATAAAGGCTATAGCCATTGAGGAATCTTTATCTACCATCTGTTCAGCCAACAAGTCTTGGATTTGGTTCTCAACCTTTGTCCAGTTATCTACTGTCAACCTTGCTCTTTCATCATCGGTAATGAAGCCTTGTTCATACTGTTCAGAAATGGCAGCTGAACGTTCATCGCCGGCACTAATGAGTTCATCCATGCCTTCAACTTTTTCAAAATCGCTCATGCCCATACTTAAGCCTGAGATAGTTGCATATCGGAACCCAAGATCTTTCAATTCGTCTGCAATTAATGCTGTCTTTTCCTGTCCGTATTTAGCATAAACACTAGCCATAACAGCTTGTAAGCGTTTCTTTGTCATAGGCTCATCTTGATATGGGAAATCTTCGGGAAACGTTTCGTTAAAGAACAGCCTACCCGCTGTAGTAGTTCGAATTTCGCCCCTGAAAGAAACTCTAACAAACGACTGCAGGTTAATTTTACCTTTGTCGAGGGCTAGAATAACTTCATCTATACTACTAAATGCGGTCACTTCTTCACTTTGACCTGGACGTACATACGTTAAAAAGTAACACCCTAAGACAATATCTTGTTCAATATGCAGAATTGGTGATCCGTCAGCCGGTTTAAGTAAGTTTCGATTTGAGGCCATAATGTTTTTGGCTTCTTCCTGGGCTTCATCGCTTAACGGTAAGTGAACTGCCATTTGGTCACCATCAAAGTCTGCGTTGAATCCTCTACAGACTAGTGGGTGTAATTGAATCGCCCTACCTTCAATCAAGACAGGCTGGAAAGCCTGGATACTTAATCTGTGAAGGCTTGGGGCACGGTTTAGGAGTACGTACTTACCCTTAATTACCTCATCTAAAGCATCCCAAACTACGGTTTCGCTAAGCTCAATTAATCGAGTTGCGCTGCGTATGTTGTGTGCGTGTTCTTTAGATATTAGCTCACCAATAACGAATGGCTTAAATAACTCTAAGGCCATCATTTTCGGTAGTCCACATTGGTTAATCTTTAGCTCTGGTCCAGCAACGATAACTGATCTTCCCGAGTAGTCAACTCGCTTGCCTAACAGGTTCTGACGGAACCTTCCCTGCTTTCCTTTAAGCATGTCAGATAATGATTTTAATCTGCGCCGTTGTCCAGTAGCAGCAACTGCTCTACCGCTTCTAGCGGCAGAATTATCAATTAACGCGTCGATTGCCTCTTGTAACATTCTCTGTTCGTTACGTCTAATTACTTCTGGTGCGTTTAAGTCAATTAGCTTCTTTAGCCGATTGTTACGATTAATGACTCTTCTGTATAAATCGTTTAAATCGCTGGTTGCAAACCGACCACCTGTTAACTGAACCATGGGTCTTAAATCGGGAGGGATAACCGGAAGTATCGAAATACACATGCTACCGGGCTGAATTCCAGCACGTTGAATACTTTCCAATAAGCGGAGCCTTTTCATTAAACGTTTGCGGCGTTGTCCTTTAGCATCTTCTGTCTCAGCAGTTAAGTCGTCTATTAACTTAGATAAATTAATTTCGTCTAGTAACTCCTTAAGTGCAGACCCACCCATGCCAACTTTAACAATAGATTGTAGTTCATCTGGCAATGCCCTATAGTCTGTTTCGCTAATAAGACTTAGTCTTACTAGACCTTTAACCTGGTCATGATAGGTTTCAAAATCTTTTGTAAGATCTTCGAGTTCTTTAGTTTGCATTTCGGCCAATGCTTTAACGTTAGCCTCTGGGTTTTCAGCCTCTTTTTCAAAACGAAGTTTAATTGCTTCCTTTGCTGCATTGAACTCTGCTTCTTTATCACTAAATAACTTGTCTCTTTTTTCTTCATCTACGGAGATGATGACATAGCTAGCAAAGTATGCAATACGCTCTAGATTCTTAACAGTCATGCCTAAAATTAGACCCATCGCACTTGGAGTGCCTCTCAAAAACCAAATATGCGCAACAGGGACGGCGAGATTAATGTGCCCCATTCGCTCACGCCTAACAATACTTTTAGTAACCAATTCTCCGTTTTTATCTACAGCTGCTTCCCGGCTTCTTACACCCTTATATTTAGCATCATGTGGGTTAATGTCCTTAACTGGACCAAATATCCTTTCACAAAATAGGCCATCTCTTTCTGGTTTTTGTGTACGGTAGTTAATAGTTTCCGGTTTGGTAACTTCACCGTAACTCCATTCCAAAATGTCGGCAGGGCTAGCAATAGCTAATCTAACTGCATCAAAATCGGCAATATCTGTTCCATAAATGTAATTTTGTGCCATTTAAGCCTCCTCTCCTTCTGCCACATCTTCATCGACAGAATTATCATCTCCGCTTACAACCGTAGTTACGCCATCATCTGGCATAGCGCTTTTGCTATCACCTTCAATCTCGACAATGTCAAACTCGTCACCGATCGTTTCCTCGGTGACATCTATATCTGAAATTACTGGATCCGGTACACTAATGCTACTTAAACTAGACGCTTCATCTTGAACGCTAGTTGCTAAGACCTCTTCAGCATCGACGATTTCAGCTTCTTTGATTAAGTCAACTTTCAACCCTAGTCCTTGTAGCTCTTTAACTAATACGTTAAAGCTTTCTGGAACCTTAGGACCTACAATGTCTGTACGTTTAATGATAGACTCGTAAGCTTTGCTACGACCATAAACATCATCAGACTTTAATGTCAGCATTTCCTGTAACGTAGTCGCTGCGCCAAATGCTTCTAGCGCCCATACCTCCATTTCGCCGAATCGCTGACCACCATTTTGAGCTTTACCACCTAGAGGTTGTTGCGTAACCATTGTGTATGGACCGGTTGATCGTGCATGTATCTTATCCGCGACCATGTGGTTTAGCTTAATTATGTACATACTTCCTACGGTGGTGCGTTCTTTAAATGATTCACCTGTACGGCCGTCGTACAGTTGTTGCTTACCATCACGAGGATGACCTGCTTCTTCCAGTAAATCTTGAATTTTTTCTTCTGAAACACCATTAAATGACGGGCTTGCAACATGTATGCCCAAAGCACGCGCAGCCATTCCAAGGTGTGTTTCGAAAAGCTGTCCAATATTCATTCTTGATGGAACACCTAAAGGATTCAAGATTATATCTACAGGAGTTCCATCTTCCATGAAAGGCATGTCTTCGACCGGTAGAATTCGCGCAATAACACCCTTATTTCCATGACGACCGCCTAACTTATCACCTACAGATATCTTTCGCATTTGGGCAACAAAAACTTGAATTTGCATGATAACGCCAGCTTTAAGTTCATGCCCATTTTCGCGACTGAATATCTTTACGCCAACAACCTTACCATGCTTACCATTACTCATTCTTTGCGAAGTATCTCGTACCTCTTTAGCCTTTTCACCGAAAATGGCCCGCAAAAGCCTTTCTTCTGAGCTAAGTTCTTGTTCGCCTTTTGGCGTGATCTTTCCTACTAATATGTCTCCTGGATGAACTTCTGCACCTATGCGCACGATCCCATCCTCATCCAAATGCCTGAGTGTCTCTTCCGATACATTAGGTATATCTCTAGTAACAATTTCAGGACCAAGTTTTGTTTCTCTAACTTCAATCATGAAGTCAACAATATGAATTGAAGTCAGTGTGTCATCTTCCACAAGTTTTCTAGAAATGATAATAGCGTCTTCGAAGTTATATCCGGACCATGGCATAAAAGCAACGACTAGATCTTTACCTAACGCTAACTCACCATTAGCAATCGACATTCCTTCAGCAAGAACATCTCCAGCTTTAACGATATCTCCGCTATTAACTACAACTTTTTGGTTGATTGAAGTACCCTCATTGCTTCGTACAAAATGGAGTGGTTCATAAGTTTTATTACTACCATCCTTGTACTTCACAATAATGTTATTTGCGGTCGCACTTACTACTTCGCCATCACCTTCAGCAAGAATTACTTGACCGGTATTTAATGCCGCGGATCTTTCAAGCCCTGTACCTACAATTGGTGATCGTGGTTGTATTAAAGGAACAGCCTGCCTTTGCTGGTTGCTGCCCATTAATGAACGATACACATAATTTTTCTCTATAAATGGAATTAGTCCGGCACTGCTACCTATGATCTGGTTCATAGATGCGTCCATGTAATTTATATCGTTAGCATCTACCTCACCGGAATTAAGCCGACTCCTAGCGCTAATTCTGTCGTTAACAAAATATCCATTTTCGTCGATATCGTTACCAGCACCAGCAATTACAGCAGCTTCTTCCTCAGCGGCGTCAAGATAAGCAACTTCTTTCGTCACACGGGCTTTAACTGGCCATGTGATTTGATTTTTAACCTTAGCTAATTTTTCGGCGTCGGATTTAGTAATAGTCTTGCCCGCTTTAACCAGTACCTTGCCAGACTCATCAACGAAATCTATTGCTGCAATATGACCTTCTATGTCTTTATAGGTCGCTGAGTTAATTACTTTTCGGTATGGTGTTTCAATGAACCCGTAATCATTTACTCGAGCGTAATTAGCCAGATTCAATACCAAACCAATATTTGCTCCTTCTGGAGTCTCAACTGCGCATATTCTTCCATAGTGAGTTGCATGAGCATCCCTAACTTCAAAACCTGCACGCTCTCGGCTTAAACCGCCAGGGCCCATTGAACTTAAGCGTCTTTTATGTGCAAGCTCGCTAAGTGGATTAATTTGATCCATGAACTGGCTAAGCTGGCTTGATGCAAAAAACTCTCTAACTGCGGCAACTACTGGTCTAGCATTTATTAGCTGAGATGGTTGAACTGCCTCAATATCACTCATGCTCATGCGGTCTTTTGTATTTCGTTCCATCCTTAATAGACCGATACGGAATTGACGTTGAACTAACTCGCCGACTAACTTGATTCTACGGTTTGCTAAGCTGTCGATATCGTCTGCTGGTTCCTGAGTGTTATTTAGTCTAATTATCTCAGCAACTATAGCGATGATGTCTTCCAGCCTAAGAATACGGTTTTCGATTGTATTAGGTACATCAAGATTTAAACGTTTATTAATCTTGTATCGTCCTACTCGAGAGAAATCAAAACGCTTAAAATCATAAAACATGTGCTCTATGAGTCCACGGGCATTTTCTACGGTAGCTAGATCTCCGGGTCTTAATCTTCGGTAAACCTCAATTAAAGCATCATTTTGTCCATGAGTTGGATCTTTTTCTAAAGTCGCCTCTAGATAGTTGGTTTGACCACTATCCACATGAGCAAGCGATTCTTTCATTTGAGCCTCAGTCATGCCTAAAGCCCTTAAAAGAGTAGATACTGCAATCTTTCGTTTACGGTCAATCTTTACGTATATAGCGCCGTTTGCCGCTGTCTCAAATTCTAACCATGCACCCCGGCCTGGTATAATTTTTGCCCCATACAAATAACCAGCTGCATGCTGTTCTCTAGTGAAGAATACCCCTGCTGATCGAATAAGCTGGCTTACTACTACCCTTTCAGCTCCATTAATAACAAATGTACCTCTACTAGTCATCCACGGATAATCACCAAGGTATATTTCTTGCTCCTTAACCTCTCCAGTGACTTTATTGGTTAAAACAACAGTTGCCTTAAGTGGAGCTTCATAACTAACGTTATTCTCTCTAGCTTCAAATTCGGTCATCTTAGGGTCATCAAAGTGATAATCCTTAAAAGCTAATGATAATTTCGCGCCAGTATAGTCGTCAATTGGACTTACTTCAGCTAATAATTCCCCAAGGCCCTCACTAACAAACCAATTAAATGATTTATTCTGATGATCTACTAAGTTCGGTAAGTCAATTACATTATCCTGATTACTAAAATATGCCCTTTGCAAGTTATTTTTTTTGGATTTAGCGGTGATTGCTTTAGCCATACGCCTTGAATAGCCCCCTTTATAACGACTTTTCTGAGTCGAGCTTTATTGCACTTAATAAATATAAGTAAGAGATTTTTATGATTAAAGCGAAGCTAACTAAGTCAAGCGGTATTTGTACTGTACTTTTAACTACAAACACCCCATCTTACACTACTTCTTAAATAGAGTTTGACAGATGCATAGCACAACTGTCAAGTATTATCGGTAAAAATGCCCTACTCTTTTGTTGGCTTAAATATCTGATCAATAATACCGTACTTTTTAGCTTCTTCAGCAGAAAGCCACTTATCTCTTTCCATGTCTTCGTGGATCTGACTGCGAGGTTTTCCGGTATTCTTTGCCATTATTTCTTCAAGAAGTTTCTTTAATCGTAAACCTTCTCGCAGGCTTATTTCCTGATCAGTAATCTTGCCCTGCGTTCCGCTGGAGGGTTGGTGAATCATTACAGTAGAATTTGGCAATAGAAAACGTTTACCTTTAGTTCCACTACTTAAAATAAATGCTGCGGCTGACGCCTGAACACCTATTCCGACAGTCTGAATATCGTTATTCACGTACTGCATAGTGTCATAAATTGCCAATGCATCATATGCTGATCCTCCAGGGCTATTTATATAAAGATAAATATCTTTTTTAGGATCAGCAGCCTGTAAAAATAGTAATTGAGCTACTACAATGTTGGCACTAGCTTCGTTTATGTCACTGCCAAGAAATATGATTCGTTCCTTGAGAAGGCGCGAATAGATATCGTAAGCTCGTTCATATCGTCCATCCTGTTCAACAACGGTTGGGATTAATACCTGCGAGTTAACTTTGAATATATCTTCCATAATCATATCTATAATAGGAAACTAGCACTCAATAGTCAAGAGTGCCAATAACTATACTATATTGACTTAGCTATTAAGTTTCTCAAGAAGTTGGACAGTTTTTTCAACAAGTATCCTGTTTTTGATATCTTCCTGATTTTGAGGTTTTTCAAGTTCAGCTAACATGCTGGCGTCTTCTGTATACTGTAATTTCAATTTACTAATACGATCCGCAAGTTCATTTTTAGATACAGATATATTTTCCGTATTGGCTATTTCTCCCAAAACTAGTCCGGCTTTAATTCTTTGTTTAGCCTGATCTTGAGCTATCCTTGTAAAATCTTGTTCGCTTAGCCCCTCTGCTTGTAAATATTCTTTCCACGTAAGTCCACTATAAGCAGCATTTTGCCTTTGATCTCGTTCAAAACGTCCCACTTCGTCAATTATTAAGCTTTCTGGTAAATCTACCTCGGATGCATCAACAATTAAAGCTACAAGTTCATTCTGGAACTGAGCGGCTACTTCATTTTCTTTATTGGATCTTAATTGCTTCTTGATATCTGCTTTAAGGTCTTCAAGCGTTTTAAACGGTCCAGATTGACTTGCGAATTTATCGTCAAGTTTTGGCAGTTTCATTGAGTTAACTTTATTAATTGTTACTCGAAATTTAGCCTTTTTACCCTTAAGAGACGAAACTGAATAGTCATTAGGAAATGTGACTTCGAATTCTTTACTTTCGCTAGTTTTTAGTCCAACAAGATTAGGTTCAAAACCTGGAATAAAAGTATTACTGCCAAGCACAAGCGGGTAGTCCTTGCCGCTCCCACCATCAATAGGTTCATTATTGATTGCATAAAACCCATCAAAGTCTATGATGACTTCATCCCCATCTGAGGCGGGCTTGTTTGATTCAACACGTTCAGCTGACTGTTTTTGTAGTTGTTTGATAACTTCATTTATTTCTTTAGCAGAAACTTTGACATCGCTTTTGTCTACTTTAAGCCCGTTGTATTTGCCAAGTTTTACTTTACCGATCACCTCAACGGTAGTTTCAAATTTTAAACTTTCAAAAGGCACAAATTCCTTAATTGTAACTTCAGGACGATCAACAGTCCTAAGCTTATTATCGATAATAGCTTTAGTGTATAGATCATTAACAGCAACTTCTAGCACTTCCTGGGCTAATATATTCTCGTCTAAGTGTTTCTCGGCTACATTTAGCGGAACCTTACCGGGACGAAAACCTGGGATTCTTAAATTGTTGCTTAATTTAGTGACAGCAATTAACTTAGCCTCATTAATATCATCAGCACTTGCTTCAATGTTCAGTTTTGCAACCGTTGGCTTTACAAATTCTATTGTAGCTTGCATAAGTGTTAATTCTATCAGCAATAGAGTTAGTATCAAAACCTAGATGGCAGAACTCTACCGCTTTAACCTATTGGCTATTTGTTCTATATCTAATTTATCCTCTGTAGACTTAGTAATATCACGAAGCGTAAATCGTTGAGTTTTTGACTCTTCAGGTCCAATAATTAAAACGTAGTTAATGGCTTTTTTTTCAGCTATTTTAATCTGATTACCTAATTTTCTGCCTGAATAATCTATAGCTACATTTATTCCATTTGACCTGAGTTGGTTAGCAGCATTAATCGCAGAATCGTATTCATCTCCAATAATCACTACGTATAAATCAACCTCGCTAGTGAAATTAGGAGTTAAATTATGTATTTCTAAGAAATTTAATAAGGTCGCATCACCTAAACCAAACCCTACTGTAGGGATGGGCTCAACTCCAAATAATCCGACAAGCCCATCATAGCGCCCGCCGCCCATCATTGACCTGTTGTTTTCTGGGCTAGTGTCAAATAACTCAAATACAAGTCCGCTATAGTAATCAAAACCTCTCACAATACCTATATCAAATTTAATATTCTTGATACCATGTGCTTTGCTTGATTCTATCAATGTTTTAATTTCCTTAACGGCGTCAGTCTCGCTCAGTTCTTTTGGAAGTTTTTCAATTGATTCTGCAGATAGTGCAGAAAGCAATTTTTCAGAGGCACCATTATCTCTCTGCTTAGCAGTCAAAATAGAGTCAACAATATCTAAGAATTCAGTCTTAGATATTTTATCTTTTTTATCTAATAACCTAGCCATTTTATGACTTTGATCACCATCTAAGCCTAAATAAACTCCAAAAAGTTCATCGAGAAGTTGCCGGTGGTTTACCTTAATCTCATACATAGTTGGATTGGCGCCAAACTCTTTAAGTAGGCTATTTGTTAGCATGATAATCTCTAGCTCCGCCAAATAACTATCTACTCCGAATACATCAACGTTTAATTGCCTATGCTCTCTCATCCTGCCCTTCTGCGGCCTTTCGTAACGCCATAGAATTGGGATTGAAAACCACCTTAGAGGATAAGCTAATTCTTGTCGTTTACTAGCTACTAAACGACTAACACTTGGTGTCATTTCGGGACGAATTGCAACTTTTCTACCTCCCCGGTCGACAAAACTATACGTTTGTTCGTTAACAATCTCTTCACCACTTTTAGCTATATAAAGATCAATCGGCTCTATTAGTGGTGTGTCGTATTCCTCATATCCATATTCTTTTACGACTTTTCTGAATACTCTAAAAATATAGTCTTGCAGACGTTTATCTTCCGGAAAAAAATCTTTTGTGCCCTTATAAGGATTAACGTTTAAACTCATAATTTTTTAATTAATTTTTTGGTGCGCGGGAGAGGACTTGAACCTCCATGGGTTTCCCCGCTAGCTCCTAAGGCTAGTGCGTCTACCATTTCGCCACCCGCGCTTGATCATAAATAATTATGAAGCATATTGTACCCTACCTCAGTTATATCTACTAGATGAATTAAATAAGGATTGACAGCGTTTGTTTGAAACTGTCATATTCCCTTTATGAATACAAAGCAAAGCCCTTTTAGTCGTCAAGTAAAAGCTATTAGTAGCTGGCAATTGGTACCCCTTAGTCTTAGACTCGCTATAAAAAATTATGAACAGATAACCTTTTTATTTTTTCTACCAGCCTTGATTATGGTTCTTGGATTATTTTACTTAGGTAACTATACAATTAATCTACACAACATTCTTAATCCGACACTAAATTTAAAACAATCAATAGGCGCAGGATTAGTAATACTATGGTTAATTTTAAGTATATTAAATTTTCCTCCTGCAATATACTTTAGGCTTCATGCATCGTCAGATGATAAGTCACCATCAATAATGACTTGTTACAGAGAAGGATTCAAGCATTTTTTTAAAGTTTGGCTATGCGAAATAATATCAATTGTTTTAATTACTATAGGGTTTATTGCTTTTATAGTTCCTGGTGTTCTAATTTTTCCGAGATTGATTTTATCACCATATTACGCAGTGGATAATCAAAAATTAAATATTAAAGAAATTCTTTCAAAAACTTCAAAACAATCTTCTAGATTCATTTATCCAATATATGGAACATATGGAATTATTATTCTGTTAAGTTTCGTCACCCAAATAATCCTAGGAACCTACGCAATTAGCGAAATTCTGATTGTGTTAATTTCTTATACTGTATTATTTATGCCTGCTCTTAGGTATATCGAAATTTCCAAGTTCTACAGTAAAAAAGCAAAAAACTAAAATCTGTAAAATCCAACTTGAGCATCACCAAAAATTTTGTGATTAATTAACTTTAGGTTTTCTATGTTGGGTAATTCTATTTTACCAGGCCACGAAAGAACAAGTAATCCATTCTTATTCAAATGACGACTAAGACTATTTAAAACCTCAAGATTTTTATTATCATATGGCGGATCTGCAAATACTAAATCAAATGTAGAACTAGAAGTTTTAATCCAAGATTCAATTTTAGCTTTAATAACTTTAACTTGTGAGTTAATTCCTAGTTCTTCAAGATTTATTAATATTTGTTTGGCAGCCTTAGGATTAAGTTCTATTGCTGTCGACTTAATTGCGCCTCTGCTTATTGCTTCAATCGAAAGTGATCCGCTACCACTATAAGCATCTAGCACTTTTAAATTAGAGACATCCCCCAAGCTGGAAAATATTGAGCCTCTAATTTTTTCGCTCATTGGGTGGACGGTTTTTAGATTTGGTGCTTGAAAGCTTCTGCCGCCTAATTTTCCAGAGACTACACGCATATCTTAACTATTCGTTTTATCTGCTTCCATCGCAGCTCCGTACCAAACAAGAACTACTGTTCTAATAATTAAAGGGAGTAACTGATCTTTGATGTCACTAGCTATGGCAGTCGTCCATCCTTTATCATAAAAACGGTTATACAGGTCTAAATCTACAACCATTTGCGCAGTTTTACGATACCAAGATCCAAGGTTCTTGCTATTAACTATAAAAAGATCACTACCAAGACACTTATCCTTTGAGTAGCTCAGCGGCTTAATCATTGTAGCGATGCCCATTTCAAAAGCGATGTGAGTCATCATTAAACCTTTTGGTCCCCAAAACCTCCAATTATTAAGTAGAAATCTCCATGCCGTAGTGCCGGGAAAGATTAGCTTATCTTTTATTGTTGATCGCGAATCTAAACTTTGTCCGCCCCTTAGTTCGATAATTTTCTGTCCATAAGGAAAATGGTGCGCAGGAGTTAACCCATCAACGATCGCGTGAGCGAGCCAGGCTGCCTCAAAAGCAGACCTAACTTCATCATTTTGCTTCAAGCTTTGTACCAGCCTGTTGTAGTGACTCTCGATAATATCAATTATTCCTTTATCACTATTATCGTATGGCATGAAATAGTGCCACGGCTCGTCTTTGGCTGGGCTTTTACGCTTAACTGCATCAGGACCGTTATGGCCTTCAAAATGCAAAATTTCCTTTATGTTTGGAAACATAAGGTTAGATGGAAGAATATCTTGTAATTGTTTAACAGCGATACGATCGATTTTTTGGTGTGCACCAAGAAAACGGCCAGAAGTTTTATTGAAAGTTGTTCCAGAATACATTATTAGTTGAGATAGGTTATTCGTCGAGCTTCATCGACCCTAGATTGTAACTCTGGATATTTTAGCAACTTTTCACCTTTATCTATAAAGATTTTGACGCCTTTTTTTACCATCTTAATTAAATTTTGATCATCTAGTGTTAATAACCTGCTGAAACCTTTACCATGTTGAAGTTTACCGTAAATAACTCCAGGTCCACGTAGTTTAAGATCAAGCTCACTTAATTTAAACCCATTGTCAATGTTAGCAAAGCTTCTTAATCTTATATTAGGAACAAGTGAATCACTTAACATCAAGTAACAATAACTATCGTAATTTCCTCTTCCGACCCTACCCCTAAGTTGGTGAAGCTGGGCTAGCCCAAAGTGATCAGGACCATAAATTACCATAACACTAGCGTTAGCAACGTCAACGCCAACTTCAATAACAGTAGTGGCAACCAGTAAATTTATTTTGTTATCTATAAAATCTTTCATCACTTCATCTTGCTGATTAGATTTCATCTGACCGTGCAATAAACCAACACTGTAATCATTAAAAACTTTGCTATAAGTTTGATATACCTTTTCCGCAGCCAATTCGTCATCTTCGGCTTGACTATGAATATGTGGGCATACTACATATATCTGTCTCCCCATTTCCAATTGATTTCTCAATTCAGTCATTTGTATAGAATTTGACGATGGTGGAATTAAACGCGTCGTTACTGGCCGCCTGTTGGCAGGCATTTCCCTTAAAACCGATAAGTCCAAGTCATTAAAAATCGTTAAAGCCAATGATCGTGGTATTGGTGTTGCGGTAATACTCAAAAAATGAGGCAAATGACCAGTTTGTCTCTGAAGCTCCATCCTCTGATCAACGCCAAACCTGTGTTGTTCATCAATAATTATTAAAGCTAGATTATCCCACCGAACTCCGCTTGTTAGTAAGCTATGCGTACCGACGACAAAACTGTTTACTTTGTCATTGGCACAATCTATAACTTTTCTTTTTTGAGATAAACTTAAACTTCCCGTAAGTAGAAACAGGCTTTCTTCCATGCCTAATGGCTTCAGTAGCTTAAATACCGTTTCATAATGTTGTTTTGCTAGTAGCTCAGTTGGAGCCATAAACGCAACCTTATAGCCTTCTTCGAGAGCCATTACCGCCGCCATAACAGCCACTACAGTCTTGCCACTTCCAACATCTCCTTCAACTAAACGATTCATTGGTAGATCGCTTTGCATATCTTTATATATTTGCCAGATTATCATTCTTTGATCATTAGTTAGCTTAAATGGTAGTCGATCGACAAAACGTCGCGCTAGATCGAGATTAAAGTTAACTATCAATGCCTTTTGCGATCTACGATCTAAGCTGTTTAATTCATTAGCCAAAAGTAAAGGAAAAAGGTCGTCAAATTTAAGCCTCGTTTTAGCTACTTCTAAAGTTTTTGTATTTTCAGGAAAGTGAACTTGAGGGATAGCTTGAGAAATTTTAATAAGCCCTAGATTATCAAGTATATACGACGGCAAAAATTCATTTATTTTTTGAGCTAAGGGCAGTGCAGCCTTTATAGATTTTCTTACTTGCCATGAACCTAAAGACTTACTCTCCGAGTAAATAGGAACGATTCCAGGTCCAGACTCTATTTCATTAGTTGCTTGTTCTAACGACGGATTAATCAAACTAAACTGACTATTAGATAATTTAAAGTTTCCAGAGATGTAGTAATCACAATCAGCTTTTATGCTAGTTTTACGATATGGTTGATTAAACCAGACGACTCTAACCGAACCGCTACTATCACTTGCTACCGCTTCTGTTACTAATAGCCCCCTCCTAGCTCGCCGAACACTAATATTCAATATTCTTGCCTTTATCGTAACTAGACCAGGTCTCAAATTACTTATTTTAGAAACGTTGCTGTAATCTTCATATCTACGAGGTAAATAAAATAACAAGTCATAAATAGTAAGTACATTTTTGTTAGCAAATGCCTGAGTTAGCTTTTCTCCGATTCCCGGTAACGAACTGATGTTATCGGATAATTCCATTAATGCTACACTTAATAAATTATATCGTTATCTTAATTCTATTAAAGCTGAATCTTTAAACGCCTTTCCTTTTCTAAGGAGTAAACGTCGGTTATTAAAATCACTACTATTAAAAACATCATTCGCTTTACGTTGGTTATTGACATAAATTGCACCACTAGCTATAAGCTTTCTGCCTTCATTATTTGAACTTGCTAGTCCACATTCAACCAACGCCTTGGCTATGCTACTTCCTTCAGACACTCTTATAGAAGGAATTTCTTGAGTTAAAAATTTTAAGTCATTACCGTTTGCTTCTGAAACTTGCATTTTTCCTAAAAGAAAACTAGTAACAAGGCTAGCGACCTTTGCAGAATGCTCACCATGAACTATCTTTGTAACTTCATCAGCAAGCTTAAACTGAGCGAGACGTAATTTAGGGTTCTCATTATGCTGAATCATTAAGTGCTTAATCTCTTCGAAGGATAAGAAAGTAAATATTTTAAGATAATGCTCTACTGCGTAATCATCGGCATTGATCCAAAACTGGTAAAAGCTAGTTACGGAAGTCTTATTAGAATCTAACCAAACTGCCCCACCTTCACTCTTACCAAACTTAATACCAGTCTGAGGATTAACTATTAAAGGCGCTGACCATACATGAGCAATTTCGCCAGTCACGCGACGAATTAAATCAACTCCAGCTATACTGTTGCCCCACTGGTCAGAACCACACAATTGAAGATTAACACCGTACTGTTTGTGCAAGTGCAAGAAATCATAAGCCTGGATCAAAACATAGCTAAATTCTGCATAACTAATTCCATTACCATTTTCTCCTAGACGATTCTGCACGAACTCTCGTCCTAGCATTTGGCGCATAGGAACATGTTTACCGATATCTCTTAGAAATTCTAGATATCCAAAACCTTTAAACCAATCAAAGTTATCAACAATTTCGAAATTACTACCAGCGAATATTCTTTTATATTGTTCTGAAATATTATGCTTGTTTTGAGTGATTTGCTTAACTGTTAGCAGTTGACGTTCTTCAGATTTGCCATCAGGGTCACCTATCATTCCTGTGGCGCCTCCAACTAATAGATATGCCTGATGGCCGTGATTAATAAAATGCTTAACCATCATTGCGGAAGCCAGATTCCCGATTTGCATAGAATCTGCACTTGGATCAATACCAAAGTAAAACTTAAATTTTTTCATATCTAGTTGGCTTATATCATCTAAAGTGCTTTGGTTTACAAAACCGCGCCAACTTAATTCTTCAGATAAAGTCATAATTTGTATAATCCTTATTTATCATTCTAGCTAACTCTTATAAGCAACATCAAATTTTAATAACTCAAAATACTTACAAAGCTCTCAGTTAAGTTTGCTATAATGCTAGACATTCTGACATCAAACTTAAGTAAAGGGAATATTTAAGTGGGCAATGCATCAAGTGGCCGAAATAGGCGAACTAAAAAATATCGCCGATCTGGCTCTATTCAAGTTAACCATAGCTTGACGAGTAGACATAAGGAGAAGAAATCTGCTCAGAAGGCGGCTAAAGCTGAATATCTAGCTAGCCTTCCTAAAGACCCGTGGAAAAGGCTTGCAGCCCGTTTACGCCCCAGACATTTAGTTGAATACTGGTTTTCTAGAGAAGGCGCAATTATGGGCCTTAAAATTATTGGCATAGTAATAGTTGTATGTTTTTTCTTGGTTATAGGCATATTTGCATACTTCAGAAAAGACATTCTAGCCTTTAAGAGTATTTCGGGAGGGAATTTAGGCGGCAGTATTAGCTTCTATGACCGTACTGGAAAGGTACTTCTCTGGCAAGATTACAACTCAGTGAAGCGCGTTGCTGTCCCTTATAACCAAATTAGTCCTTACGTAAAAGAAGCGACTGTTGCAATTGAGGATAAGAACTTTTACCACGAAAGCGGAGTAGATTTATTATCTATTTTAAGGTCAGGAGTACACGACCTACTACATCCAGGTCATCTAGAGGGTGCTTCAACAATTACGGAACAAGTTGTGAAAATGAACAAAGGCTGGAAAGATCCTTTAACTATTCCAGAGAAAATAGAGGAAATTGGTCTATCTATAGAATTAGCTAGAGAATATTCAAAAGCGCAAATACTAAATGCTTATTTAAATCTAGCTCCCTATGGAAATATTGACTACGGAGTTCAAGCAGCGTCAGAAGATTATTTTCACGAAAATGCCTCGCAGCTAACATTGGCTCAGTCCGCAATGCTGGCTTCAATACCGCAAGCGCCTACCGCATATTCACCGTTTTCTAGTCCAGTATACAACCCGGCAGTAACAGTAAATTATTTCGATGAAGCAGGCTTAACGGCTAGGGCTCATTACGTTCTGTTACTAATGAAGCAGCAACATATGATAACGCAGGCCCAATATAATGCCGCTATAAAAGTTAACGTTCTGAATCAAGTTAAACAGCTACAACCCAAATATACGAATATAAAATATCCATACTTCTTAGAAGCAGTAAAGCAACAACTCCTAAGGACTTACGGGCAAAAGTTAGTGGACAAGGGGTCCTGGAAGGTAGTTACAACGTTAAGTGTTCCCCTTCAAAATTTGGCCCAAAATGTAGTATCGAGTAATGCTCGAAATGCTTTAGCTAGTGGGGCTGATGAAGAAGCCTTAGTAGCTGAGCAAACTCAAACAGGCCAAGTTGTAGCTTATGTGGGAGGTGAAAATTTCAACAACCCGATAGACGGAAAAATTAATTACGCTAACATCAATATAAACCCGGGTTCTACTATTAAGCCGTATGTTTATTCAACATTTATAAACAATCCTAAAAATAACGCGGGCGCGGGCTCTGTAATCTATGATGTTCAGCAACCACTTCCTGGCTACCCATGCACAAATCATAACTTGCCACAAAACGGAGGTAACTGTCTTGAAGATTACGACTTTCGTTATCCTGGAGCTGAAACGCTTAGATATGCTTTAGCAGGATCAAGAAACGTTCCTGCAGTAAAGATTGGTTTGATGGAAGGATTGCCCAATCTTGAGAAAATGGCGAGTAAGATGATGGGGTATCCTGACGCATACAGATGTTATAAAGCATCAACTAACCCATTTACTGACGGTCCAGCTCAGCAAACACAGTGTTACGGAGCAGCTGCTATTGGTAACGGATACTTGCACTTAGATCAAACAGTGAACGGCTTAGCAACAATTGGAAGAATGGGTAAAGAAGTTCCCCAGACCTATGTACTTAGTATTACCGACGCTAGTGGACATTCGATTTACCAATGGAAACAACCCAAAGGCACTCAAGTTTTAAATCAAGATACTGCATACATTATGAATAATATGCTAAGTGACCCAAGAGCTACTTATCTGCCAGGATCATGTACCAACTATACTTGTACACAACTATCTCGCGGAGGATATAAATGGCAAAGATATAACGGATGGGATATCGCTGTTAAAACCGGTACGCAGAACTCAGACATGAGTGGCTTAATGGCCGGTTGGACAACTCAGTATTCGGTCATATCTTGGGCGGGGTACCACACTATTAATAAGCCTCTTGCGCTAGGGACTATGGAGAAAATTACTGAACCCATGACCAGGGGTTGGCTACAAGGAGCGTTAGACACAATACATTCGAAACCAGTTAACTGGGTACAGCCTAGTAATATAAAAGTTATTCCTGCATTCGTGCAACGGGTTCACGTAGGTTTAGGCTCTGAAGAACCTGGCCCCAGCAAAGAACTATTTCCTTATTGGTACGTAGATAAAGCCGCTGGCGGTGGCAATAAGGTAATCGATAAAGTATCCGGAGATTTAGCAACTTCGTGTACCCCTGCTGATGCTAAAGAGACTATTTACGAGGGAAGTAGCGCCAACGCTATGTCAGTAGATAAATTCTGGCCAATTAACCAACAATCTAACTCTAATGGTTCATCCGTAACTACATATGACCCTATTCACAAGTGTAGTGACCAACCACCAACTCTAACGCTAACAACTCCACAGCCACCAGCAGTATGTTCAGATACGGATAATGGCGGTAAGGGATGTGCAATAATTGCTACTGCAACTCAAGGCACTCACCCACTTGGAGGAGGTAACTTCGGAGGTACAATTTCGATCCAAATTAACGGAAAGACTGTACAAACTTTTAATGTGAGTAGCTCACCAGCTACTGTAGTCTACTACTATCAACCAACATCCACTGGGACCGTCACTGTATCGGCCACTGTAACTGACAGCGTTCTCTATCAAACCACGCAAACAGCTCAATTAAGTACTCAGTACACAGCACCTACATCTACACCTCCGAGCACTAGTAGTGGTTCGACTAGTGGTGGTAGTACTTCTACTAGTGGAAGTGGCAGTGGAAGCGGAGGAACAGGTAGCACCAGCGGAACCGGTGGCACTACGCCAATACCCTAAGACAAAAATTCGTTTAAAGCACTTCTTATATCTTTTACGGGCTTTAAGAAACCAGGAGTTTTTTCTTTAAAAGGTTTAGGGCCGATTGAATAATCAAAACCCTGGCTCTTAGCTTCACTGATCCTTCTTGATATGAAGGGTACTTGCCTGATTTCGCCAGACAATCCAACCTCGCCAAATACAACAGCATTTGCGTTAAGTTTTTTAGCTTTTGCAGCTGATGCTATTGCCATAACAACAGCCAGATCAGCTGCTGGTTCGCTGATCTTAAGTCCTCCAACAATATTTAAATAAACGTCCTTATCTCCAAGCTTTAATGTGGTCCTACGCTCCATCATAGCTAGGAGTAAATTAAGCCTCCCTAAATCTAATCCACTTGCGGCGCGCTTAGGATATCCATAACTAGTTGGATTAACTAATGCTTGAACTTCAACAAGTATTGGTCTGCTGCCTTCCATGGCAGCTAGCACAACCGAACCATCAGTTACCTTTCTCTCTGCTAATAGTATCGACGACGGATTATCAACAGGAATTAAGCCGTCACTTTGCATTTCAAATATTGCAGTCTCGTTAGTAGATCCATAACGATTTTTAGTCACACGCATTAATTTTAGGCCACCACTTTGATCGCCTTCGAGACTTAGAACGACATCTACTATGTGCTCCAGAAGCTTGGGGCCTGCAATATTTCCTTCTTTAGTAACATGACCAACTATAATTACGGCTGTATCGCTTTGTTTAGCTGCATTAGTTATTAATGACGTGCTACTAGTAACTTGAGATACACTACCTGGAGAAGAACCAATCTCGTCACATTTAATCGTTTGAATTGAGTCAATTATTACTAATTTATTAGAATCATTGATTATTTCTTTAGTTATTTCTTCGGCTGAGTTCGAAGAAGCAATCCTAAGATTACCCGTTACTATTCCCAATCTTTTTGCTCTACTGGCTATTTGGTGTAATGATTCCTCGCCGCTAACATATAGTACACTAGAAGATCTAGCTACACCTGCAGCTAGTTGGAGCAATAGTGTGCTTTTGCCCATTCCAGGTTCGCCACTAATTAAGCTAACACTACCTTCGACGATGCCACCGCCAAAAACCTCATCTATGCCAGATAAATTTGTATTAAGCCTTTTATTGTCATTAGCCAAGCCAACTTCAAGGCTAACAATTTCGTAATTATTAGTAGACTTAACAGTAGGGTAGACTTCAAGCTCTAACGTGTTCCATTCACCACATTGCTGACATTTACCAGACCAACTACTAAACGTTGAGCCGCAAGAACTACAGATATAATTCGCCGGTTTAATAGTTTTAGGCATATTACATATATCTTACCCTATTTAGGTAATTTATGATTTGGAATTGAAGTAATGGCTTTTGCTAATTGATGCTCTTGTAAAGCCAGGCTATTACGATCAGATACTAAATTATTGTATCTGCTAATTTCAGTACTCACTAATGTAACTAAAGAGTTATATTTATTAACCATAGAATTAAATTTAGGGACTCCAAAGTTATATGCCGTATAATTACCACTAGATTTTTCATTATCTAATGACTTAGATGCTGTGTTGATTAATCTTAAAAGCGAGCTAATTTGATTATCTGTCCCTTGTATTTGATCTTTTAACGAAGAGAGAATATTGTCATCACTTTTAATCTGCGCCAACCTTGATGTAAATGATGCCTGATAATCGTTATACATAGCAACAATTTTTGACCTATTCCTAAAGTACAGTTTGTATTGGGCAACTAAAATAGGCGGGAGATTAGAAACTTCCGTTCCTAGAACAGAGAAAAGTTCGTCTGTTTGTTCATCTGGTTCTGTTGCTGCATATGAAGTCATTTGACTATTAATCTGTTTACTATTTACATGATTTTTATAAAACGACCACATTTCACTATCGATCTTAGATCTTTCTACTTTATTTAACCTTGCATACACGGCGTGCAGCATTTCATATGCTGCAGTCACTTGTACTATGCCCTTGAGACTAAAGTTCTTAACATTTAAGATAAATATACCTTGATCACCGGTATGGTAACAGCCGACTACATAGGCTTGAGATGAAACGTTTGGACAATTTTTTGTAAAATTAGACTTACTTTCCAATTTTGGTTCATTGACGTAGAAAAGTTTCCTTGCATAGGGCGTCATTGTATCCTTATTAGCTAAATCTTGAATTGAATATGGAGGATTGTATGTCGCTAGAATATACCAATCTCTAATAGTAGATGTGTTGGTTAGGCACCAGATAACCACAGCTATCACTAATATATATAACCAACAAACTGTAAATTTTAACTGCATGCCTGCCGGTTATTATAGACAGTAGCTTATTCATTTTGGGTGGCGTAGGCTAGTTCACCGTTTTTGGTTGCCACCTGAATTATATCTCCTTTTGAATAATGTTCGTCTAACATCTCGAGCGCCATTTTGTCTTCAATCGTATCCTGGATAAGCCTTCTAAGAGGCCTGACGCCGTTTTTAGCGTCATATCCATGTTCCAGTAGATAATCTTTGGCTTTTGGCGTTAAAGTTAAGCCAATGCCTTTACGGCGTAATCTGGTTCTTAGCTCTTCTATTTGCAAATCAATAATCTTCTTAATGTCTTTTTTAGTTAAAGCGTGGAACACGATTACTTTGTCGATGCGATTAAGTAGTTCAGGGCGTAAAAGCTTTTTAAGTTCTTCAAGAACTTTCTGTTCGTTAGATTCATGCAGTTGATTCAGTGCTTTTTGGTTGGCATTATCTTGTACATGAAAGCCTAAGTTGGCCTCACGTTGCAATTTGTCTGCTCCGACGTTACTGGTCATTATTATTATAGTGTTAGTAAAGTCAATCTTTCTGCCTTTAGCGTCTGTCAAATTACCGTCCTCTAATATCTGCAATAGCATATGGAATACATCAGGATGTGCCTTTTCGATCTCATCAAAAAGAACTACGCTATACGGTTGGCGCCGAATTCTATCTGTTAATTGTCCACCATCATCATATCCAACATATCCGGCAGGAGCTCCTACTAGTCTAGATACATTATGGTGTTCACCAAATTCACTCATATCTATCTTAACTAGAGCATTTTCACTGCCAAAAAATTCCCTTGCTAGAACCCTAGCTAACTCAGTCTTACCTACACCAGTTGGGCCTAAAAATATAAACGAGCCTATAGGTCTTTTCTCACTGCCAATACCGCTACGGTTACGCCTGACCGCACGAGCAACAGCGCTTACGGCTTCTTCCTGGCCAATAATATATTTGCTTAAACTTTTCTCTAATTCTAATAGGTATTTAGCTTCTGAACGTATGACCTTCCTAACGGGTACTCCCGTTATGCGAGATATTACATCTGCTAAATCGTCACTACCAAGTTTAATAGCCTTATCCTTTTTAATTGAAGTTTCAAGTTTATTCAGCTCATCCGTAATTTGGCTTGCACGAGTCTTAAAGTGAGCTGCTAACTGGTAATCTTCATTTTCGCTTGCTTCATCTTTCCGCAAGTTAACCAATTGGAGTTCTTTATTTAGTTTACGTATCTCCGGACTAGTTTTTACTTTTTCGACTCTTATGTGAGCAGCAGCTTCGTCAATTAAATCAATAGCCTTATCAGGCAAATATCGATCTTGGATATACCTCTTTGACAACATAACTGCATCCTGTAATACTTCATCTGAGATTTTAACGCCATGGAACTGTTCATAATGCTTTCGTAAGCCTTTTAATATGGCATACGTTTCGGCTGGAGTAGTTTCTGGAACCTGTATGGGTTGAAAACGCCTTTCTAGAGCAGAATCTTTTTCAATATGCTTTGAATATTCAGAAGTTGTGGTAGCACCAATAAACTGAATTTTACCTCTAGCTAACGCAGGCTTTAATATATTTCCGGCATCCATCGCCCCTTCTGCTGCTCCGGCACCTACAATTAAATGCATTTCGTCTACAAAAGCTATAGCTTTCTTGTCTCTTTCAAGCTCGCTCATTACTTTCTTTAGGCGATCCTCAAATTCTCCTCTATATTTGGTGCCGGCAATCATGCCAGCTAGATCAATCATAATAATTCTCTTACCAAGCAGGCTATCTGGAACGTCTTCATTAACTATCCTCTGTGCTAAACCCTCGACAATTGCCGTTTTCCCAACACCTGGTTCTCCAATTAGTACAGGATTATTCTTCATACGACGATTTAATATAGTTATTACACGACTAATCTGTACTTCTCGACCAACAACAGGATCCAGCTTTCCGTTGAGAGCAAGAACAGTTAAATCAGTTCCGAAGAAATCTAGCGCAGTTTTCTTACCGCGCCTAACTTGTCCACTAGCAGAAGTGTTAATTTCAGTTTCTTCGTATTGTTGACGGTTAAGCAATTGTTCAATTTCACGAGTCAAGGCATCAATATCTACATTCATATCTCTTAGCAACTTGGTTGCTCGGGCTTTTTTCTGATTTAGAATACTGTAGAGTATATGTTCGGTCCCGCATGTCTCTTGAGAATAGTCTTGAGCTATATCATATGCAGTTTTAAGAGTATGCTTTGCTGTTTCACTTAAACCTTTAGCCCCCATATTAATAACAAAAGATTTAGGGGTAAGGTTTAAAACTAGCCTCGCCCTGTCAAGTGTAACTCCTACGTTTTCTAATAACTTAGCACCCATGCTGCTTTCCTGAGCTAGAAGTCCAAGAAGCAGATGTTCAGTACCAACATATGCACTACCAAAGCTTCTTGCTATAGCATCAGCATGCTTAAGTGAAAGCAGAGCATTATTAGTTAAATGCTTTCTAAAATCTTGAAAATCTGGAGAATCTGGCATCATGTTATTTTTATATAGCACCTTTCTTTGATACCCTGCTGTAATAATTGTCTCTGGAAATTATCTTTACCTAGGCTAACGAAATAGAGGGTATGCTTTTTAACACTATCAAGTGACCCTTAATAATATCTATTTAGGACACCATCTATATATTAACTAAACTAGCACTCCACAGTCAAGAGTGCTAATTTGTAATTTTTGATTATTTATTCGCCGTGCTCTTCAATAGCGTCAAGAAGACTACTTTCCAGTTCGGTCTTTTTCTTTATGCGCCCAGGTGCTGACTTTTTAACTGGCTTTTGTTCAGCAGTCTCGATATTCTTGGGATCTTCTTTAGGCTCAGGGCTTGTGCTACCCGCCTCAATATCAATTTCAAAACCAGTTAATTTGCTAGCTAAGCGTACATTTTGGCCACCTTTACCTATTGCAATACTTAGCTGATCTTCAGGAACTTTAACTGATGCATGTTTAGAATCAGCGTCAACCATTACTTTACTGACCTTAGTAGGGCTCAATGCATTTGTAATAAACTCAATTGGATTTTCGCTATATACAATAATGTCAATTTTTTCCTGTTCGCCAATTTCGCTCATCACAGCATTAACTCTGGTGCCATGACCGCCGACAAAAGTACCCACTGGATCCACACCCGGTACGTTACTCCATACGGCAATTTTAGATCGTACTCCAGCCTCTCTTGCCAATTCCTTAATCTCTACAGCACCGCTTTCCATTTCCGGAACTTCAGACCTAAAGAGCCATTCAATGAATTCACGATTACCACGACTCACCACTAACTGGGGACCACGAAATCCACGCTCGACATCTTTAAGATATACTTTTAATCTTTGTCCTGGATAGTACCTTTCGCCTTGAATTTGCTCACTACGAGGCATTATTCCTTGAGCCTTACCAAGGTCTACCCTAATTACACTACCCTCAACTCGGTTTACGGTTGCATTAATAATAGTTCCTATTTTATCCTCGTATTCGGCCATAATTATTTCTCTTTCAGCTTCACGTAAACGCTGAAGTATAACCTGCTTTGCTGTCTGCGCAGCCACACGACCAAAGTTCTCTACTTTCTCATGAACCTCGATAGTATCACCAACTTTGACATTTTTTCGCCTATTTTGAGCTTCAGCTAAGGAAATTTCGTAAGCCGGATTAGTTACATTCTCAACTATTTCTTTAGTAATATATGCATCCACTTCACCGGTATTGAGGTTCATTTTAACGCGTATTTCCTGTTCCCTATCCCCATAATCACGGCGATAAGCAGCAGCTAGAGCCTGCTCAACAGCTTCTTGAACAGTATCTTCTGGTAAGTTTTTTTCTTCTGCTATAGTCCTGATTGCTACGCTAAGTTGCTTAAAGTCAAAATCCATAATTTTCCTGCTTTCTGTAATAAGAATGTATTAAAAAATCCGACCTTTCTGGCCGGACAATCTAATTAAATCTTACTATTATTTATCGAAACTTGTCAATTTTAGTTAACTATTAAAACTAGGACGCACACACATGTTAAACTAAAAACTAGTAAATTTTTAGAGGTTATTACGTGAATCGAGTGCGAAGACTTTACGCCCAGTTCCAGCCAAACCACTATAAGCTGCATATTAATCCTGATAAATATAATATGTCGTTTAGTGGAAATGTAGTTATTGAAGGCAAAAAGACTAATAGACCTAGCAAAAGGATCACCTTGCATTCTAAAGATTTAAAAATAAAGTCCGTTAAACTGATACTTCATGACCGCTCAGGAATGAGGGATATTAAGCTTATCAGGTTTGTTTATCATAAAGCTTATGACGAGCTTAGGCTTCACAGTGAAGAAACACTATATCCAGGCGACTACCAAATTGAAATAGAATTTAGCGGTAGAATTACGAGACCAATGAATGGCCTCTATCCTTGTTACCACAAACAAGGCGACAACGAAGAGATAATTTTAGCCACACAATTCGAAAGCCATCATGCCCGGGAAGTTTTTCCATGCATAGATGAACCAGAAGCTAAGGCCATATTTGAATTAAGTTTAATCTCAGAGAAAGACGAAATAGTCCTTTCTAATACCGACCCCAGTGAACAGCGAGAAACAAAAGAGGGTATACTAAGTAGATTCAAACCGACACCGAAGATGAGCACTTACCTTTTGGCGTTTATTATTGGCAAACTAGAATATTTAGAAAAAGTCAACAAATCCGGCGTTAGAATTAGGGCTTATGCTAGATCCGAAAACGTTCAACATACAGCATTTGCTCTAGATGTTGCAGTTAAAAGCTTAGACCTATATAACGAATATTTTGGCATTGAATATCCACTTAATAAGTGTGACCTTGTAGCTTTGCCAGACTTTGCCAGTGGAGCCATGGAGAATTGGGGATTAGTAACTTTTCGTGAACAGGCTCTAATCGTAGACCCAGCAATTACGAGCTTATCAATGAAGCAATACGTCCTAAACGTAGTAGCCCATGAATTAACCCATCAATGGTTTGGGAATTTAGTTACTATGCGATGGTGGAACGATCTTTGGTTAAACGAAAGCTTCGCAACATTAATGAGCTATGTTGCTCAAGATAAGCTCTTCCCAGAATGGGAATCATGGACTCAATTTATCGTTGACGAACAAACACCTGCATTAAGGCTTGACCAGCTAGAAAATACACACCCAATAAACGTAGACATTAGACATCCAGATGAAATACGTACTATTTTTGACAATATTAGCTACGAAAAAGGAGCTAGTGTTTTATTTATGCTCAAACAATTTTTGGGTGAAGATAATTTTAAAAATGGTTTGCATGTGTATCTTGAACGCCACGCTTATTCAAACACTGAATCTAAAGACTTATGGAAAGCTTGGGAAGAGGTCTCTAATAAACCTATTGCTGATTTTATGAGTGCCTGGACTACTCAACCAGGTTATCCAATTATCAACGTCAAGGTAGACAATAATCATGTAAGTCTTACCCAAAAGCGGTTCTATATAAACCCTGACGCCTTAAAACAAAATGTCATATGGCCAATCCCTCTATTTTCCAATGTTAGTCTTAGTCATTCTGTTCTTGGTAAAGTAGAGCAAAATCTTAGTTTTAGAGCTCATGCACATCCATTAATAATTAACCATGAACGCAATTCATTCTGTAGGGTAGTTTATGATGACAAGCATACTAAATTGCTATCCGAATCAGTATATAAAGGAAAAATGAAAGAACTTGACAGGCTAGGCTTATTAAGTGATAGTTTTGATTCTGCAAAAGCTGGATTTTCTGAAACAACTAAGACGCTTGATTTACTAAAAGCCTATACCAATGAAGATAGCGTTGTTGTATGGGAAATTATTAGCTCTAATTTAAGTTCATTAAGAACCGTAATGGACAACGAAAAACTAAGAGAAGCGATGAATCCAGACATACAAAAACTTATATTAAAGCAATATAAACGTCTTGGATGGAATGAAAAATCTATCGATTCTCACTTTGATAAACTACTGAGGCCAATAATTTTAGGTTTGGCTTGTGCCAGCGAACAACCAGACGCAATAAAAAAAGCTATTGAAATTTTTGAAAATAGACAACTTAGACCGGTCATTTCAAACCTTAGAGGCGTAGTCTACACCACAGTAGCACGTCATGGGGATAGAAACGATTTTGTCCAAATGGTTAATATGCATAATTCAAGCGACAACAGTGAAGAGAGACTATCTCTTACTGCAGCAATAACTAACTTTAAACAAAAAGAATTAATTAAAGAGTCTCTAGATCTAATTAAATCGGAGAAGGTACGACTCCAAGATGTCGCTTATTGGATTAGTGATAGTTTCGCCAATAGGTATGCAAAGGAACTTACATGGGAATGGCTTAAAGAAAATTGGCAATGGTTAAAAATGAATATAGGAACTGATTTAAGTTTTTATATGATGCCAAGGTACGTTGCTAGGGCATACAGCGACGATAAGTTTTTGTCAGAATTTAAAAAGTTCTTTATCGCTAATTTAGGTTCAAGTTTTAATAGACCATTAGACCAAGCTATAGAAACTATAAATTGGCAAGCTAAGTGGAAGAAACGTGATCTTAATAGCTTGCTAGAATATTATCATGCAAAAAAGTCCTAATAGGCTCAAAAGATTTACGGTGATAAATAGTATAGCCGTTTTCAACTAATGCCTGCTTATGACTTTTTGTGCCATAACCTACGTTAGTCTTAAAACCAAATTGCGGGAATTGATCATGTAAATTCATCATAAAATTATCTCTAGCTACTTTAGCAACTATACTAGCAGCGCTAATTGCTGGAATAATACTGTCACCTCTAATTAATGTCTCGCTATTATAAATATCAGGCAGATAATTAAAGTTGCCATCTAGAATTATCTTGTCAGGTCTATCATCCATATTACTTAATGCCCTTTTGGATGCTAATGTCAGTGAGGCGGATAGTCCTATAGCGTCAATTTCTTCTGCAGAAACCCAACCTAAACCAACATATATAGCCTTAGTATAAATTTCTTTAGATAGGACCTTTCTTTTTGTCGTAGAAAGTAGTTTTGAATCCTTAATACCATCAATAGAACAATCTAGCAAAACAGCACCGACAACTAAAGGACCAGCTAAGCATCCTCTTCCAACCTCATCGACACCAAGAATGCGCATAACTAGTATTTAGTTAACGCTAATAGAAAATTATTTTTCAGAAAATTCAGTTTTATCTTCTTTAGGTTCAGATTTCGATTCTGCGTCAACTTTATCTTTGGTTTTAGCCTCTTCTACTGAATCCTTTTTTTGAACTTCAGAATCGGATACTGCATTTACGGATTCGCGGTCAAACTCTACGCCACTAAGTTTAGCAGCCTTACCGGTACGTGTACGCATGTATGAAAGATAATTACGTCGCACTTTACTTCTTTTAGCAACTTCAACCTTCACTACAAGCGGACTATGAAGAAGAAAGCTTTTCTCAACACCAACACCACTTGACATACGCCTAACTGTTATACGGCTCATTGAGCTGTTCTTTTTAGATGTTTTAATAACTAGACCTTGGAATACCTGGATTCTCTCCTTATTGCCTTCGTGAATTTTCTGATGAACACGGACAGTATCGCCACTCCTGACGTCGACAACTTGTGTCTTTTTGTTGTTTGCCTCAATTTTATCTATTACAGTTTGCATAACTGCGTAATTTTACTTTAAATTTAAGTTTTACTCAAGTATCTTTTTAAAATATTAATACAGACCCCGCTACCGTCACGCCTGCTCCAAAACCTAACATCATTATAGGATCGCCCCTCTTAACTTTTCCATCCGTAACCATTTCCGTTAATGCCATTGGTATAGAGGATGATGAAGTGTTTGCATGTCTATCGATAGTAATGGCCATCTTTTCTAAAGGTATATTTAAACGTTTTGCAATCATGTTTATTATTCTTATATTTGCTTGATGCAAAATAAACATGCCAATGTCGTCTTTCTCGATTTTCATGTTTTCATATGCTTTTTTTAATACAATACTGCCGACCTCAACGCAAAGAGGTACTACTTTTTGTAGTACTAAATTACCAATCATTTTTATGTAACCACTATTTTGGTCAACATATAATGCTGGTATTAGGTCGCTATCCGTTTCATAATGCCAAGCAACTAATCCGGCGTCAGGTCTATTCTCGTTTCGTTTTAATAATACAGCACCAGCCCCGTCCCCAAATAGCATTGCCGTATCTCTATCATTAAAATCAGTATGTCTAGATAAAATATCTGTTCCAATCACTAGTCCCGTTTTAATGTCATCATCGACTTTAAAATCATTAAACGTATCATTAATTGAATAGACAAAGCTAGCACATGCAGCATTTTGGTCTGAAACCTTGCCCGCCTTGAGTCCAAGCTCACTATTAACGTCATTTGCTGTACCGGGAGTTTTCATATCAGAGGTCCATGTCCCGACTCTTAAGACATCGATTTCATACGGCTTCGATAATCCTGCCATCCTTAAAGCTTCTTGAGCAGCCTTTGAAGCTAAAGTTCGACTTGGGCTAGTTTCATCCCATTCAGAATAATACCTAGATGCTATACCAACTTTTGTTCTAAGCCATTCGTCACTTGAGTTATATCCTTTTTCGTTTATAAGTTCAAAATTAGATACCGATCGACTAGGTAAAGCCAATCCACATCCTGCAATTTCAATACCGGTTATTGGATGTTGAGACATAATTATTAATAACAAGTATACTCCACTTGCCTGATGCACGATCTGGAAAGTAGAATAGGGCAATGAATTATAAAAAACTTGCTTTAGATAAACATAAACAACTTGGTGGCAAAATTGCTCTTAAATTGAAGGACAACCTAGATAGTAAAGAAAATTTAAGTACATACTACACCCCTGGAGTAGCAGCTGTAAGCAGTCTAGTAGCCGAACATCCTAAACAGACTCGTGATTATACCTGGACTAACAACAATGTAGCAATAGTTAGCGACGGCTCGGCAGTGTTAGGGCTAGGAGATATTGGACCATACGGCGCTCTTCCCGTAATGGAAGGCAAAGCTATGCTTTTCAAACATTTTGCCGATATTGACGCAGTGCCCATTGTTTTAGATGTTCATGGGACCGATGAAATTGTTAATGCTATCAAAGCGATCGCGCCAAGCTTTGGAGGCATAAACCTAGAAGATATTTCTGCACCTAAATGCTTTGAAATCGAAGAAAGACTTAAATCTGATCTTAAAATTCCAGTAATGCATGATGATCAGCACGGCACTGCGGTAGTTACACTAGCTGGGCTAATAAACGCTGCTAAGGTTGTTGGCAAGGACTTAAATGATTGTAAAGTTACCTTATCCGGAACAGGAGCCGCCGGAATCGCAATAGTTAAGTTGATTAAAAAATATGCACCCAAAATCCATATTATCGCCGTCGACTCAAAAGGAATTATATACAAGGGGAGGGATAATCTAAATACTAGTAAAGAAGACTTACTTAAGTACTTAGACAAGACAAGTCATGAAGGCTCACTTAAGAATGCAGTTACTGGAGCTGATATATTTATCGGAGTATCTAGTCCCAACATCCTAACAACTGAGATGATTAAATTAATGACACCTAGGCCTATCATCTTTGCAATGGCAAACCCAGATCCAGAGATCACTCCTGAAAAGGCAATGTTAGCAGGTGCTGCAGTAATAGCCACAGGTAGAAGCGACTACCCTAATCAAGTAAATAATGCTTTAGCTTTCCCTGGTATATTTCGAGGCGCTCTAGATAACAATGTTCATAAAATTACTGAGAGACACAAACTTAATGCCGCAGAAGCAATAGCAAATTTAGTTGAAAAGCCAACAGCAGATAATATTGTTCCTAATATTGGAAATAAGAAATTAGTAGAAGTAATAGCAAATCTTATTCGATAACTCTAAATACTTCCTCTAAAGTCGTAACACCACTAAGAACCTTAATAATTGCATCTTGAAGCATGGTTGTCATGCCACCTTGGATAGCGGCCTTTTCTATATCTGAACTGCTTGCTACCCTCCCGGGGTTTACGATAACTTCTCTCACTGAATCAGTCATAGTAAGTTGCTCTCTAATTGGTAACATACCCGTGTAACCGTATGGGTTATTCTCGTTAGCGGCTGGCTTATAAAGCTTTAGACCCTCGAGATTCGGCCTATCAATATCTTCAGGTAACGTAGATATTACTTGTTTAATAATCTGTAATTCATGCTCGCTTGGTTCGTATGCTTGTTTTGAAGTATCGTCTAGTTTTCTAATTAATCGCTGAGACATAATTAACTTAACTGCCGATACAAACAAAGGGTTTTGCCCAATAATGTCGGCAAGCCTGGTCATGGCTGCAGCAGCGCTACTAGCATGGAAGGTTGTCAAAACTAAATGCCCCGTCAGAGCTGCTTGCAATGCTGTTCTAGCTGTGTCTTGATCACGGATTTCTCCCACCATGACCACATCTGGGTCAAGCCTTAAAACAGCTCGTAGTTTATCTGCGAATGATAAGTCGTTTCCTCTTTCGCTTGAATGAACAGATATCTGAGTAACTCCATGAAACTGAAACTCGACCGGGTCTTCTATAGTGATAATTTTCCTTTCATCAACATTAAGACTATTAAGAATTGAGTATAGGGTTGTTGTTTTTCCAGAACCGGTAGGTCCGACAACCATCACAAGTCCTGAAGGCTTAGAAATAATGCTATCAACAACAACTCTTTCTTTGGATGATAGCATTAACCTGTCCAACTGGAACCTTGTTTCGTCCATATTAAATAGACGCATCACTATATCTATGCCGTTTATTGTTGGTACTGTCTCAAGCCTTAAGTTAACATCAACCATCGAGTTATCTGCCATTTTAACCTTTTGGGCTATGTGCCCTTGCTGAGCTTCATTAGATCCAGTTGATATATTTCCTGCACTAGCAATAGCTGATAAAAGAACACGGTATTTCTCAATTGGTATCCTCGCTATGACATGTAATACTCCATCAATCCTAAATCGTATCCTAGATCCATTTTCTTGAGTTTCAATATGAATATCCGAAGCATTTAACCTATGTGCTTGCGAGACCAAATAAGCAAGCATATCGTCAGCCCTAACTTCATTTAAAATGGATGATATTTGCTCGATTAATGAAGAAGAGCCAGCGTCTTTCAAATTTATATCATGATATACGACTTGCTTGGGAGGATCATAAAGGTTCATATATTCCCTGAAGCCAGTATCTGAGATTAAGACAAAGCTCACCCTTCGGTCGTTAAACCTTTCGTTTAAATCCTTTACGGCAGAACTAGGGGTAGTGTTCAATATGCCAAATAGTACATGATGGTCATCAGCTAGGAGTGGAAGAGCTTTGTATCCACGCATTTCATTAATGCTAAGAATGTTTCGGTAAAGTTGTTTTTCTCCTTGACTAGTGTCAGCATAATTTAAGCCAAGGATCCTGGCTCTCTTCTGTGTTGCTAATTCTTCATCTAACCTAATGTCTTGGCTCATAAATGTCACCTAATATTATAAAGCATTAGCACCTTGTTGGTTTATATTATTACTATGAAAAAAACTAAATTATACCTCATCGTCGAGAACATACGGAGCGCACATAACGTCGGGTCTTTACTTAGGAGCGCAGAAGGACTTGGCGTATCTGAAGTTGCGCTGTGTGGATATACGCCTTATCCCAAAAAAGATAACGACGAAAGATTGCCTTATTTGGCTGAAAAGATTAACAATCGGATAAGAAAAACTGCCTTAGGAGCTGAATTTAAACAAAGATGGCGTTACTTTAAGGATTCACAACAAGCTATAGGTTATTATCGTGATAAAGGCATACAAATCGTAAGCTTGGAGCAGACAAATAACGCCAAACAAATAACTAAGTTTAAAGTTAGTGGTGATATAGCATTAGTAGTTGGTAATGAAATAGAAGGTGTTAAGCATGATACCATTATGGCTAGCGACAGCGTAATCTACATTCCTATGAAAGGGGAAAAAGAGTCATTTAATGTCACAATTGCAGCGTCCATGGCTCTTTTCTATTTAACGCTTATGGTATAGTGTCATTAGTTAACTTAAAGAGAAATGTCCTTAACAACAAAGCCCAGGCCTGTAACGAGTCATAAGAAGATCAAAGGTGGTCACCACCGTCATTCAAAGAGTTACGTAAAAACATACTGGCCATACATACCAATATTGGCAATTATTGGCTTAGGTATATTAATTAACAGCGTCTGGCATACCACTTATACCATAAGTTTGTCTTCATATACATACTACGACGTAATAGAGTCAAGCGTTGGCGTTTTAGCATTATCTATTTTTCTTCTACGTCACGCCTTTGCCTGGCATAAAGTATTAATACGTGGAGAAGACTTTATAACTAAACATCCATTACTAGATATTTGCCTAGTTACTTTAGCTGTGAGTGGACTAGTGCTGTCGAGCCACACTATTTAACAGCTACGTTTTCATTTCCTATGAGCTCCCTAAGAAGTTTTGGGCCGTCTCCTTTAATATCTATGCCAGATGGTAATTTAATAGCTTGTCTTTTTGACTGATTATCTAGAACAAGTACAACTTCAGTATCTCCACTATAATTGTCGATCGTTTTCTTTAAATTCCGTAACAATCCGGTGTCGTCTGAAGATTCCAGCTTTATATATAATCTAGCATTCGGATTAGGGATACCTTTAGCACCTGGTCCACTAAGAACATTTAAATCGACTTGGTTTTTTTCGGCCGTAGGTATATAGTCCTGAGCCTGTTGTTGAGTAATTTCTCTAGCTTCATCAACCAAAACTTTTACTTCATCACTTAAATTGCCATCCCTATCCTTAGCGTTAACCTTTCCCTTAACTATTACCACTTTGTCTTGCGTCCAAAGATTTTGGGTTTGCTGGTAGCTATTGGGAAAAAGGATAATTTCCGTGTCTCCACTTAAATCTTCTATCCTAACAAATGCCATTTTCTGACCTTTTTTAGTTGTTATTTCCCTAACAGCATTAACTATTCCGCCAATTTGTACAGTACTTCCGTCCATGTCTGTAGTAATTGAGCTGATTGGTTTGGCTTGATTTTTCAAATATGGTTCAAAATGAGCTAGAGGATGCGAAGACAGGTATAACCCGAGTAATTCCCGCTCCCACATTAATTGTTCCTTGCTTACTTCATTGGTATCTTTAATAGAAGGAAGATTCAGACTAACATTAACTTCAGCTACATTTTCAGTTCCTCCGAATAGGTCTGTTTGCCCACTATTAGCCTGTTTTTGTGTCCTCGATGTGAATGCCAATATTAAATCCATATTGTCCAATAACAATTTCCTAGAGTGAAATCGATCAAAAACGCCAGCCTTAATAAGACTTTCTAGTGATTTTTTGTTAACCGCATGGTAGTCCACTCTTAGTAGATAATCTTCAAAACTATTAAAAGGCTTGCCAGCCCTGGTTCTAATTATTTCTTCTACGGCATTACTTCCAACATTCTTAATTGCACTCAAGCCAAAGCGTATTGAAGTCTTATCTTCATCGATAATTACCCCGAACTCATTAAAAGATTCATTAATGTCGGGAGGCAAAACAGGAATGCCCATCTTTTGACATTCGCTTATTTCAATAGCAAGTCGATCTGTATCATCATAATCTGATGTCATTAAAGCTGCCATAAATGCTGCTGGATAATGTGCTTTAAGATAAGCTGTCCAGTATGCTATCTGTGCGTAACAAGTAGCATGAGCCTTGTTAAATGAATAGTCTGCAAAAGGCTGTATTTGAGCCCAGAGTTGCTTGGCTTGAGAATTAGTTAGTCCTTGTTTTAAACAGCCTTCTATAAATTTCGGCTCCTCCGCCTGCATAATGTCTCTTTTTTTCTTACCAATAGCCTTTCTTACTAAATCCGCCTCACCTGGACTATAACCAGCTACTAACTGAAGCAGTTTAATAATTTGCTCCTGATATACCATAACTCCGTATGTGTCCTCTAAAATTGGCTCAAGAGATTTATGTAAATATGTAATCGAGCTCTGATTATTTTTACCTTTAATAAACCTAGGTATTTCTTGCATTGGGCCAGGCCTATATAGTGCATTCATCGCAATAATATCTTCAAAAAGATTAGGTTTAAGCTCCTTTAAGTAGCGTCTCATACCAGCAGATTCAAACTGAAAAACCCCAGTAGTGTCGCCTAACCGGAATAAGTTAAGCGTCTTATCATCGTCTATTGGAATGTTATCTAATGCTATTGCATTACCATACACTTTCTTAATAATGCGCAAAGCGTTCTTTAGTATTGTTAAGTTCGCAAGGCCCAGAAAATCCATTTTAAGAAGGCCAAGCTCCTCAATTGGACCCATAGAATATTGTGTAGCTACAACGCCTTTTTGCGCCATTTCTAGGGGTGTAAAATTAAACAAATCGTCTGGGGCAATAACAACGCCAGCAGCATGAATTCCATGGCTTCTAATCGTCCCCTCTAGTTGCATAGCAAGGTCAAATATACGCTTAGCAGAACTACTATTCTTGTATTCTTGGGATAATACTTTATCTTCTTTAATAGAAGTTTTCAGTGGAATGTGCCTTCCTTGTATTGGAGGAGGAATCATTTTAGCTAACCTATCGGCGTCAGCATACGGAACTTCAAGTACTCTTGCAACATCTCTAACTGCGTTTCTTGCAGCCATTCTTCCAAATGTTACTATATTAGCTACTCTGTCATGCCCATACTTCTCCACACAGTATGTTATAACCTCATCTCGTCTAGTATCTTGAATATCAATATCTATATCAGGCATGCTAATACGTCCTGGATTGAGGAATCGTTCAAACATTAAGTTGTATTTAAGTGGTTCAATTTCAGTAATCCTTAGTGAGTATGCAACTATTGAACCCGCAGCACTGCCTCTTCCTGGTCCAAAAACAATACCACGATCCTTACCCCATCTAATAAAATCCTGAACTATTAGGAAATAGCCATTGAAGCCCATTTCATTTATTACCTTAAGTTCATATTCGGCACGATCAATAATTTCTTTACTTAGACTCAACTTGGCTTGTTCTAGGCCTAGCTTCTCGCTATCCCTTAAACTAACTTCAGCGTACCTCCAAGCTAATCCCTGCCAAACCAGTTTATGCAAATAGGTTTTTTCATCTTCTCCTTCAGGAACAGGAAACTTAGGAATTAAAATACTACCCAGGTTAATACTTACATCACATCTATCAGCTATCTTTTTACTGTTTAAAATAACCTCTGGATGAGTCTTGCCCCATCTTTTAATAACATCTACAGGATCAGTAACGCTAAGATCAAAGTTCGCTAGGCTCATACGATCTTTATCGTTTAAGTACGAGCCTGTTTGTACACATAAAAGAATCTCATGCGCGTCTTTATCCTCAGGCCGCAGATAATGAGCGTCGCACGTTAAAACGCAGGGTATTTTCAATTCTTTAGATAGTTTAATCAGTTCAGAATTAACTTTTTCTTGTTCGTCCCAGTAGCCATCATGATCAGGATGACCGTGGTCTTGTATCTCTATGTAGTACCTATCGCCAAGCAATTTCTTATACTTCAAAGCAATATCATAAGCGTAACTTATTTGCCCATTCCTTATACTGTCAGCTACTTCGCCTCCTATGCAGCCACTTAGGATTATTAAACCATCCTGATACTTACTTAATGTTTCAAAGTCTAGCCTCGGTTTATAATAAAATCCCTCAAGGTTAGCGATAGTAGACAATCGCATTAAGTTACGATAACCTGAATCATTCATGGCAAGCACAGTTAGGTGGAAAATTTGCTTGTCCTTGGACGGTTCCTTATCTGTTAGTTTTCTGGAGGCTATGTATGCTTCCATTCCTATAATCGGCTTGAGTGAGTTAGCTTTCGCTTCCTTATAAAACTCAATAACACCACTCATGGTACCATGATCAGTCATCGCCACTGCTTCCATGCCAAATTCTTTAACCCTTTTAATGAGGGCTGGTACCTTTGTCAGTCCATCAAGAACCGAAAAATGAGTATGGTTATGGAGATGGACAAAATCCTCGACTCCCAATTTAACACCTGCCATTAGTCAACTTTATACCTTTTTAGCTTTTTGTATTATTGCTAATGCTAAATAAATTATATAGCCGGCACAGTATTATTGCTAGGGCATAATTGTTGTATTGTATAAAACTACTTTTTAAGCAAGAAAGTCCTTGCGTGTTTGATTGCTCTCTCAGCCTCTTTAATAGCTAGATCTAAGTCCTTATCTTTTGATCCACGCTCACTAACACCTTCGACAACAATTAAAAGTTTCTTTTTTGATTTTTTGGCAGTACTTAAGGCTTCTTTGAACCGTTTTAATTGACGTCCTTCCAACCCTTTTTCTTCTCCAGCAGCAGCAACGATGATTTCGCTCAATTCTGAATAGAGGAGTTTTAGCTTATCCTCTGCAACATCTAATGAACTCAGCTGTTTTTTTCTGTCTACATTATTTATTAAAATACTTGATTTTAATTTTCGTCCAGCTAAATAACCAACTGCTCCACTTATAGCAGTAACTTTTACAATATTCCTTAAGATTTTCTTACTTGCCATAATTAGCTACTGATACGCTTCATAAACTTAAGAAATTTAACTATGGATAAAGCTGATCCATTTTTACTAACTTCCCTGATAGCTTTACTGACATTTTCAACGCTTTCAACAGCTAACTCGGTTTTTTTGACTAATTTATGAAACACTGCCCATGAATAAAGTACTAGAGTTGTAGCTGTAAGAAAGAATAGACTCATACAAACTGCAGAAATGATCAGAAATACACTATCTACCGTGGTCATAATAGTAAATCTACAATACTTTAGCTTAAAAGTACATCATTTGATTATTTTAGTAAGTAAATACAAAAGATAATTTTTTAGGTCTATATAAGTAATATAAAACTATTGTTTAATGCTAACAAATCGATGACACGCATATTATCTAATGAGATTATATTAAAATTAAATACTAGTAAGATGATAGATTGTTAATAGTTTGATATATTAACGATTAATAAATATTAGTTTATTATTTAAAAATTACTATTCTTCGTTAATCTATTTTCAATGATTTGTTTAGTTAGCGAAGGATTTGCCTGTCCTTTACTTCGCTGCATAACCTGGCCAATTAAAAATCCGATTGCCTTCTGTTCGCCAGACTTAATGTCCTCAACAGCTTTTGGGTTTTCTTTTAATACTTCATCTACTATTGTTTCAATTTGATTTGAGTCAGATTGCTGTAGCAAACCCTTATCTTCGGCATACTTGCCAATATCTTCCGGTAAGTTCTCTAACTGAAGTAGTTGGGTTATTAATTCTTTGGAATTTGTTGAACTTAATTTAGATTCTCTTAAAAGCTGTGCTACGACTGTATATATTATTGCTCGATTAGAATTTAACACTCCTTCAGTTTCTTTTGCTAACGGAATGTCTATATTAACTAGCCAGTTGGCAATTTGCCTTGCATCAATTCCTTTGCTATCAAAATCCTGTATTAAACTTAGATAATTGGCTTCATTAAAATCCAGATTAGCTTCTATTAGTATCTCGATTTGATGTTCGTTCAATCCAAGTCTTTTAAGCTCATTACGCCAAAAGCTTAACGTATTAGGCATAGATTTTTCTATTTCATTAACAAATCTCACGTCTAAAGTAACAGGCGGTAAGTCAGGATCGGGCATGTAACGATAGTCGTCAGCATTTTCTTTAACCCGCTGAGTTATAGTTCTCTGTTTTGCATCAAGCCATCCTCTTGTTTCCTGGGCTACCTTATTACCACTTTCAATAACTTCAATCTGCCTTTTTATCTCGTACTCAACAGCTTTCTCGACGGAACGAAAGCTATTTAAATTTTTTGTTTCACTTCTAGTGCCAAGTTGACCATCTTTGCTTACGCTAACGTTAACATCAAACCTCATATTTCCGTGGTATAAAATTCCTTCAGTCACTCCTGCATAACGCATCAATAAATAAAGCTCTTTCGCGTAAGCCTTGGCCTCGGCTGCTGAATGCATTTCAGGTTCACTTACGATCTCCAGCAAAGGGGTGCCAGCTCTGTTAAGATCAACCAATGAAAAGTTTACTCCTTCTGGATGGGTGCTCTTGCCCGCATCAGCTTCGATATGCGCCCTGGTAATACCAACTGTTTTCTTTTCGCCATCTACGTAAAACTCAACTGAACCGCCCTTAATAATCGGATTATCATATTGAGTTATCTGATAACCCATCGGTAAATCCGGGTAAAAGTAATGTTTCCTGTCAAATGTAGAAAATAATTGCGGTTTTGTCTTAAGAGCAAGAGCTGCTCTCACAGCAAGGGTTAAGGCTTCGGTATTTAATACCGGAAGAGCTCCAGGAAGGCCAAAATCTATGTGATTAACGTTTGTATTTGGCTTACTGTCGCGTGAATCATTACTGGCCCCTGAAAATAATTTAGATACAGTCTTAAGCTGTACGTGGCACTCGATACCTATAGTTGGTAAATAGCGGCTATTTTCTCTCATCATCAGTTCCTTTAAATGCACCAAGGTCTTTCAAGGCTCTCCAAAATCCTAATAATGATTTTTTAACTTCATTCTTATTAGGTTTAATGTCATCATTTTTAATTTTGTTTGCTAACTTATGACTAAACCAAACCATATCATTCGCTGTCAATTCGTGTTGAGCAGCAACTAGTCGTTCACCCATTGTTTTGCCTTTATAGTGCAGTTTTTTTAATACAGTATCCAAGATCTTATCTGCCTCTAGTATGGCGTCGATCCAAGTTTCTTTGTCAGCTAACATCTTCTGAATTTCTTTCCATCGTTTATCGTAAGTTACTTTAGATCGTCTATTTATGTAGAAAGTAGCTCCAACTACTAATATAAGCACACCTGCCGCAGCTAGTACTGATAGCTCAATTGTCGACGTCGAAGGAGTATGTCTCATAAACTTAGACTCTCAATAGTTTTTGCTAGCGAAAGAAGATCACGATCTTTCCTTTGAGGAGCCATAATTTGAAAACCAATCGGTAATTTTTCTTTACTGAAACCGTTCGGAAGTGAAACTGCAGGTACGCCTGTTAAGTTTGCCGCCACTGTCATAACATCGGCTAAATACATGTCTAGGGGGTTTTGTGATCGCTCACCAATTTTAAATGCCGTAGTTGGTGTAACAGGCCCGACTAGAAAATCTACATCATTAAAAGCATCATTAAATTCATTTATTAGTTTCGTCCTTACTGTCATTGCTTTTTTATAGTAAGCATCGTAATAACCGCTACTTAGCACAAATGTTCCAATTATTATTCTTCTTTTCGCCTCTGTGCCGAAACCTTTACCCCTTGTATTTACATAGCTATCGAATAGGCTCTCCGCACTGCGATCAGAATAGCCATAACGTTGTCCATCATAACGGCTAAGGTTTGAGCTAACCTCAGCAGGACAAATAATGTAATAACAGGCCAAAGCATATTCAAGTGAAGGCAGCGATACTTCTTTAACTTCTGCGCCAGCTTTTTTCAGTTCAATAATCTTGCTCTGGGTAGCGTCTAAAATTTCAGAATCCACGCCTTCACCTAAATATTCTTTTATAACACCTATTTTAGTGCCTTTTAGACTAATCAAAGATGAACCGTATCCGAGGTTATCTTTGGCTATAGTAGTCGCGTCCAATTCATCCAACCCCGACATAACATCAAGTATTATCTCCGCATCTTCAACACGACTAGTTATAGGGCCAATACAGTCCAGACTGCTGCCCATAGCGATGACACCGCTCCTACTTACAAGGCCATAAGTTGGCTTCATGCCAAAAACACCACAAAACGCAGAAGGCTGTCTTATGGATCCCCCCGTGTCTGTGCCTAATGCAAATGGTGCCATGCCTAAGGCCACTGCTGCAGCTGACCCTCCTGACGAACCTCCTGGAACTCTTGTTTTGTCATAGGGATTCTTGGTAATAAAGAAATCGCTATTCTCGGTACTTGCACCATGAGCAAAAGCATCAAGATTTGCCTTTGCAACACAAATAGCACCCTGTTCCTCTAGACGATTAATGACCGTGGCCTGATAAGGTGGTATAAATCCTTTCAAGATGTTACTGGCAGCCGTAGTTTCGGCTCCAAATACTAGAAAATTGTCTTTAGCTATAAAAGGTATGCCAGCTAATACACCGACCTTTCCCCCTTTCTTAATACTCTCATCTATTTCCGTTGCCCGTTTTAATGCAGACTGTTTTAATGTTGAAATTATGGCTTTGTATTCACTATTTGATTCAATCTTAGAAAGTGATCGTTCAACTAGGTTAACTGCACTAACTTTGCCATTTTTTACTGACTTGACCAATTGTTTAATAGGTTCCCATTGATCCATAAGATCAAACCATACGCCTTACTTTAATTTGGTCATCCCTAACTTCAGGTACATTTTCTAATAGATCTTTAGCTTCATATCCATAATTAATTGTACTATCCGTTCGCATTACATTTTCTAAACCTGTCACTTGATTGGTAGGTTTTAACCCATTAGTATCTACTTCTTGTAGCTTTTCAACATACTCAAGAATTTGAGGTAATTCCTCAAGTAGTGAACCCACTTCGCCATCACTTAAGTCAAGCCTGGCTAACTGTGCCAAATACAGCACATCATCCCTAGATAGTTTGGCCATAGTTATTCTTCATTGTATCAGTTATTGGACAATTTTATCTACATTTTCTGCTTTATTTCATTAATCAAATCCCTAAGTTCAGCAGCTTGCTCGAACTGAAGATTAGAAGCCGCCATCTCCATTTGTGAGTTGAGATCTTTTATTAGCATAGTGTATTCATCCTTAGGTATCTTTTTAAGGTCAATTTTCTTCTTATCAGGTCGTTCACTTGCATGAATTCTTTCCTCAACAGCCCGGCTTATTGTTTTGGGCTCAATGCCATGCTCTTTGTTATATTTTTCTTGTATCTTCCGTCGACGATTAGTCTCAGTAATAGCCGCTTTCATACTGTCCGTTAATATATCGGCATACATAAACACATGACCTTCTACATGGCGAGCAGCCCGTCCAATAATTTGTATCAATGAAGGTTCGCTTCTTAAAAAGCCCTCTTTGTCCGCATCCAGAATTGCCACAAAAGATACTTCGGGCAGGTCTAGACCTTCCCTTAACAAATTAATTCCAACTAGTACATCATAAACACCCAACCTTAAATCCCTTAAGATGTCTGTTCGCTCTAAAGTATCAATCTCACTGTGCAGATATGCTACCTTAATTTGTAATTCTGCCAAATACTCTGCTAGATCTTCCGCCATTCGTTTTGTAAGAGTAGTCACAAGAACCCTTTGGCCTTTAGATACGGTTTTTCTAATCTCAGCAATTAAATCATCAATCTGGCTTTCTATTGGCTTTACAGTAATTAGAGGGTCCAGAAGCCCTGTTGGGCGAATAACTTGTTGAGCAGGTTCTGGACTCAAACGAAGTTCATATGCAGATGGTGTTGCTGACACATAAATAGCTTGATTAACATGTTTTTCGAACTCTGAAAATGTAAGCGGACGATTATCTAAAGCGCTTGGTAGCCTAAACCCATAATCAACTAGGACTTCTTTACGTGAACGGTCGCCATTATACATACCTCTAAGTTGTGGCACTGTCATGTGAGATTCATCTACAATTAATAAGAAATCATCCGGAAAATAATCTAGTAAGGTGGCAGGTTGTTCCCCAGGTTCGCGGTTTGTTAAGTAGCGGCTATAATTTTCAATTCCTTTAACAAAGCCTGTTTCGTTTAACATTTCAAGATCAAACCTTGTGCGTTGCTCTAATCTCTGCGCTTCAAGTAACTTACCTTGGCTTCTAAACAAAGCTAAACGTTCATCAAGTTCGTGCTCTATTTTACCTATAGCTACTTTTAGCTTTTCCTGAGGAGTAACATAGTGGCTACTCGGAAATATCTTTATTTCATTCATCCTAGTTACAAGCTCTCCAGTAAGTGGATTAATCTGAGTAATGCGTTCAATCTCATCACCAAAAAATTCGATCCGATAGGCAGCTTCCTCGCCCGCTGGAAAAACATCAACAACATCCCCCCTGACCCTAAAAGCACCTCTGTGAAAATCTATATCATTTCTTTGGTACTGTATGTCCGTTAAATGCCTTAATAGCTTATCTCTCTTACGCATTTCACCAGAATGCACAGACACTGCAAGCCCTTCGTAATCTTCTACGCTACCAATTCCGTATATACAAGAAACACTCGCGACAATTATGACATCTCTCCTACTTAAAAGAGCATCAGTTGCCGCGTGCCTAAGCCGATCTATTTCTTCATTAATCTGACTATCTTTTTCGACATAAGTATCACTTCTGGGGATATATGCCTCCGGTTGATAATAATCAAAATAACTAACGAAGTAATGTACGGCGTTGTCTGGGAAAAAACGTCTGAACTCACCATAAAGTTGCGCAGCAAGGGTTTTGTTATGGCTTAATACAAGCGTTGGCTTATCAAACCTAGCGATTACATTACTAGCGGTAAATGTCTTGCCTGATCCCGTTGCGCCTAACAATGTTTGATGTTTTAAACCTTTTGACACACCCTCAGACAATTGTTCAATAGCTGCCGGCTGGTCTCCCATTGGTTCATAATCACTATGGAGATTGAATATACCCATACAAGGGTAAATTGTAACAGTTTATAGTTATTCTTTTACAACTAATCTAGTAGTAAAGGTTTTTATACTTTGCGTGAAGTTTATCTAACAGTTTTGTCAACTCAAGAATTAGCTTATCTGGGTCGTCGTCAAAGAGTAGCTCTATGCCGTCTCTTAAGGGGTGAGCCAAAGAAATAAGTGTCTGTACTTCTGTGCTAATACCACCCGCACCTTGTAAAAATCCTATAGGGGTGTCACTTTCAACGGCAATAGTGAATTCATGTAATGTTCCCAGGCGTCCGCCAATTGATACTACTGCGTCACTTGAGGTAATTAGCAAGGTGTCTCTACCTATATAGTGAAGGCCAGTATAAAGAATAGTGTCGTATGCCTCTGTCGGTAAGTGATATTTCATTACATGTTCAATCTTTGAGGCAGCAGGGCTTATGCCTACGCTCATTTGGCCACCAGCCTTCTTATATCCTTCCGCAGCATAGTTGGGTAGGCCTATGGTCGCTCCAGTTAAAAGTGAATGACCAGCTCTGGCAATAGCTGCACCCATAGCAGTAGCCAATGTCCTACCCTCCTCTACGCTATCACCCTTAGCTGCTCCAGATACTGCAATTTGATACATCGAACCAACCTTTCTGTTAGACATTTACAAGTTCCGTTTCTAGTTTGGGTGCCAGCTCCCGGTTTACTATTTCATGAAGCATGTCTGGCTTTATATATCGAAGCATAAGCTCTTGCCATATAGCGCTCTGAGCATGATGGCTATAGTGCTCCTTGTACTTACGGTGATTAACCAGGCTTAGTCCGTTATCTAAAACATTAAAGAAAACAGGTTTAATTTCATCAAGCATGCCCAAATGGCCACATCCTCTCCAAAAACTCATTTCTGGGGATATTTTATAAATCAAAGATTCTATTGGTTGCCAACCTATGATCTCTTCAGCACCAATATGTTCTTCAAGGCTTCCTTCAAGTTTGTCAGACATATGATGGAAAAAACGCTGAACCGTCTCCCAGCTCAGTGGTGCATTCAACATATCTACAAATCCTAAGTCAGGCTCTTTGCTAGTTGCTCTCTCTATCCGTTGACCAAAGTCACCTGCAACTTGAGAAAGACGCAAATAACTGCTAGTAGCGTATATTGAGTTAATGCCTTTAGCTGCCATGGCTAACGTTACCGTAGCTAGACCTTCAAGCGGCTTTTTGCTGGGTAGTGGGAGGACTAGCATAGCCCCAAGCTCTTTATTAACGAGTACACTCTGTTTAGTCTCGGACATTAACTTGGCACAAATCTTTTGCCATTTCTTGGCCATTGGCGCATAAACATTAATTGGTCGTTCTTCAAAATCCCTCGGACTTATCTTCTTTAAATAGCCCTCATAATTCTTTATCCAGATATTTGGCTCAAGACTAAGTGCAACAGTCACTATAGACCCTAGTGACTCGTGTTTTATCATTGAAGAGATTGAACGGTATCCTAAAACTTTCATTGACTTCTTTGGGGCATTCTTCTCTAGAAAGCGTTTAATTACAGATGCTTTAATTACGAAGACTTTACTGCCTTCAGTAATTTGGCTAACTGCAAAAGCTATACCCTCTGATAGTTCTCCTGCCGCTGACACATTACGAGCACTAATTTGTCTTAATCTTTTTACAAGATTAGCGTCGTCTGTTCTTAATTTCTCTTGAAGCGCATAATACAACTCCTCCCCAGTAGTATCTTCCGGGTCTAGACCTAAGTCCCTGATCTTCTTACGAGTTTCAGTTACAATATTCTCGCTTAAACGTATGTCGTTACATGAATAGCCTGAAGCTGACTCCAGCTTTTGTACAGTTTGCCTGAAGTGCGGTTCTTTAGCTTCTAATAACTGAGATAAATATTTGGTCATTTTTATATTCCGCCTAGATCGGCAATAAAACCCTATGTCATTATCCTAGCATAAGCACTAAGTACTTATCCACGACCTACATTGGCGTAGGCCTATAATTCTCCGGGGAGTGTACTAAATAATTCTCTAGTTCTTTTTCGCTAACTAGCCCGGCCTGTGCTCCGACTTTTTGAAGTACGCTCATTGAATTAATTGGTGCCCATTGTAAAGCTCCCTGAATGTTGTTTCCTTTAATAAGAGCGGCTACAAATGTTGAGGCAAATGCATCACCGGCTCCGGTACGATCTACAGGTGGTGCAGGATCTGGATATAGCGGCATTCTGAAAGCCGATTGACCATCGCTTGCTACGGCACCATTAGGGCCATCAGTAATAACTGCAATTTTTGCCCCTAGATTATGCATTCTTCCAAGAAGGTCGTGATAATCATCGTGTTTACCCCCAGTAATTAAAGCTGCTTCCTCGCGGTTTACTATCAACACGTCAGAATGTTTGTATATCCGTTGTAATCTTTCTACGCCGGCTTCCATCTGGAATGTGCCTGGCTGAAAAGCCAATTTTACATCCTGATGTTCATCTAACCAATCGGCAAGTTGGTCGTGGTACTCAATTGCGTGCTTAGATATTGAACTAAAGTATATCCATTTAGGTGTTTCGTTTGGTCTTAAATGAGGCCAATGGTAGTCATATGCCTCATGCTTAATAAGTATCGTCCTCTCGACCTGATAACGAAGGACGTAATGAACATTGCTTACCTTATCCGGATTAATACGGACAAACCTGCTATCGACTTTATTCTTGTGCAAGGAATTGATCATGTCACGGCCAATTTGATCATCACCTACGTTAGTAACAAAAGCCGAATTTAGCCCAAGTCTCGAAAATGCAACAGCTGCATTGGCTGCGTTACCTACACCCTCGATCGTTTCAACTGTATCGTAGGGAATTTTCGTACCGAAAGGCATAGCCAGCCATTTTTCTTGATGATCATCTTCATAGGTTCTTGCCTGATTATCTAGTAATTTAATAAAAACATCGGTTACTATGTCTCCGACACTAATTACATCTGGTTTGTCTGCCATTGTCCCACCTTATTGTTTTATTATTAGTTTTAACTAGACTGCAGGCTTTCAATTTGCCTTTCATGCTCGTTGACTTCATAGCTTAAGTCGGTGATTGCCGCTTTAACTATTTTCAAATCATCACCAACTACTTTAAGGACACTGTCTAGCCTATCCAGTTTATTTTTTATTTCTGGAACGTCTTTTACGGCTTCCTGGATTGCGCTTAGCTGGTCAGCTAAAACACCCCCTAAAACCTGCCTTTTCTCGTCCTCACTTAAAGACTGCATTAACTTCTACTATAGCCCCAACTAGAGCAAGTAGTAAAGCCCTAAAGCTTTGATAGCAGTATTCATCATTTTTAAATATGCAAAAATGATTATTTATCTTAGTAAAAAAATCAATTTAAGGGCTATTAATTTTTAGTTATTAATTTCTAAAACTGACTAGCTAAATAAAATATTGTTACTGCGTAGTCAATTTATGGTCTAGCCTTACCACTAGAATTGAAATCGGCAATCTTACTTTCTACAACTCCTTGAACGGAACCTACCACGTCTTTAGTTATTAACTTAGCTACTGAATACTCATCGGGATTTTCCTTTAAAGATTTCTCAAGTGCTAGCCTATAAGCAATCCTCATATCTGAATTAATGTTAATTTTACTAACACCAATTTTAACAGCGTCTTTAAAGTAGTGACCTGGAGTACCACTTCCTCCATGCAAGCTAATATTACATTCTATAGACTCTCTAATGCGTTTAAGAAGTTCTAAGTCTAGCACTTTGGGTACTGAATATTTACCATGTAAGTTACCGATTGCCGCCGCAAAAGTATCAATTCCTGTAGATTCTACAAACGCCCTTGCGGCATCAGGTGTAGAAAATGTCTTTTTTATTTCATCATAATCTATCGTTTCAGTATGTAGATTAGATGAACCCCCAAAATAATGAGGCTCGCTCTCGACAGATGCACCAGTTAGTTTGGCGTATTCTACGACCTCTTTAGTGGCGGCAATAATCTGCTCATCGCTGGCGTTATGATCAGCCTGGCTAATATCTATGTGTATAAATTCAAAACCGGCTTCAATACCCGCCTTAGCTGCTTCTACGCTGGGACTGTGATCGAGATTAACATACATTTCAATCCCATACGTAGCTTTAGTGTTATCCACCAAATCTCGAATATTATCTAGCCCAATATCATTTACCTCTCCATGGCTAACCTCTACTAGTACAGGTGCGTTATGCTTTTGGGCAGCTTTGGCAACCGCGATAAGTGTAGGCTCATCGTCAAGGTTGAAAGCGCCGAATGCCCAATGCTCACGTCTAGCATCGTCCATTCTCACTCTAGCTTTTGCGCAGTTTTCTCTAATTTTTGGTAGGGTTAGTGGCATTTATGTCAATCCTCCTTTTTAACTACTGTATGGGCAGCCATTCGAATGTGCTCGGCGTCCAAACCAAAATGTATTAATAATTCATTAGGGTCGCCCGATTCACCAAATCTGTCCCGCATTCCAATCCTAATAAGTGGGGAAGGGCAATTTTCAGATATAAGCTCGGCTATCGCTCCACCTAGTCCGCCATTAATCTGGGCTTCTTCTGCAGTAACAACTGCCCTAGTTTTATGAACGCTCTTAAGAACGGTTTCATAGTCCATAGGTTTAATTGTCGCAAGATGAATGACTTCCGCTTCAATACCGTCTTTATAAAGCTTTTCGGCCGCCACCAACGCATGATATGTCATCGTTCCCGTGGCAATAATAGTTACGTCGCTGCCTTGCTCCATAACTAAAGCCTTACCGATCTCAAAAGGAGTATCTTGATTAGTTATTACTGGCGTGGCTTCCCTAGCCAGTCGCATATAGTTTGGCCTAGGGTCAGACGCCATCGCTATGGTTGCCTTTTCTGCTTCCACGCTATCACACGGAGCAATTACGACCATATTAGGCAAAACACGCATTAACGTTATATCTTCTAGCATTTGGTGTGTCGCACCGTCAGGCCCAACACTAACACCAGCGTGAGATCCAATTATTTTAACTGGTCTGTCATTCAAGCAAATTGTGGTGCGTATCTGTTCCCAGTTTCTGCCAGGACTAAACGCAGCGTAGCTGCTCACGAAGGGAATCTTTCCTGCAGCAGCCAGACCAGAGGCAACTGTTACTAAGTTCTGCTCAGCAACGCCAATCTCAACAAACCTTTCAGGAAAAGCCGCCTTAAACAGATGCATTTGAGTAGACTCCGTTAAATCAGCGCATGCAGCTACTACATTAGGATAAACATGGCCTGCCTTCTCAAGCCCTCTTCCAAATCCTTTTCTTATTGGCTCACTCGGCAAATCTTTATTTGATATATCTAAGTGGTTACTCATGCTCGCTCCTAATCTTCCCACGGAGTGTTCTAAGTTCTTTAAGAGCTTTAACTGCCTGTTCATAGTTTGGCGGCGCCCCATGCCAGTGGAAATCGTATTCCATAAAATCCACCCCTTTACCAGGTACGGTATGGGCGATTATCATAACAGGTTTTTCAACGATTGCCCTACCCATCGCACAGGCATCTATAACGTCCTCAATATTATTACCGTCAATCTCAAGCACATGCCACCCGAAAGCTTCCCACTTTGCCCTATAGTCTTCAAGAGAAAGAACCATTTCAGTTGTTCCGTCTATCTGAATATTATTACGGTCAACAATTGCTATTAGATTGCTCAAATGGTTAGCACCAGCAAACATAGCAGCTTCCCAGACATTACCCTCGTCAGTTTCACCATCACCCATTACAACATATACCCATCGGTGAGTAATGTTATCCATACGATGGCCTAAAGCAATACCACATGCTTGGCTTAAGCCGCTGCCTAGGGGTCCAGATGTAGATTCCAGACCTGGTAGCCTCAGCCTTTCTGGATGTCCTTGCAACCTAGATCCAAGCTTTCTAAGAGTAAGTAGTTCCTTACGGTCAAAATATCCAGCTCTTGCCATAGTTGCATAGCGGACAGGAACACAGTGACCATTAGATAAGATCAAAATGTCCCTATCTTCCCAATCAGGATCTTTAGGATTATGGTTTAAGATATCAAAATAAAGGGCCGTAAATATATCTGCCAAGCCTAATGGGCCAGCAGAATGTCCGCTTCCAGCATGTTCAAGCATTTCGATGATATCTTGACGTATTTCGTTCGCAATTAACTCAAGTTGTTTTATAGATCTTTTACTTTGCATATGGTTTTGGTTCAGTTAAAGCTAATTCTAGTTTAGCATAAGCTTTCTTGGGACTCTTGGAATGCTGAATAAAGCCGCCAACATTAACAACATCAACGCCGTGAGATACAAGCTCAAATACATTACTATCCTTAACCCCTCCATCCCAGCCTATCTCAAGTCTTGGATTTAGAAGTTTTAATTGAATAATCTTCCCTAGCAGTGTCTTGTCGGCAATTGACCCGCCTTGATAACCAAGGTTGCCAGAAAATATTAAGGCGTGATCATATGCGTGAATGTATTGTTTTACTACCGAAACATCTGTTTCAGGCATTATCGCTATTCCGGCTTTAATGCCATTAGAGCTTAATTTTTTAGCAGTATCAAAAAAATCAATTTGTGACTCGGCGTGTATAACTAATAAGTTGGGTTTCTTCTCTAAGGCGATAGCAACCTCTGCGTGAGGATGGGTGCTCATGACATGGATATCGGCTAGAATTTTTCTAGGCCAGTGCATTCTTGCAAAACTCAATAGTTTTCTAGGAGCAAAAGTGCCGTCTGACACATCCAGATGAACCCTATTAGATAAACTTTTAGCTTGTTTAAGCTGTGATTCGAACTCATCCCTGTTTACAACAGTTACAGTAGGACAAATCCAAGCCATAGCTTCTTCCTAAGTTAAGTTATCTAACTCTTTTAAGCGCCTCTTAAAACGCGGGGCATCGGCAAACACAGTATTGATCCAGACATTTATAATATCCTCAGCCTGTTTGGGTTTGGTTGATTTTGCAGATAGACAAAGAATATTACTATTGTCGTCATTCCTTGCTGCACGGGCTTCGGCAACATTCCAGCATAGTGCCGCTCGAATGCCTTTAAAACGGTTTGCGGCCATGCACATTCCTTGACCGCTACCACAAATCAAGATTCCTTTAGGGTCAACTTCCTCACTAGCAAGCATTGCAGTCACTGTTCTTGAAGCAAATAATGGAAAATCATCGTTAGGATCTAGCTTGCTATTCCCTTCATCGACCACCTCGTGGCCTAGGCGTTCTAGATATTCACTAATCTGTCTTTTTAATTCCAATCCATTATGGTCCGAACCCAAGAATAATTTCATCTAACAGCCACCCTATATTTTGCCTTTTTAAGCCCCTTGAAGTAATCGACCCGTATCAGATACAAGTTCTACTAATCGATTAGAATATCCCCATTCATTATCATACCAAACGACAACTTTAGCTAAGTTCCCAGAAACTACATTCGTGAGTTCTAAGTCAACTATACCTGAATTAGAATTACCAATATAGTCGGTACTAACTAAAGGTTCATCGGATACAGCGACGATACCCTGGTAATAAGGATCATGAGAGGCTTTGGTAAGAACATCGTTAATCTGTTCCTTAGAAACGTTTTGTTTTAGCAGCATCGTCACGTCACTTAAACTAACAACAGGGGTTGGTACTCGTACGCTTAGGCCATCAAATTTACCAACTAAGCTTGGAACTGTTTTCGCAACAGCTATAGCAGCGCCAGTAGTTGTTGGAACTATATTATGTGGAGCCGACCTTCCTTCTCTTAAATCTTTTGCCGGCCCGTCTGTTAATGTCTGACTGGCAGTGTCGCTATGTACTGTAGTTAATAATGCCTTCTCGATTCCAAATTCTCGATCCAATATATCCATAACAGCTGCGACACTATTAGTGGTACAAGAAGCGTTAGAAATTATTTCACCGGCATCTTTCAATTCATCATCATTGGCGCCAATGACAATTGTCTTGACATCGTCACTCTTTGTTGGAGCAGAAATTACTACTCTTTTGGCGCCAGCTTTTAAGTGCGCACTAGCTTTATCGCTGGTCGTGAACCTACCAGTAGATTCAATAACTACATCAATATTGAGGTCTTTCCAAGGTAGAAGTGACGGATCTTTTTCAGCAAAAACTGGCATTTTCACGCCATCAATAATAAGGTTTTTTTCGTCGTACTCTACTTTGTGATGAAAATTTCCGTAGTTTGAGTCATGCGCCAACAGATAAGCTAACGTTTTAGTGTCTGTAAGGTCATTAACAGCAACTATTTCCAAATCATCACGGTCGCTAGCAATTCTGAAGGCAATACGACCGATTCTTCCAAATCCGTTAATTGCAACTCTTGTTTTCATATGTACCCCCTTAAGGTTGTTTGTTTTATATTTTTACTATATCAGTTATGCTTACTCTTAATAAAGACCTAAGTAATAAGATTAAGCTGAACCATAGCGTTGAATTGATTCACGGATAACTTGCTTGGCTTCTTCGACATTACCCCAGCCAAGAACTTTAGTGCTGCCTGGTTTTTTAAGGTCTTTGTAGTGAGTGAAATGTTCAGATATCTTCTGCTGCCAACGCTCGCCTAAATCATCAAGGCTATTAACGCTGTCGCCGCTATCCCTGTCATCGTCGGGAACTGCGACTATTTTATGATCGCCTTCACCGTCATCCTCAAACTTTAATACCCCAATAATCTTACACTCTAGCCATACGCCAGTCGGAATCGGCTCGCTAGTAACTACTAATACATCTAGCTCATCCCCATCTTCGTCTTTTGTTGCCGGAATAAAGCCATAATTAACCGGTTTGGCATAAATACTCGGTTCGACACGGTCGACCATGAAACAGGCTCGTTTGCGGTCATATTCAATTTTTAGATGGCTACCATAAGGTATTTCAACCACTGCATTAAGCTTTCCACCTTCAGTGTCTCCGGGAGTCAGTACTTGATTATAGTCAGGCATTACAAACAATCTCCTATTTATATCGTTTAATACATTGTAATGAATTAGTAATAAATTAGAAACTAAGGGGTAACCTCTAACTGTTCTACCTTTGGATTGTGTAATCGACCTTCAAGATATTCACGTATCTTAAGAGCTGCCGTAGCGCCTTCACCAGATGCGCTGGCAATTTGCATGGTGGCGCCGCTTCTAACGTCTCCAGCTGCGAAAATGCCTTTTACGTTAGTTTCAAGGTTATTATCTGTTATAACGAAGCCTTGCTCATTTAACTTTACTTTTGAATTTTTCAGAAAAGCAGTGTTGGGTTTAAGGCCTATAAAGATAAACACACCATCAGTATTAAAGTCTATATCTTTACCATCAGAACTAGTCCCAATCACCTTTGTTACTCCATTGTCGTCACCAACTATTTCCTTTGGCGTCACACCTAAATGAACTGTTATCTTGCCGTTGTCTAAATAAGGTTGTATCTCTTTTTGAAGCACATCACTAGCTTTAATATTTGAGCGTACAAGTAAATCTATATGGGTTGCATACCTGGTTAAAAAAATCGATTCTTGTAGAGCTGAGTTACCACCTCCTATAACAACAAGTCTTTTATCCCTATAAAAAGCTCCGTCGCACGTAGCACAGAAATGGACTCCACGTGCGTAATATTCCTCTTCGCCAGAAACTCCGGTTTTCTTATAATCACAGCCTGTAGTTATTAACACTGCCTTAGCCAGGATGTCGCCAGAAGTAGTCTCCAGTCTTTTGAGCTCGCCCTCATCATGGACTCCGCTAACTTCGCCAAGTTCTATTTTTGCGCCAAAACGTTCAGCTTGCTCCCTAAGACTCTCCGCTAGCTCCAGACCGTGTACGCCTTTACTAAATCCTGGATAATTATCTATAACATCGGTTACTGCAGCTAATCCTCCTACTACTCCTTTTTCAACAAGTAAGGTGTCTATGTCTTCCCTAGTTGTATAAATAGCCGCAGTTAATGCTGCCGGGCCGGCTCCTACCATAACTACATCATGCATGTTCGTGTCACTCATATATATAAAGTCTCTCTAACTTACTTAAATCTATAATAGCCCAACTCTAGCTATATGTATTTTCTAATTTACCGCTGGAGCAAGTTTAGCCAAGTTATATCCAACAATAACTTCCTGACTATCATCAGTTTTAGTAACAACCGTAACTGGCACAGTTAATACGCCACTTAGTTTGTGTGCTTCAGCTCTTCTCTCTGGTTCATGATCGAGGTTAACTTCTTTGTAGCCAATACCTTTGGCTTTAAGGTATGTTTTCACCATCTGGCAATAACCACAGGTGTCGCTAGTAAAGATGGTGATATTTTTGACCATTTTTGAGACTCCTTAAACTAGGTTTTTTATATTGTTTTCGCTACTTAAGGCCTTCAAACGTTTTTGTTTTTTTCATTAAGGTCTTAGTGTTTAAATTATAGAATAGCGTTAGCTTTTTGGTCAATACACTATATATTGTGCTTTTTAGTACGAATCTGGCTTATTTATTCTTAACACCGTCAATCGTCACAATAAATACAAGATCTGAATTAGGTGGAATGCTCCCCGCTCCTTTTGATCCATATGCCATTGCGGAAGGTATAAGTAATTCGCGCGTACCACCAACTTTCATTCCAGGAATTCCCAATTGCCAACCCGGGATAACCTGACCCAAAGAGAAGGTCTGTGGTCCACCATGAGCTTGAGAGGTATCAAATATAACTCCGGTATCGGCTAGAGCACCTATATAGCCAGCAGTAACTGTAGCTCCAGATTTAACTATTGTACCGTTGCCCTTCCTTATGTCGGAAACTTCTAAATGTTTTAGCGGGGATGTAAGTGGAGTAAACCCCTGAAGCTTAGAGCCTACCTGGTCAACATTAGAAGATTTGGAAGAATTTTTTGAGTTGGCTACAGTATTAACTGTAGTCGACGAACTACTATTACTGCTAGTTAATGAAATAATTACGGCTATAGTTAATGCCGAACTAGTGACTAAAAACAATGCCGCACCAAAGCCGGCGAATACTCTACCCTTCATTGCCATTGAAATTAATTATACCGTTAATATGTCGGTTATGTCGATAGGTTCATCAGGAAAACCGTTAGATAAGGCTGTTATTAAGGCTTTCTTAAGTTGCGGTGATCTTAGTTCTAAATGTTCTAGCTCGCTTAATTTTCGCCACAAAGGCTGGTACAGATTGCTGCCAAGTTTGTTAATCTTAGCTTCAGTCGAGTTTGCATCTAAGTTTACTTCACCACTCTTATATTGGCATACAAAAACATATTGGACTCCATAAGGTTCTGGAGCATGCTCGATAAATACTAATTTAGGTTGACCGACATTAATGCCGGCTTCTTCTTTTATTTCTCTTAATACAGTCTGGATTGGTTCTTCCCCTAGCTCTACGCCACCGCCAATCAAAATATCGTATTCGTGCCCAAACTTATTACGATGCATGACTAGCATTGAATCTTCTTTTATTATTATTGCCCTAGCGGCACTGCGCATGATTTAATCCTTAATCTTGCTTAATTTTATCTATAATATTTCCGATTTCCCGATCGGTCAAAGTCCGCTCATTGCTCTCAGCAGTAATTCTGAACGTCCACTTGACATCCTCATCTCCAGCTGCCTGGTATGCATCAATGGGTTTTATGCCTAAATGAATATCTGGTATTGATAAGCTTTCAATCCTTTTTTCTATTCGTCTTAATAGATCTTGGTAACCTTTAGCTGCATCGCTTATGGTTACGTCCTGATAAACTTTCGGAAAACGAGACAGTGGACGATACTCTCTAGGCTGTTCTTTCGTTAATTTTTCTAATTGCTCAAGATCTAGCTCTAGTCCTGCACAAAAGTCTGGAAGTTTAAGCGAGTGCTTTGATTTTTGATGGAATTCGCCAATATATCCCAGAATCTCGTCTCCAATTAGAACAAGCGAACTACGTCCTTTCTGAAAAGGTTTCATAGATTCCTTTATCCAGACGTCATCGTATTGCTTTTTTGCAACAAACCTCAATTCAGAACAGTCAATTCCTAACGTGCCCAATAAATAATCAAGGTAAGCCCTAAGTTGATAAAATGCTGGGCCTTTAATATTTGCCTTAGTTATCTTTTCTGTTGCCGATACTATTAAAGACAACCTATCTTTCTCTAAGGGTAAGCCATTACTATCCATTTCCCCGACTATATGCACTTTTCCAATTTCAAAAAGAACGAACTTCTCAAAACCAGCTTTGTGATTTGGGTGAACTTTGGACATCAAGCTTGGTATCATTGATATCCTGTAATACTCAAGATCCGGACTTAGAGCATTAGACAGCTTAAACGCTAAGTTAGTTTCCTGGCCAACGGCTTCTAGAAGTTTGCCATCAACAAAACTATAAGTTAAAAGTTCATTTGCTCCAGCGGCAGCCAACGATTCACGCACTTTCAGTTTTGTATTAACAAGATTCGGTTTAAAAGGCGGGCTAGCCAATCGTGATGGTAAACTCATTGGAATTTTGTCAAAGCCAGTTAAACGTGCGACTTCCTCAACTAAGTCGACAGAATCATCTAGATCAGTTCGCCAAAAAGGAGGTTTTACGTATAGCTTATCCGAGTCAATCCTACACGCTAGCTCGGCATTACCGAGTAGTTCTAATAACTCGTTTGGATTGGTTTTAATTCCCAAATATGAATCTAGCTTCTTAATATCTAAGCTCACCTCCTCAGGAAGTTTAAGATCGTCCGCCATACTGTCTACGACTTCAGAAATGATATCAGCATCAGGGCATAGTTCATTTATTAATGAAGTGGCGTAAGCAAGTATTGGCGCGCACTGCCAAGGCGACTGACCTTTATTAAAGCGTGTAACAGCTTCAGAAAAAATACCATGAGACATAGAAGTTTTTCGGACTTTGTACATATCAAAGTTTGCACATTCTAAAACTATAGACGTAGTGTTATGGCTTACTTCACTATCGCGTCCACCCATAACACCTCCCAACGCCAGCACTTTGTCGGAGTTGGCTATTACAATATCTTCGCTGGTTAAATTAATCTCAGAGCCGTCAATGGTAACTAATTTCTCGTTATCTTCAGCGTTTCTAACAATCAATTCGACTTTATCATTACCCGAAACTTTATCTAAATCATATGCGTGTAATGGCTGCCCAGTGGCAATCATTACAAAATTAGTCACATCAACAATATTATTAATAGGTCGAATGCCACATCGGGATAAATAGCTCTGCATCCATAAAGGACTTGGCTTCACTTTAATATTCCCTATAGACACGCTCATAAAACGCGGGCAACTGCTGTTTTTTAGCCTGTTTTCTACACTAAGATTACCGCTAGCATTGGAAGTAAGGTTGTTATCAAGACTATACCAGTCAGGACTTTTAAAGGGTCTTTTAAATATCGCGGCTATTTCCCTTGCGACACCGATCTGGCCAAACAAATCAGGCCGGTGAGTAAACATTTTGTTTTCAATATCTATAACCCAGTCATCTAAATGCAGATATTCAACCAGACTATTACCAAAATCGCTTCCTTCTGGCAAGACAACAATCCCCTCATGGTCATTTGACAAAGCCAATTCTTTAGCGCTGGCCAACATGCCATTGCTAATTACTCCCATAATTTTACGGGAATCAAGCCTTAAGGGGGTTTCGCCTGCCGAAGATGGCACTATACTACCAGGAGGCAACCATACTGCAACTTGACCCTCCTGAACGTTAGCTGCGCCACAAACTACCTTAATTAAGCCGTCTTGTTGACGATCAACGTCATTGCGCTCGTGTTTGTCATCAATAAGACATACGCTTAAGTGATCGCTTCCCTCTAGCTTTTTTGTACTAACAACTTTAACTATTAATGCGTCCTGATAAAAAGGTTTTAGGTATCGAACATTCTCAACTTCGCCAAGCTGCGATCCAATACGATCAATTATTGCCTCGGGGTCTTTGGGTAAATCTAGCCCCTGGTTTAGCATTTCCATAAATGCTAAAGAGATTTTCATGAGTCTCCTCCTGCACTAAATTGACGTAAAAAATCCAGACGGCCTGATTCAAACAACCTAACATCCTCTATGTTATGCTTCATCATTACTAAACGATCGACGCCACATCCCCAAGCGAATCCCTGATAAATTTCAGGATCAATACCACCTGCCTTTAAAACATTAGGGTGAATCATGCCACATCCTAAAAGCTCTATCCACCCACTGTACGAGCAGACACGACAACCGGCTTTTGAACAAAACGGACAACTAATAGCAAACTCTAAAGAAGGCTCTGTAAACGGAAAGTAAAATGGCTGGGTTTTAATCTCAATGTCAGTGCCATAATATTTTTCAAGAAATGTCTTTAGGCTAGCTAATAGGTTACCAATGTTAACATCTTTGCCGACAAAAACACCTTCAAATTGATAGAAAGTATGTTCATGCCTAGCGTCAACATCCTCATTCCTGAATACACGACCTGGTAAAATTGCTGCAATAGAATTACCTTCTTCAAGGTTAGATTTAAACTTAGTGAGTACACGGTTCTGCATAGTCGAAGTATGAGCCGGGGCAAGCCATGGCTTGCCCTCTTTATCCTTCTGTTCAGTCATAAATGTATCGTAATCATCCCGAGCTGGGTGGCCTTCCGGGAAGTTTAGCGAAGTAAACATGTGCCAGTCGTCATCTATCTCCCTCGAGGGAATAACAGAAAAACCCATTGATTCGAAAATGTCACAGATGTAATCAATTTCTTTTGTGAGAGGATGCAAACTACCCATATTTGCGTCTAAAAGGGATGGCCTGTTTGACATGTCTACGTTTGGAGCAAACGGTGCGGTGACATCAATTGGCGGCAGCGATTCAGCTTGATTCACATGCTGGTCAACGGCCAAGGCAATTTCTTCTTTTAGGCTATTTACAGCCTTGCCAAAATAAGCTCTTTGATCTGGCTCTATCTTTGGGATTCGCTCATAGAGCGCCCTAAGCTCTGGCGAACGTAACAAGGAGCGTTTGTCATCAATTTTCTCTAGCTGATCTAAGAGATGCTTTTTGGCAAGCTCTATTTCTTTAATAAGTTCTTCGTTCATAGGACTAATGATCAGTATACCAGTTAGAAGAAGTTATAACTTTGTTGGGATTAAGCACAAGAGATATACTTTTAGGAAATGCAAACTCCAACCAATTTACTCTCAGAAGCGTATTCAGTTTTAGATGCTAACGACAAAGCCACCTATACTCAGCCATCTGCGGAATTATACCCACACCAGTGGCTATGGGATAGTTGTTTTATTGCAATAGGACTTAGGCATAAGGACCAGGATCGGGCAATGAGTGAAATTTTAGGCTTATTCAGGGGCCAGTGGCAAAACGGCATGATACCAAACATCATATTCAACGAAGAAAACCACTACAAAACAGATCGGGACTTATGGCGTAGCTGGGTAAGCCCCTATGCCCCTAGAGGAGTTTCAACAACAGGAATTACGCAACCACCAATGCTAGCAGAAGCAATCGTTAAAGTTGGTGAAAAGCTTACTCTAAGCGACCGGCGCCATTGGTATCGCCAAGTTTTTGAACCGTTAGTTAAATACCACCAGTGGATTTATACCGATCGCGACCCGCATAAAGAAGGTTTGGCTTTATTAATTCATCCTTGGGAAGTGGGCATGGATAATACTCCTCCTTGGATGTCTGAATTACAAGAACATCAACTAAGTTGGTGGATTAGAGCTATTAAGCTAACCCGATCAGACACTATACTAACAATGCTCAGAAGGGATACTCATAACATACCCTCAAGCCAAAGGTTTGCGACTATTGAAGCTCTAGCACTGTTCGATATTCAAAGACGATTGAGACGAAAAGCCTACGATATTGAACGCATACTTGACCATTCAATGTTCGCCATCGAGGACGTTGCGTTTAACGCCATTCTTATAAGGAACAACGATCAACTAATTAAGATAGCTAAAGTAATCCAGGAAGTACTTCCTTCTGATCTAATGGAAAGCATGGATAAAACAAGACAAGCTTTTGAACAACTATGGGATCCCTTAAGTGCTCAGTATTATTCTCGAGACTTTATTACCCATCGTTTGCTTAAAGTGCCTTCTGTTGCCAGCCTATTAGGGCTGTACTCTGGATCTATTGGCGAAGAAAGGGCACGCAGTTTAGTGCACCAATTATCGGATAAGCATAGTTATGCCCTGAACAGCCCTATTCCTACCGTGCCTAAAAATTCATCCTGGTTTAACCCAGTTAACTATTGGCAAGGACCTGCATGGGTAAATGTAAATTGGTTAATAATAGATGGTTTACTAAGATATGGGTACAAAAAGGAAGCTAGTAAGCTCAGGGACTCCACCCTATCTATGATTACAAGTCAGGGTTGTTTTGAATACTTTAATCCTGATGATGGCAGTGGAATTGGTGCTCCCAACTTCTCGTGGACAGCGGCTCTAGCAATTGATTTATACTTAAACCCTATCATTGTTTGAATTTTCCAAAGTTGGGCGGTCTAACGACATAGGATCAACTTTAGGGTCTGTCTTGCCGGTAATCTTAAGAACGTCTTTATCTACCTTAGACAACTCTTTGTGCGCTGCATTAAAATGACCAACGGTAGTACCAAGTGAATTACCCAGCTTATTCATCAGAGCCTCGTAAGAGTTTATGTGCCTGCCTAAATCACCTACTCGTTGCTGAATAACCTTTGCCTGCTCCTCTATATGAAGACTGCGCAAACCCTGCAGCACCGTCTGAAGGTAGGCTAGAAAACTAGTAGGGCTAACAATAATAACGTTCTTATCCCTAAACGCATACTCAATTAAGTCTCTAGCGGCTATGTCAGTAGAACCAACCTTATTAATAAGAAGGTCATAGTATATAGCCTCGCTCGGTATGAACATAAATGCAAAATCCATCGTTCCGATTTGAGGCCTAATATATTTGGATGTCTCGTCTATTCTCTGTTTCAAGTCTGACCTAAATTGTTTAGCCAGAGAAAGTTTGCGCTCTCGGTTCTTTTCTTCAACTAAACGGTTATAGTTTTCTAATGAAAACTTAGCATCAACAGGTAGCATGATTCCTTTATCTAAGAAGATTACAGCGTCGGGAATAAGATCCTGTCCCTCATCGTTCTTGCCTATTTTGTGTTGCATCTTGAAACGATCTGGTGGTAGTACATTATCTAGCACAGACTCAAGATAATATTCTCCTAGTACTCCTCGCTGCTTTGGGTTTTGGAGTACATTTTGAAGTGTCTTTAACTCATCAGTGATACTAACAACTTGCTTATTAGACTCTTTTAGTTCGGTTAAGCTTCTTGTTACCTCCGTAATAAGTTTTGTGCTCTCACTAAACTGCTTTTGAAGAGAATTCACCATTAAGGATTGACTCTTATCTAAACGATCGCCAATTTGTGAGTTTAGGTTGTCCTTTAGGTTAATTATATCTTCGCTAAGCCTGTCTAGGTCTTTTTTCAGCAGAAGTGCGGATTCCGACTCGCCCGCTATTGATTTCTTATAAACAAGCAAGGCTAACAGAATAAGGGCAATACTTAAAATAATAACCGCAACAAGCATTATGGCTTAGATTATAGCTTAGACTAGTCTTCTCTAAAATTGTTGCTATGATAAATTTATGTATCCCCTAAGGTATAGCCGGAAATTTAAGACTAAACGTCTTATAGGCGGATCTCTCGCAGTAATACTGATTGCTATCGGTGTGTTTACTTATGTTAACTTCAATAAACCTTCAGACACTAATACTAGAAACGATTCTTCTTCCGCAGTTAGTTCGGGTAACAAATCTGTATCTTCTAGATCTAACAACAAAGGCATAAGGTTAATAGCCACCGGCGACTGGATCGCTCACGATTCAATTAACTCGGCAGCTAAACAACCAAATGGCAACTATAACTACATGCCAATGGTAAACGACTTTATCCCTATCTTTAAAGCTGCCAACATACGCTTTTGTAATGACCCGATCCTTAACGGAGGCCAAAGCTTAGGTATAAGCGGTTATCCGAAGTTTAACTCACCAACACAGTTCGTTACCGACATGGGTAAACTTGGCTGTAACTTAGCCAACCTGGCGTCAAACCATAGCTTCGACTTTACCCAACAAAACATAACGAACTCCGTCAGTGCTTGGCAAAAAGTCCCTAATATGCTTGCTTTTGCAGGCGAAAACCAGAACCAGGCACAGCATGATTCAGTGCGCTATTTTACGCTTGACGGAGTAAAGTTCGCATTTTTGGCCTACACGACGTATATAAATACAGATGCTCCTGTTCAAAACAGTTACGGAGTTAATATTTTTACTAACTCGTTTGCGCAACAACAAATATCTGAAGCTAGAGCTGGTGGTGCAAAATTTATTATAGTCAGTATGCGTTGGGGAACTGAATATGCAACTACCGTAAACCCAACCGAAGTCCAAGATGCCCAATTTCTGGCTGACCAGGGTGTTAACCTCGTTTTAGGCCACGGCACTCACGAGCTGCAGCCTGTTGCGTGGCTTACTGGCAAAAATGGTAATAAAACTCTTGTTTGGTACGGCCTTGGAGATTTTCTACAGTCACAAATACCCGCGCAAACAGTCTTTAATGGTATTCCAGTAATGGATATTAATCCGAAAACACTTAGTATTAGCAACCTGGCTTTTTTACCCATATTTATGCATTACGATTGGTCCGCCCAGCAAGCTGCGGCTCAAGATTTAAGTGCAAGAACTAATTTGCACCTATATCTGTTAGAAAATGTTACCCAAAAAATGATTAATGATCAGCAACTTAATACTACCGTAACTGCACAAGAACAACGTTTGGAAAATACTTTAACAAGTGACGGCATTAATGTACCATTAATAAACTCCAAACAGTATTTATCTACACATTAATAAGAAAGACCCTTGGTTATAATAAAAATATGCATCCTAGTAATAATCCTTATGCACGGAAGAAGCATCCGAAACGCTACATTAAGTGGATTGTGACTGTAGTAATAATTGGTGGGCTAGCATATCTATCGACTTTCGTGGTTCTTAAGAATCCGACTAAAGCTGTCGCAGTTAATCCAAGCCACAATCTATCGCAAATAGTATCATCAACACCCAAGCCCGCTCCTATATACAACCCCTGCTCCTCTAATCAGCTAACGAAACTTATAGTGGTCAGCATAAGCAAGAGGCACACATGGGCTTGCCAAGGAAGATCGGCAGTCATAAGCACTCCTGTTATAACTGGAAATGAAAATCTTGCTTCAGACCTAACTCCGACTGGTACCTACCATATTATTTCTAAGCAGAAGGATGTAAAGCTAATTGGTTGCGACACCGACCAACCAAATGTTTGCTGGAGTGACTTTGTCCACTATGACATGATATTCCTATATAATAAGTATGGTCATTACGACTTTCACGATGCAACCTGGCGTACCCCAAAAGATTTCGGTAACATAAGCCCTAACTCATCTAACGCATCGCACGGTTGTGTAGAAACTCCGATCAATGCCATGAGCCAGTTATACAATTGGGCAAACATCGGTACTCCAATAGAAATACAAACCTGATCAACTCCTAAGCTAATTTTCAATAATAATAAAATACTATTAAAATCAAAGGTAATTATGTCACGTAAACGACAAGAATATACTAGTTACAGGCCTAATCCTCAGTCCTATTCATATGCAAGGAGGATAGAAAGTCGTAAAAAATCTAAAAATCACTCACTATTTAAGCTTCTTATAGTTTTTTTAATCCTAATTGGCGCCTCTTTTGTACTTTTTGAACATGCCAGCGGTAATACTACTAGCTTTACGACAGTACCATCAGTTGAAGGCAAACCGAAGGCATCATCAAAAACGATAGCTAAGGCTAAGATAAATTACTGCGAAAGCAATACATTAAGTAAGGAAATAGTAGTAAAACTTTCTTTGCAAAAGCTTTGGGCCTGCCATTACTCTACCTCTATATATAGCTCACCGGTTATTACCGGCTACACGAAATATGCTGCTGACAAAACACCAACTGGGACTTATTCGGTTTTCACTAAAGAAAAAAATGTAACTCTAAGGGGTACCGATGGTGTAACGACTTGGAGCGATCCGGTATCATATTGGATGCCATTCTTATTTAATAAGTATGGCGCATATGGTTTGCATGACGCAACATGGGTATCAAACAGCTTATATGGACACGTTAATGTTAATACTGATTACAAGAATTCTTCGAAAGGGTGCGTCGAACTGCCTCTTTTGGCCGCTAAGTGGGTGTACGGTTGGGTACAGGTTGGAACACAGATAGTGATAGAAGCTTAAAAGTCTACTAAAAGACCCGGGCGTCAATTCCCGGGTCGATTAGGAAGCCTCACACTTCCTAATTTTTAGGATAGGACTTAGTTGTTCTAAATGCAATAGTGATATTATTCACGCCTTGATATGTAAGGGTTTCCCATTAGCGCAACTCGCCAAAGCTTAACTTTATCCATATCTTCCCTAATCCCTATACGAGGAGTCCATCTAACTAATTCTTTGCCAACTGGCTGATTCATGATTAAGGTTAATGGTTGTTTTCTTAAGTCGTGACCATTAAAACTTAAGTTTATATTAAGAGCCTGGGTAAGCTTAGCCGGACCATTTGTTAATTGCTTAATATTGTCAGTCCCCCTGTTAATCTGCATTTTATCTATACCCTTTAACGGCTCAATTGCCCTTATTAATACTGCAGAACCATTATCTTCTGAACCAATAACTATATTCATGCAATAGTGCATGCCGTATGTAAAATAAACGTACAAATGACCGGCTGGCCCAAACATTGCAGAATTACGCTTAGTAACTCCCCTATAACTATGACTGGATGCATCCGACTGATCATAAGCTTCGGTCTCTACGATTCTACCGACCAAGTTAACACCATTGACTACCCTAACTATTTCACAACCTATAAGACGGTAAGCGGCATCTTCTGCACTTAAGTAGTTAAGCTCATTTATTAAGTCTGTGTTCATCATTATTACCTAATTATATACAAGGTATACTTTAGAGATGGAGAAGGATAAAGTACCGCTTGCGGAAAAATTACGCCCAACTGCGCTTTCACAGGTTATAGGCCAAGAGCATTTGACGGCAAAAGGAAAATTATTGAACCGTGTAGTTAAGTCTAAACTTCCGATGAGCTTGATATTCTGGGGACCTCCGGGAAGCGGTAAAACTACTCTGGCCCGAATTATTGCTAATGAAACCACTATGGACTTCGTTGAACTCTCCGCAGTAAACACTTCGAAGAAAGAAGTAATGACAGTCATCGAGCAAGCAAGATCTAACAAGCGTCTTGGAACACATACAATTCTTTTTATAGATGAGATACACCGCTTCAATAAATCTCAACAAGATGCATTCCTGCCGTATGTAGAAAATGGCACGATTTCACTTATTGGCGCCACAACCGAAAATCCTAGTTTTGAAGTGATTGCGCCTTTATTAAGTCGCAGCAGGGTATTAGTCTTAGAGCCGTTAGACTTAAAAAGCATCCAAAAAATATTAGTCAATGCAGCAAATACACTTAATATAAAAAACAAACTTACAGATATATCTATTAAAACTATCGCCGATTTATCTGGAGGCGACGCTAGGACTGCCCTAAACCTACTTGAGTTGAGTTTAAATTTAGCAGGCAGGAAAAGTATTACTTCCGAAATAATTAAGCTTGCTTCACAAAGGCAACTACCACGACATGACAGAACAGGAGAATCCCACTATAACCTCATTAGCGCATTTATTAAGAGCTTAAGAGGCGGTGATGCAAATGCAGCATTTTACTGGCTAGCCCGCTTGCTTCAGGCTGGAGATGATCCAAAGTTCATCGCCAGAAGAATGGTTATATTCGCCAGTGAAGATATTGGCCTCGCAGCCCCAGCCGCATTAAATATTGCTGTTTCAACTTTTATGGCGATTGAGCGTGTTGGCTTACCGGAAGGGCAATACAATTTATTCCATTGCGCCGCAGTACTAGCTAAATCTCCAAAATCTAGAGAATTAACAGAAGCAATGGGAACGGCCTTGTCTACTGCAGCGAGTTACCCTAATCTACCTGTACCAATTCATTTACGAAATGCCCCGACAAAACTTATGCGAGATCTTGGATATAACAAAGGCTATAGATGGGAGGCGGGATTTGAAGATGAACGTGGGTTTTTGCCCAAGGAATTAAAGAATACTAAATTCTTTAAAAACTAGATTTTCTATACATGCATGAACCGGAGTACATAATAAAGCAAAAAGGCTGGCCAAAAAATTGCTTTTATTATTGCAAGCAAAACAAGACCAAAACTTCCTGAGTGAAAATGCAAAAAGTATACTAGCGTACCAATAAAACCCAAGAACCAAATTCCACCAGATCCTTTAGTCACATATCTTTTAGATTTCTTTACCCGTTCTTTCGCCACTACTATTGTCCCTACTTTATTACTATCTTAGATTTATATGAGCGTCTAATCCCATATAACAAGATGCCGCTGCCTAACCAATATGCAAAAAGGCCTAAAACCCATCCGGCATAGGGTATTAGCTCCACTAGCCCAAGAATTAAGCTTCCTACCAAAACAACAAGGACCGGATGTAATTTTTTAATGATAATACTCCCAATAAAGTATGCCGCAAATGACATGCTAACAATTGCCCCGGCTATCCATGTAAGCAGTAAAACAATAGCTAGAGGCACTCCAACTACTGAAAAAATTAAAACTAGAATTGTAGCGGGTATAGCAAACATTGCAACAAAACCTACGAGTAGCCTCCACCAAAACTGTTTACCCCACTCTGGATTAAATTTTCTAAATATTTTAGGAAATATAGCGACTAATATTAAGCTCATTACTATGAGTGCAACTAACCAATAAATTCCAGCGTAAAAAGTGTCAAGGCCTTGGTTAGAAGGCGTAGGCTTAGACCTATGGTAAGTAATACTCCCCCTTACTTTTGCTTTCTCAACCGCTGATATTTTGCTTGGGCTAGTATATGTAAGATTGCCATTTATTCTGCCACTATTACCAATAGACAATTTATTGGCATTAATATTAGCATTTCGTCCAATTGAACTATCTATTGTTAAATTAGTACTTGCTGCACTTAAATCCCGTTCAATTTTTCCAAATAATGAAGTTGTTTGACCAGCAAAACTGGCATCCTTTCCAATACTGGATGAGTTTTCTGTTGTTATGTCCTGTCCGACAATAGACGCACTGTTTGATACCGCTGAGTTTAAGTCTATAGACTGCCCAACCAGCCTGACGTTACCGATAACTTTTCCGTCAATATTTACTGTTTGCCCCATGCATAGTATGTCTCCATTAATAGTGGCATTTATATTGACTGTTTGCCCTAAACAAAAGACATCGCCATTAATAATTCCGGATATCGAGACAGTTGCGCCAACCTTATATATGCTATGGTTAACACTTCCACTAGAGGCTACTGCGCTAGCAGAGTGTGATAGACCAAAGACTATTGCAGTACCTAACCCTAAACCTAAAAGTAAATTTAGAAATAGCCTCATTGCTTGCTCCTTAAGTAGGAGCAAAGTATCCCACGACTAAAAAAATCCAACAATAAGTTTTACTACAAGCGTTAGCTGCTAAAGGCAGTTTTAAGAAAATCTAAGGATCGAACCCATGCATCATTAGCAGCTTCTTTATTGTAAGCATATGGATTTGAATCATTAAAAAAAGCGTGTCCACAGTTAGCATATACTTGTGAAGTGTAATCTACTTCTGCTTCGTGCATACGATTTTGTAGGTCAGGAAGCTTCGACACTAAAGCTTCATCATTTTCCCCGAAAAAAGCTAATAGGGGGCAACTAATTTTTCGTAATTCATTAGCGTCCTGGTCACAATGGCCGTAAAAAGGCACCGCTGCTACAAGTTTTGGCTCTGCAATTGCCAAGTTATAACTGTAAGTACCGCCAAAACAAAAGCCAAGAACAGCTACTTTAGCGTTAGTTTTAGGTTCCTTAACTAGTACTTCAAAAACTTCCTTGAGGGATTCAACTGTATTAGTTGCAAAATCCGGAGCTTGAATAGGGGCCATTAGTTCACGAAGTTTAGGCTGTACTTCATTTCTTTTTTCAGGATTAAAAAGATCTTGCTGGAGCTGATCAGTTACCTTTTCTTCTATGCCGGTGTCACTTAATAAATCAGGAGCATAAACTAAATAACCTTCATCGCTATATCTTTTAGCAACGTCTTTAATATGATCCGTCAGACCCCACACCTCATGAATAACTATTAAACCTCCTTTAATGTCACCTTCCGGTCGGACAACGAATACCGGCGTTTTACCAATTTTAATTTCTTCGGTCATTAAAACCTCCTATGGTTTTATTTAAATTCTATCTACATTATATCAATGGATACTTTAATTAAATCGATAGTGTTTTGTTGACAGATAAATTTTGCGATATAATCTTGCAGTTACCAATGGGGATTGGCCAAGTGGTAAGGCAACGGGTTCTGGTCCCGTGATCGGGGGTTCGAATCCCTCATCCCCAGCCATAAGGTACGAAGAGCGCTTTTGAGAGCTTCTTTTTTATTTTCGCCCCTGTTATTTTTGTCATCTTTCAAAGTTTGGACACTCATTTTATAACCTCCATAATTTTATAAGTTTCAGCAACTTTGTCGGCAATAACTTTCGTAAATTTCGTATAGGTAACAGATAGCAAATTGTCTTTAATGGTTAGTTTGGCAAAAAGTTTGGACAATATGAAGCGCTTCTGTTCCGGTGATTTTTCCGGGAATATCTGAGCCGCTTGTTGCGATAATTCTAGTATCGCCAGTCGGTATTCAGTCAGCTGGCTAAGTGACTGGTTTAACCCGGCTAATCTTTTATGTAGTTCTGTCTTTTCATTTACGAGCTGTTCATGTTTTACCTCATACCTTTCTTTAGTTATCTCGCCTGACAGTTTGTCGTCGTATAAAACTTCTTCCATGCGCTCAATACGGGCAATTTGGGCATTGATAGCCCGCGCCATTTGTTCCTGATTGGTAATCTCACTCTCATGGTCGCTTCTAATAGTCTCAATAAGCCATTCAATAATTTCCGGAGCCGGGCAAACCAGCCGTTTAAACTCGGCCAGCAATAAATCTTCTACCAGATCTTCGCGCAGCATTTTGGCGTGTTTACAGGCGTCGCTCCCCTGACGGCAGATTCCGTAATAGCGACCTTTTTGCAGTTGCCAGGTGACGGCTGTGCCGCAATGCTCACAGGTAATAAGGCCCTTTAGGGTTGGGTTATGTCTTTTGAGGGACTTAGGCCGCTTGCCGTGCAGCTTATCCTGAACCGCCTCAAATAATTCCTGACTAATTATCGGCTCCTGGGCACCAGGGTAATCTTTACCATTAAAGCGATTAATGCCTATGTAAAATGGGTTCATGAGCAGCTCGTGGACATAGCTTTTATTGTAGGGATGTCCTTTCGTTGTCCGCATACCCATAGACTCCATAAACTGAGCGGTTGTCAGGATCGAACTGCCAGGCTCAAGAAACTTATGAAAAGCTTGCTGCATAAGCGGCGCCATTTCGGGATCCGGTACGTGTATTTTTTTGCCGTTCTGGGTAATAGTGATATAGCCAGGCGGCGGCGAGGATGGCAGCCAGCCTTGGGCCAGTTTTTCTGCCCAGCCCTTCATGGCCTCTTCTCTTAAGTTATCGGTATACTTTTTGGCTACCGATATATGGATGTTCCACATAAACTTGACATCGGACTTGGCATTTTTATGAAGCAACAGGTTTTCTTTTACGGCGTGGAGTCGGCGTTCTTCATCTTTATCTAACCACTCATCAATTGCCACAGCATCCCGGAAGTTTCGCGTAAAACGATCAGTCTTCTCAACCGCAAGATGGTAAATCTTATTATAGGAGATAAATGAGAGCATCTCGTGAAAGATTTTACGGCTTTGCTCTTTGGAGGCCGTCTCGGTAATCTTAAATACCCGTACAACGTTCAACCCGTTCTTATTGCAGTAGCTTTCCAGCAGTTTTAGTTGTGAATCAAGCGAGTAGCCCTCATCTTCCTGTGATTTGCTGGATACCCTGGCCAAAATAACGGCTTTAGTTTTGTCCATCGTCCTTCTCCGCCGGTTCAGCTAAGGCTTCAAAGAAGCTAATTAACTCCCGTGCCAACTCCTCGGCTTCGGTGTAAGTAATTCCGGGGCAGTTTTTCTGCTCCAGAATAAGACGAAGCGCTTCGATGCGCTCTGTACGAATTAGCTGCGAAGTACCCTCTATGGACATTGTCAAACTATCCTTACACGGATAATTATACTATCCGTTGTAGGATAATTACAAGACTTTTATGCTATATTTTATCCACATCTTTACTTGTTTACGTAAACAAGCTTTTTATAAATATATTACAGATGTAATACACTATATTTATTCTCCCTTACTATTTATATACTATAAGGAACAACGATGAGTGCGTCGTGATGAAAGTAGGTAGTTGTGGCAAGTAAACACCATTCACTTAATTTGAAGCAGATCCAGTTACTGAAATTGTTATATAAGTTCCGGTTTGTATCCTCAGATTTTTTAGCCAGATATAAGGGGGTTAGCCGTTCATCGATGAATTACTCGTTGGATATCTTGAGGGATCAGCAGCTTATTGGTAGGCGCTTTGATAATACCCGAAAGATAACCGGCAAAGGAGCCATGTACTATCTGACGGCAGCAGGCGTTAAAGAACTCAAGCAACATGTGCCGCTCAACGATGCTGTCGTTCATGCCTTATACAAAAACGGTGTCGTTACAGAAGACTTTATGCAAACCTATCTGACCGTAGCCGATGTCTGCCTAGCTCTTAAAAACACCTATCCCGATACCTTTACCATGCTAACAGCCGCCGAAGCAGCACCTTTTAACCATCTACCAAAGCCGCGACCCAACCTTTACATAAGCCGTAAAGAGCTATCCAACTCCACGCCGAATGATTACTTTCTTGATGTTATTACGGATACTCGCAGATTTGCAATTAAAAATAAGCTGAATTTTTACAGCGAGTACTATGAATCTGGCACGTGGGGCAAGAGCGCCTTTCCCGCTCTACTGCTGGTCTGCCCCGATGCCGCTAGCGAGCGAAAAGCGCTGGCTCAAATTGAGCCACTGCTGGTAGATTTTGACATATACGTGACAACCATAAAGGCACTCCTCCATTCAGACACAGAAAATCTGACCGTATGGAGCGCCACGATTGACTCCGAAGAACCCATAAACCTCACGAGTTAACATGCAAATAGCCCGGGAAGCCAATAGAGACCTCCCGGGCCAAACAATAACAGCTAATACTCCTCGGCCGTCATGATGGTCAGTACCCGCCTGCATTCATCGCTCAGCGCGTCACTGCCATACTTTAGCTCCTGATCGTAGTAGTCGATTTTCCAAAATACCTTGGTTCCGTACCACACCAGACTGCCGAAATCGTGCTCACCATACGGGTCACTGTCTTCATCGAATTCTGTAAACCTACGGACTGCCTGGATGAGTCCGAAGACATCATCCAGTTCTTGTACGCCACGGGTAATCAGTGGTGTAAAGCACATGGCCCGAAACAGATCATTCTTTGATGCTATTTCGTCTATATCTACTTGGCTATAGGACATAATTCCTGCCTCCTTATTAATTAATAGAGTAAGAAGGAAGAAACCTCCCACTTACAGCCGGAGTAAACAAGGCCACATGCCTAGCTAGGTCAAGGTGGAGACGATAGTACTACCTTGGCCTGGCTAGGACTGGCCTTATACTGAAGAAGGCTGCGGGAGGATAAGCCTATTTATCTTTTATAAGGTTGTAGGTAAAGAAGCTTATAAAGGAAACAGAGAAACAAATAACTCCGAAAGTATCCTCATGCGGCCAGGAAGCAAAGTGAGTTAAATGCAAATGAAGTGTAGCGGGATGGAATACGGCATTCTCAGCAATATAGATCCACCCAGCGAAACCAAATACGAAGAGGGTTAAGGTTAGTGACTGGAAGATTTTTCTTATATTCATTCAAGGTATTTTAACACACCCGAGAATATACTTGCTCTTTTCACTATATTAGTTTAATATAACTACAAACAGTACTAGATAATTATTAATAGAAGTTTCGGAGGGTACAGGAGATAATGTGCCCTTCAATTTACCTAAAAATCTAGATCCTAGAAAGATTGAGAACCTCAGTCCTCTTCAGCGCGTCTCGTCTCTATTCGTAGCTATCGTTATAATTTTCTCAGTAAGCTGGTTAGTAAATACTGGCTACGCCGCAGCCTTTTATAACGCTATACAACCACATAATCAGAAATTTACGGAACTGGCATTTAATAATGTCTATAACTTACCGACTATTGTCCCAACAAATAACCAAATATCTTTCTCGTTCTGGGTCCATAACGTAGAAGGAAGAAATCTAGTTTACCCTTACGCCATAATCATAAAATCAGGCAATACTTCAACAGTCGTCAAAAAAGGCAAATTCTATTTAGCAGATAATCACCAAACATCAATAAAAGAGAACGTTACAGTTCCAAGTACTTCCATTGACAATAACGTTAGTACTCCAGCTGCTTCGGTAGCCAATAACGCAACCTACATTGTCGTTACCGGGGACAATATGTGGGGGATTGCTCAGAATAATAATATTCCGCTTTCCCAACTGGAAGCTCTTAATCCCCAGATTAATGATCCGAACATAATATATCCGGGCCAAAGTATCAACATACCTGGTGCAGTAACGCACGTGGCAGTTCAGCATCAAACGGTTCGCAGCCAAGTTGAAGTTACCCTAACAAATCTAAACCAAACTATAGACTTTTGGCTTAAGGAAAGCAACTAATGGCTAAGAAACTTCCATTAATTAGCGTCGTTGTTTGCAGTCTAAACGGAGCTGATGTTATAACCGATGCCCTAAAAGCTATCAAAGCTCAAAAGTGGGCAGGAAAACTAGAGATTATTGTCGTTGATGATGGATCAACTGATGACACCTATAAGATTGCTAAATCGTTCAAAGGCGTAAAGGTCATAAAAAACAAGACGAACCTAGGTACTGCAAAATCAAGAAATATAGGAACTAAAGCAGCCAAAGGCGAAATTATTGCTTTTACGGATGATGATTGTCGACCTAGGCCGACTTGGATAAAGGAACTCTACGCAGGGTACAATGACGACACAGTTATGGGTGTCGGAGGCGATATAATCTCTAACGATACCAGTAGCCTTACACTTCGCTATTTGAAAACTAGCCAGATAAACAAACCTCTTGACAACAAACTATTAAAATCAAAGAGTCCGTTTTATCGCTTTGCCTCCTATGTAAAAGCGCTTACTGGACTTAACCGACAAATACCGAATCGAAAACGAAGCGTTTACTCTGTCGCCACGGCTAATGCATCGTTCAGAAAAGCAGCGCTTGAAAAAATCGGCATGTTTGACGAACGATTTACTTTTGCAGGCGAAGATGTCGACCTGTGTAAACGTTTGAATAAGGCTTACCCAGAGAGCCTATGGTACGCACCAAAGGCTAAAGTCATTCATCAATTTGACGATCGCTTAAGCGATACGCTGCGAAGGAGTAGGGCCTATGGCGTAGGTAACGCACAACTATTGCGTAAACATCAAGATTTCTTGCCCCCTATCTATCCATTCCCTCCATTAATTCTAGCAGCTTTCTTATTAGGACTCATTAACCCCTGGCTGTTATTAACTCCATTTGTTCTCGTGCCTGCCGTTTATTCACTAGGGGTACGAAAAGCTATTAAAACCCGCAGCTTAGAGCCGCTTTTATATGGCTACGTGCAATATCTGCAAGAGTGGTATGGAAATATTGGATTTTTCAAAGGTTACTGGAAATTCCGAAAGACATTTCTTAAAAGTAATACATTAAAATCCAGCCTCCTAAAGAAGCAGCCGTCACAAAACAGCATAGACAATTTGATATCCAGTAAGGAATTTAATTTCTCTATAGATACTGCTCGCGAGGTACCTGAAAAACAGCCTGATAAAAATAATAGTTTTTGGTCTGAAGCTGGATTAGCCGTCTTAGTGTTAGGCCTAGTCCTGCTTGCAACGCTAGTTAAAAGCAATACTATTTTTCATGTACCGGCAGCTATTGTTATTGTTGTTTTTTCGGGGTATTTTGTTCTACGCGGTTTTAGAGCCGAAAGTGAATACCGCCTTCCCGGGATGCTTCGTTTGTCACTAATAACTATTCTAGGTATCGCCTGGTTAATGTTTTTTGGGATACTGGCAGATGTGGTATTGTCATTCTTTGGCTTTAAACACCCTCTCTCGAGCAACTGGCTACCGCTCATCTTTGTGCTATCTACTGGCCTACTTATTCCTTGGTCACTGAAATATAAGTCAGCGGCTATAAAAAAGCCCGCTATTACTTTCAACAGGAACATGGCCCTTCTGGGAGGACTATTGACGCTGATGTTACTCTTCAGTTTCTGCGGTGCTCGGCTCCTCAATAACGGCTACACAAATATCCTAGTGATCCTTGAATTTGTTATCGGGATAATTAGCGCCACCTTTGCGATTGTCAGACAAAAACATCTACCGGAATATGTGCTCCCGCTTACGTTGTTCGTCATAAGCGTTGCCAGCGTATGGTCATACTCCTTACGCAGTAACTATGTTTTTGGCTGGGATATCCAACAAGAGTTTCATGTCTTTCAGACGACGCTAGCATCAGGAAAGTGGGTACTTGGCGCAAAACATTCTGCCTATGGTGCAATGCTTAGCTTGACGATTCTGCCCGTCACGATTGCCAAAATAACTGGTTTGTCGGGTCTTACTTTTTTTAAATTTTTGTCTCCCTTATTCTTTGGTTTCTTTCCTGTTTTCCTATATTACACATACCGTCTTTTTACAAAACGATGGCTATCGTTCTTAGGCGCCCTGGTGATAATTTCGCAGTTTTACTATATGCAGCAATTCTCTGCCTTAGTCAGGCAACAAATTGGATTTTTATTCTTCGCAAGCATCATGTACAACATCGTTCAGAATAAACTATCTCACAGTACTAAAAATTACCTATTGCTCGTAAGTATTCTCGGCCTGGTAGTGTCTCACTATGCTACCGCCTATTTAGCAATTATATTCTTAGGCGTCGCTTACATCGGCAGTAAAATAATTGCCGCACTAGCGTCACATTATAAGCAAAAACAATTTCAATCAAAGCAAAAGTATATTCATGGCTGGGTAATAATCGCACTAATCGCCTCGGTATTCGTGTGGTACATACCGGCAACACATTCAAGCAAATACTTAGAAAAGTTTTTCCAAACCCATGAGTACACCCATATAGTCCAAAACGTTGATATTCTTATTCGTAAACAATTCACTAACAGTCAGCCCAGCCCAAAAAACACCAAGGATTACTTACAAACAATTGGCAATAAGTTCCAAAAAACTCATAACAATTTTGATTTTTACCTCGGAGCTTCCAACTCGACTGTACATCCTGTTAAACAAGCAACCATTAAGGCCAAATGGCCAGCAGTACATACGCTGCTCGACGGCGTAGGTATTCTTCTAAATTATGCCTGGTGGTTTATAGGAAGCGCAGGAATTATAGCCCTATTTATATTTACGTACAGAAAATTTGAATACCGGATGCTCGAGCTTGCAACATTAGCTACGAGCGGCATTGTTGGCTTTATAGCCATACATTTGAGCCCCACCTTCCAACACGCCTACAACTCAACGAGACTTGATGAACAAGTGCTCATGTTTGTGGCATTGCCCTTCATCTTAATGCTCACATGGCTATTGAAGGGCCTAACTATACGGACAGTTAAATTTATCGTTTCCGGTACGGTATTACTATCTTTTGCAATCGCATCAGGTATATTATCGCAATTTTTTGGCGGTCTTCCGACGGCAAATCTAAATAATTTCGGACAAGACTATAACAACTTTTACATTCATGAAACCGATAGATATTCAGCTTTGTGGCTCGGTGATCGATATACTCCGCAAAGTAAAGTATTTGACGATAACTATGGCGGTCTCAGATTAACGGCTGCTAAAACGCAAATATACAACCAGTTTCTAGATGTTACTCCTCAGACTATTAGCAAAGATAGTTTTGTTTACGGAGACTACACCAACATAAAAGTGGGCTTGGTAGATAAACAAGTTAATACGAAACAGTTTAGTTATCAATTCCCTAATGTCTTTTTATTAACCCACAAGAATCTTGTCTATTCCAACGGTGATGCGGAGGTTTACAAATAATGAGGAATTTTACTATAGGCCAGCAATTGGAACATATAGTTTTAAGCAATTTAAATAATACTACAAGGGAGGAATCGCAATAATGAAAACACTAACGGTCGTAATACCAGCGCTCAATGAGGAGCAGGCCATTGGAGACGTGATTAGGGAAATACCAATTAAGGAACTTAAAGGATTAGGGTATAACACAGAGATCCTGGTCATAGATAATGGCTCAAAAGACAAGACTCCGCATATTGCACGCAGCCACGGCGCTCAAGTAATAATTCAACCAGTCCGTGGGTACGGCAATGCATATAAGGCAGGTTTCGCTAATGCGAGCGGCGACATTATTGCGACGGGTGATGCCGACATGACTTATCCATTTTCTATACTTCCGAGCGCAATTAAAATGATGGAGTCGGAACAAATTGACTTTATTAATACCGACCGACTTACTAATCTAAATTCCGAAGTTATGGAAAACTCTCATATTTTTGGCAATAAGTTACTCACCCTATTCACTAAGTATCTTTTTCGTTGGCCATTTGTAGATTCTCAGTCTGGAATGTGGATTTTTAAACGATCAATATGGCAAAATCTCGAAGTTAGTTCGTCTGGTATGCCTTTTTCTCAGGAATTAAAGATCGAGGCATTTGTGCGGGGTTTTAAGTGTGCTGAGATCCCCATAGAATATCGGGTTCGCGTCGGAGAGGTCAAATTAAGCACCGTTAAAGACGGTATAGGCAACATAAAACATCTCATAAGAAAACGTTTGACGTATGGGGTACGTCTTTCTGGAAATAAACTCGATGTACAGAGCGAAAAGCTGTTCTTTACAAACTTTCACGAAGAATCATCGACAGTATCGGAATGAAAATATTAATTGCCTGCCACTATTATTCTCCTCATTTGGGAGGCATTGAAACTGTAGTGGAAAATCAGGCAGCACTGTTGGCCGTGAATGATGATGTAACGATATTAACAAGCTCAATAGGTGCGTCAAAAAAGATAAAAAATACATCTAATATTTATTCGATCATTCGGATACCTGCCATCAATTTTCTAGAAAGCAGATTCGGAATACCGTTTCCTCTATTTTCCCCTAGCATTATATGGAAAGCATTCCGAGCGGTAAAAAATGCGGATATCATACATGTTCATGATTCTTTATATATATCTTCGATAGTGACTGTTTTCTGGGCAAAATTGTTAAATAAACCTGTCGTTTTGACGCAACACATATCTATAGTGCCTCACCCTAAGGCAACCGTCATTATGGTACAAAAACTAGTTTATAAAATTACCGGTTTATACATAATTAAAAACAGCCAGAAAATATTTATAATCAACACCGTCGTTAAAGAATTTTTAATTCAATTGGGCGCCGATGAAAACAAGATAGTTAGTTACAAAAATGGCATCGATCTTAGTTTGTTTAAACCGCCCACACAAGAACAAAGAGTTTCAATTAGACGGAAATACAACTTACCAGTAAAAGATCATTTGGTATTGTTTGTCGGAAGATTCGTACCTAAAAAAGGTTTTAAAGAGTTGCTTCAATCAGAGAGCGGAGATTATACGATAGTATTTGTTGGCGGCGAGAAGCCCAGCAATCTAAAAGATAGTAAACATTTAATTTTTCTTGGCCAATTGTCTCAAAGAGAAATTGCCGAGGTCTACAGAGCAAGCGACATCTTTATTTTGCCATCAAAGGGGGAAGGATTTCCTTTATCAATTCAAGAAGCGATGGCCTCGGGGCTACCGATTATAACCACCGATGATAAGGGTTATGAAATATATAACTTCGACAGAGAAAAATTATTACTAATTGAACCAACCGTTGAGAATATCAAGTTAAATATTAATAAACTTTTGGCTAACCCCCATCTCCGAGCAGAAATGAGTAAATATTCTACTTCTTACGCACTACGGTACTTTAATTGGAAGACTTCCAGTAAGGCAATTATTGATTCCTACCAGGAGATAATGTCATGAAAATATTAATAATAACCCCCCTTTTTTTTCCTTCAAAAGGCGGCGTTCAGAATTACACGTTAAGTATAGCCTTGGGTTTAAAAAAGTTTTACGGCCATACCGTGTGTGTAATAACGTCTTCTAAAACAGGCGACAGCATTCAGAAAGAAAACATAAAAGGTTTAACGGTTTATAGATTACCTAGTCAATTCTCAATTTCAAATACACCGATAAGCTTTAAATGGCAAAACCAAATCAAAAAAATTATAAAAGATGAGAATCCCGATATCATAAATACGCACACACCCGTTCCCTTTATGTCAGATATTGTTGCCCGTATTAATACAAAAGTACCGGTTATCCTTAATTATCATAACGACTTGATTAAACCTGGAATTATTGGGAAGGTCTTGGCAAAGATTTATTATCGTATTCTGTTAAATAAAACGATTAAAAAAAGCGATATGATTATAGCTTTATCAGAATACTACGCGAAAAATTCACCCTACATTAGTAAATATTCTAATAAAACAAAGGTCGTATCTCCAGGAGTTGATACTAATAAATTTAATGAAAAAATCGATGCTACATGGTTAAAGAAAAAATATCCTGCAAAGAAAATAGTCCTATTTGTCGGCAACATGGACATCGCGAACTCTCATAAAGGCATGAATGTTTTATTAACTACAATTGCTCAATTAAAAATCAAGATGCCAAACGTTAAACTTATTGCAGTGGGTAGCGGAAATGCACTCGATCACTATAAACAACGCAGTAAAGAGTTAAATATAGAAGAATCTGTTGAATTTGTGGGGTACGTAAAGGATCAAGACTTACCAAAATATTATTCCGGAGCAGATGTTTTGGTATTACCCTCAACTACAGATGCTGAGGGATTTGGCATGGTACTTACTGAAGCAATGGCTTGTGGCACTCCGGTGATTGGCTCAAATATCGGCGGAATACCGTTCGTTATCCAAGACAGAAAAAATGGATTATTGGTTAAAGCCGGTGATACACAGGCATTGTCTGCCAAGTTATATGAATTATTAACGAACAACCAGCTTCTTAACACCTTGAAAAGAAATGCAAGTAAGCATGTAAAAGATAACTTTACGTTAATTCATTCCATAGATAATACTGAAGTACTTTTGCAATCTATGATTCTTGAGGCAGTAAAGTAGCATGAAGGTTTTAATATTCCCCAAAGATAGCAACCCGTATCAAGAACTTCTCTATACGAAGCTTAGGAATCAATATCCCGATTCTGAGTTTACATACTTAAAAACTTCAAGGATAAAATTTCTTATTTACCCGTTTATTTTCCTGATAAAAAGACTGCAAGGCTTTGAAGTAATACATATACATTGGCTTGAATTTAGTACCACACTTTCCGTACCCTTTTCTCGGTTTATGTCATATTACTACTCAATTATTTGCTTATATACTCTAAAATTATTACGATTTAAAGTCGTTTGGACTGTCCATGACGTCATTCCTCATGAGCAACAGACAATAAAAGATATACACGTTGCTCAAATCTTATCTCGTATAGCAAGTGCTAAGATTGCCCATGCAAGCTATACGATTGCTCAAATGAAACAACTTGGTTTAGACACTAACAATACATTTATTGTTCCACACGGTAATTACATTAATAATTACCCGATTAATATTAGTAAATTACGGGCCAGGAAAAAGTTGGGAATAAATCCTAATCAGTTCGTTATCTTATTCTTTGGTCTCATTAAACCCTATAAAGGAATTACTGAGTTAGTATCGGCATACAGTAGGGTTTCTTCGAAAAAAGTGCGACTTGTTGTCGCTGGTAGATGCATTGATCCCGTTCTTAACCGAGAGATTTTAGATTCACAAAAGAAAATTCACTTTGATTATCACGAAGGCTATGTTGAAGAAAATGATGTAGCAACATACTTCCAAGCAAGTGACATAGTTTGTCTGCCTTTCAACGAAATTACCACCAGCGGCTCGGTACTATTAGCACTTTCGCAAGGAAAGCCCATCATTGCTCCACGAATTGGCGCCATATCCGACCTACCAGATAATGTTGGATTTTTATATGACCCATCAAAACCCGATGCCCTATTAACTAGCTTAAATAATGCAATCACGAGCAAACACTTAAGCGGTATGTCTGAGGGGGCACGCAATTACGCCGAATCACTATCATGGGACAAAATTGCAGATAAAACTTACGAAGTCTACAAAGGAGTTGCTAGCTTGTAAGTCTTTATAAATTTATATTGTAAAAGTAGATAAATGATAACCGTCACAGCTTGTGCTCCCAGCCAACTAAAACCAACCGCCATTAAGCCTTTACTAGCAAATCCATAGACTGCTACAACTACTAACAAAGCGTTAACAAAATTCATTGCTCCATAAGCTAAGGGTCGTTTTTGAACATTCAAAAGTGAATCCCCTAGCCAGTTAATTCCAATAAATAGACTAGCTACACACAACAGTATTAATAGTATTGCTCCATTAGAATAGTAGGCATATCCATAAAATCGAAGTAGTTGAGTGCCAATAATTGCCATAAAAAGTGCTGCTGGGACTAGTAATGAATACAAGTTTTTGAAGCCTTTTACGAAATGATGCATATATCTAGTAGTATCTTTGTCATTAGACGCTTCAGACAAGAATGCCTGAGCGCTGGAACTACATATTATGCCAAGTAGACTCGCAAACAGCATGGCTATATAAAAGAATGCCGCTAATCTCGGTCCTAAACGATTCAGCACAATAATTGGTATTAATGTACCGGGCAATATGCCAAAAATTGTTCCTGTAAGATTACCGAACGTAAACTTGTATGTGTCTGACAATGAAGAGATATTAATCTTTAATTTTTTATGGTGCTTCTTGTATAGAATATAGAATTCATAAGCAGTACCAATTAGAGTAGATAAAAGAATGATTGTTAGGATTTCCTCAATCTTAAGATTATGAAAGAAGAATGGCAAAATAATCCTAAGCGGATACATCCAAAGTGCCATTACAAATATATTCTTGGCATCTTTTTGGGCTAATAACGAAGAGCTCGCTATAGATCCTATACTAGTTAGAACAAGAAAAGATAATAATAGACCAAAAATTTCAGGGCTAGAGATTGCAAAATTTAATTTTGGCGATAAATACTTAATTGTCTCGATAAGTAGTGAACCAATTATTAGAGTACTAGCAAAAGTAATTGCTAATGCGGTACCGAAGTATTCATCTTTATTCTGATGATTAGGTAAAAATCTAATTACAGCATTCGATAGACCAAGTGTAGTAACTGTAGAAATTAGACTAATATAAGCTATGAGCGTTGTGGAATAACCAATTTGCGTAGAGGATGTTAAGTGAGCGCAAATTAACCAAAAACCGAAACCAAATAAAGCACCCACTGAAGAGCTAAGAATTAGGAATGATGAGCTCTTTCGCAAGCTATCATGCATAAAATGGCTATATATTTTTTTCAAGTAATTATTCATTGAGACATCTCTAAGCGCCACTTGCCAACCAATTTCGTACTTACGTTATAAGGGTTGATTTATAATATACTGTAACATTTTGTTAGAGTTTTTTCAATAGCTAACACCTTAATATAGCGCTCATGAATAAGTATTTTTTTGCAGCATACCACACTAAAGACTCACAGGCATTATTAAAAAAGATTAATGTTTTACCTTAAGTCAGATCCTTCTGCCGCAATATGGGTGTATCAGCCAAACGAATCAGCTTCATTCGGCCGGCGCCCGGCAGACTCTCCTATATCTGCAGATTCAATTGCCTCTGCAGTTTTTTTTCTTGTCTTCTTTTTAGCCCGGGCCACAACTGGCTTTTTTGCATAAAGCTTTCTGGAACTCTGAATGACCTCAGCAGCTATCGTCTCGCTTCCCTCGTCAGGCAAAAGCACAGTCTCTCCGGAAAGCGGTTCATATGATTTCTGTGCAGCGATACGCATATAAAAGTTATAAGCCGGTAGACTGGCAATTTCACCCTGTTTTACATAGGGGCTGAATAGCGGCAGGATGTACAATTCATCCGCCGGTCCGCCAGAACGGAAACATACGACTGTTCCGACATTAGCTAGGATAATATCGACCAAGCGATGTTGTTCCTGCTGTGCAACTGACTGTTCCGCCATAGTCAGAAACAACTTATACTTCCTGGCCTCACTGAGCATCTGGACAAATGCCATAGTGGCAAAGTTCTGGAATTCATCAACGTATAAGTAATAAGGCTGACGATTCGGCTGTCTTAGACGGGCTCGCCTAAGTGTTGCCGTCTGTAACTTAGCCAGGATAGTCGTTCCAAACAATGCAGAGGTGTCCTCGCCGAGTAAGCCCTTAGAGAAATTACAAACTAAAATCTTGCCCGAGTTAATGACGTCATCGAAGTCAATCGTAGACTTTTCCTGTTCGAGCACCCGGCGGGCGCTCGCCGAGAACAGAAACCGGCCAATCTTGGCCGTAATACCGGCGGCCATCTTGACCCTTTGGAAATCTCCGGCTTTGCCCAGCTCATTTTGCCAGAATATCTTTAAGTCTTTATCCTGCAATTCCCGCACCACTTTCTTGCGATAATTTGAGTCATTCAACAAGCGAAAGATCGTAAAAAGGGTTGGGTTGTCCAAGGTCAAAGCTGTTTGAATAGCATTACGCAGCACATATTCTATACGATGGCCACCGCTGTCATCATCAGAGAATATTTTCCGAAGTACAGATATGGTTGACTCAGTCACTAAGTCTTTTTCGCGCAATAGTTCATCACCACTTAATCCTTCCGGTAGTTCCAGCAAATTAACGCCTATAGGGTGTGTTAAATCGTCAGGATTTAGGTATATAACATCGCTAATTCGTTCTTTAGGCACATATTTAAGTATGTTTTCCGCCAAATCACCGTGCGGATCAATGACCGCTAAACCATTTCCATTCTTAATATCCTGGACAATAGCATATTGCAGCATGGTGGTCTTACCGTTTCCGGTACCGCCGACTATGTAGATGTGGCGTTCACGCTCAGCTTCAGTCAACCCGATATCAGTAGACACGCCGTGATGGATATTGCGGCCCAATAGCACTGCCAATGGCGTGCCGTCTTTCAGTGATACCGGCGCCACCAGTGTCGGGCTTAAAGAAGTCTGCAGGTTATCTGTTTTACTGATGCCACTTGGAAAATGAAACAGTGCAGCCATTTCAGATGCCGATAATATGCTATTACTGCTCTCCATAATTGATGGAAGCCGATTTCTGAATAAGAACTCTCGGTAATGGGACAGACACACTTTCTGAGAAAATTCCTGATAGCCCGGTACCGCAAAGGCCGACAGCGCTGAGCGCACCGTTGCCGTCCGGTCTTTTACCGTTTGCGGATCATCGGCTGCTATATATACCCGAAGACTGGTCCGAAACAATGGCTGGCTAACCTTATCATGTATGGAGCGGTGCACCCCTTGTTCGGCCTCACTCAGTGTCCTTGCTGGTTTGACCCGCTTAGTAACCTGCATGCGGTCGTACAGTTGCCGTTGCGCTGCCGTATACCCATACCCGTTTTCGCCGGAAGCCGGCGCGGTTACTTCCGACAATAGGTCGAGAGCACCGAATGAAACAGCAGCAAAGGCATTACCTATCCTCGGTAACAACCGATGGTTATTGTGCCTAAGATAGCCGATGACATCCTCGTTATTGATAGCCATCTTGGCAATCACATGGGCCTGCGGATGAACGACCGGCGAAAACACCAACTGAACATCCATGAACTCGCCCTTCCCCAGATTAGTCATGGCATTAATCAGATAGGCTATGGGATCATGACTGTTTAAATCCTGTCGGTGTGCCAGTGCAAAACCCCAATGGTGCTTGAGTTTAAATTCCAGCACTTTGCCTTTTCTAACGTTCAACGGTAGATATTCTTGCACCTCAGATACTTTCCCATTTGGGGTGTGCGTTGTTATCAAGCGCCGGATTAACTCTGCCCGCTGTTTATCGACATGTAGCAAGAACCTGATGCCACCCTCTCGAGTAGAACATATTTCACTGCTCATCACTACTTCGCGGCCTAACAATTTGTCCTGCCAGCTTCTAGAAGAATTTAGTCCATGTAGTACGCGGATAAGCTGTTCATTAGCTTCAGTATTAGCAGCCGAAGATACCGGTGGTGTCAGTTGTAGCAATAGACCCTCCCGCCTTAGGGCCTGGCGCCAGCTGATTAAAAACGGTATTTTTCGGAGTAACTGTACCAGCATGGCACTGACAATAACAACGCCAAGTATCCAGCCAAGATAGTGCGTGTAGCCAGTTAAAAACTGTACTAATTTCACGGCAGTTTCAGACTTAATTTATTCGGAACACCGATTTTGTCATGAATAAAGTTAAAGTTAAGCGCGTATGAAGCCGGATAAGTGGTATTATCCACGATATCCAGTCCCTCCACGTTCATTTCAGATATCGTCCAGGCTCCGGTCGTGGGATCAACTTTCGTAACGTAAGCGACATGTCCTAAGCCGTTATCCACCTCGGCAGTCTGCATAATTGCGCCGGGGCTGGGGACGTGATCTACTAAGTAACCTTGCAGCTGCGCGTAAAACGCCCAGGTAGCCGCATTACCCCATGTAGTCGGTATCGGATCACCAGCTTCTAAACGCATATAAAATACCCAGTAGGTGCAGTTTCCCCAAGCGTAGGTGTCGCCGGGGACCGGTGGCCCTTCATACAGTCCGACCGTCTCGGAACTGGTATATGGCACCGTAGCGGTAGAGTGTGAAAACAGAAACGAAACCGTACTGGTGCCGAGCGCAAAAACCGCCATGACCGGCAGTGCCATGATTATAAAAATTGTTACGACAACTAATATAACCATTTTCTTCATGGACTGCGGTCGGATCATCAGCAACAAGGCAGCACTATTCATCGCTCGTACAACTCTGCCGGGTTGGTAGTTATGAGCGGATGTTCCTTATCGGAAGCCACCACTTTTACGGCCACATGGTTCTGGTCAGCGATAATCAGGGCGTCGCCGCGTTCACAGGTCAGCAGAAAACTATGCTCGTATTCACTTAAATTAAACTCACTAACCACATTCTTAATAGTCGTGGTGTCCTGCCTCATTAAAATACGCAACGCTGATTGTGATGCAATGGCCCGACCGTAATCCGACTTTAGAAAGTCATTGGCTTGCTGGGAAATAATCGAAACACCTAGGTAATACTTTCGAGCCCGCCGGACCAGTCCGGCTACAAACCTAGCCGACTCTTCATGCTCCAGCAGCATCCAACCCTCATCAATGATCAGCAGCCGCTTCTCAGGCAGGGCTTTCACCTGGTTTTGGACAAAGTTAGAGATTATTAGCATCATAATTTGCCGCAAAGACTCTGGTAAATCTTTAATATCAAAAATAACTAAGCGGTTATCTAGCTTAATATTGGTTTGGGCATTAAAGACATCTGCCAAAGATCCAGATATGTATTTCTCCAACCGCTCGCAGAGTTTTAGCTGCCCAAGATTGTGCAGTTCAGTATATAGGTCTTCGAGTAGTGGCATTTTGGTTTTGACTTTCTTGTAGATTTTAAGGATAGCCTTGTCTACGGCGGCTTTCTCACGGCCGCTAAGCCCCTCAGCCATCAGCCCGACAACTTCAGTTAAATCTTGCACATGCTCAGACAAGTCGCTTTTCTGGTGGTAGGTGGTAGCTAGGTCAAACGGGTTAATCTTTTCTTTACTTTTAGCCGACAGCTTTATATAGGTACCTTTAACCGATTCACTCAAAAGCTTATATTCCCGCTCCGGGTCGATAACAATCACCTTGGTTCCTTGCATCAACTGGCGCAGTATCTCTACTTTAGTAGCGTAGCTTTTTCCAGAGCCTGATTGCGCAAACACAATAGAGTTAGCATTGTGTAAGCTAAAGCGATCCAAGATAACCAACGAATTATTAGACTTATTGACGCCGTAGAGAATGCCGGACTCCTGTACAAGCTCGGAGCTCATAAACGGAAACGTCAGGGCGGCTGAACTGCTGTCCAGATTCCTTTTTTGTGCTAACTGATCTTCACCTCGAGGCAAAATGGACTGCAAGGCTTCAAGCTGTTGATATCTAGCGGTTTTACAGAAAAACAACCGGGCCGACAATGTCGTTTCGAGCAGCTTGGTTATTTTATTGAGCTCACTTAAGCTTTCAGCCCGCAGTCCCATGTAGACAGATACCTGAAACAGCTTTTCTTGGCCGCGCTGTATTTTATCCCGCAAATCCATAGCCGATTCCAACGGATCGGTGATTTCGCTGCCGACGATCTTACCCGAGCGAATCATGGCCCGCTTGGTAGATTCCAGCTCGGTAATCTTACGATGCAGCTTGGGTAAGGCTTGAAGGGCGTTCACCTCGTGAATGTGATAGCTAATGTCGATATCGTGGTTGAAGTTAATGAGCGTGTCGAGCCAGCCTGAACTGGCTACAAAGGGATAGCCGGAGATAAACAGAGTGCGGATAAAAACGCCATCAATACAAAGACAATCGGCTTGTTCTTCCATCCCAGCATAAGACAGCGCATCAATGCTATCCTGCTCACCGAAAGCAATCTCGTGCTCTTTCGGCCGTTCGTCACGTTTAGTTTTCCATTCTTTGACTATAAGAACTGGGTTACTCATCGATAAGTCCTTTCTCGATAAAATCGTTGTGCAGCAATTCCAGAGCTTGAGCGGTCAGTGGCTGAACTTTGGCTTGTTCTGGATTGTAAAAACTGTAGAACAAATCCAAGGCTTCAAGACTGGTCAGGATCCTGGATTGCATCCCAAGACGGGCCAAACCCTTTATGGCAATATCAGTCCGCAAACCTAATTGCTCCCTGATCGATTCAAAGTCCAGCTTTGAGTGGGCATCATAGGGCACGATGACGTAAAAATGGCGGGTTAAGATTTTGTTAGTAGTAACCAGGCTCTTAATAAAGTCACCGTAATTAATAAGCTGAGTGCGGTAAATGTCTATCGGCTCATCCTCTAAGCGTTCATCAAGCTCTGCAAGATACTTGTCCATGTCAATTTCTCTGGTGCGGATGAGGATTTGCAGCGGACAGCCTACAGAATTTAGAAAACTTTCGTAAGTTTCAATTATTGCGTCCTGCTCATCTTCGCTTTTGAGTTCAAAATTGAGTGAAGAAACATGCAGGATAACGCGGTAACGGTTACGCGGTAACATTAGTACGCCGTCCTTAATGCCTTGAAGGTCAATCTGTTGCCTGGCACTAGCTTTCTGGCTTGACTTCTGTAGCATGAACATAGAGTCCTCCTTTCTTTATTTCAAAATGTACATTAGCCGCCGGGTTCTCCAGCAAACCGTAGACTTTGCTTAGTTCCGCCGTGGTTAATGACAACTTTTTCTTAACAGCCTGTGTAGCCGGTTTCTGCTCTTCAGTTACTTCAACTTCAATCTTGCGGTCATACAGCTCACGGCCGTGCGGCGAACGTTTGTTAAAGACATAGAACCGCGGCCTGGCGTTATAGCGCAGAATAACAACCAACCAGAGCAGCAGGATTTTACCCTTCACACGTACAGCAGCCAAGCCACACATCGCTGCCAGCAGTGTAATGATGACTATCTTATAAATCGCCGCATGGAAGTTTGGCGGCAAGATAACATATAGCAGACTGCCACCGAATATTGGGATACAAAGCAGTAACAGCTGACTTAAGCCTAAACTGCCAACGATCCGATCCTCTACAGTAGTTATCTGAGCTGGAACAACGGTTACTTTCATGCTGTCTCCTTTAAAGGTTGCTTGGGCACTTTAATGTCTGCCGCTTTTTTGGCGGCTTTCTTACGTGGTTTAGCTACTAATGGTTCGAGCTCGAGTTCTTTAGCGGTAAAAGACACATTGCTAGAATCACGCCGTTTCGACTGGCTAGTTGCGGCACTGTTGCTTACCGGTGCGACATAAGTTGCACCTGTCGGCGCTGGGCGTCTGCTTCTGCCGCCGGAACCTTGTGTTTCACCGCCATCATCGCCGCCGGTATCATCACCGCCCGATCCCATAACCCGCCGGCCAACGGTACTGACATAAGCAACTCCGTTCATAAACTGACCGCCCATTTTGCGCATACTGCGCGGCCCGATACTGGCGTAACTGAATTGCATCATGACGCCTTGGGTTTTAAGCAGCGCAATGACAGTGGCTAAACCGACAATAAGAGACATAAGATCGCCGGTGCTCGGTATGTATGCCCCGCCTGAGTTAATGCCAGAAAATAGCGAGGCCGCCAATTCCAAAATGACAACGTTCACAAACAGCACGAAGATGGTAACGAGGTAAGTTTTTAGAGCCGTTTCGGCAAAGTCTTTGAAGCCGGGCAGCAACCAGAGTAAAAAGACAATCGGAGACAGTGCCGCACCTAAATACAATGTCACGAGCCTGCCGACATAGTAGACTAGCAAAATAACCGAAAAGATTAAGAAAGCTATCATGATGAGCAGACTGCCAACACCTAAACTGCCAGACTGCTTAACGATATTAGTCAGCGTATTCCAAACCGACTGAGCACCGGTATCGTTTATGGCCCTAATCATGACATTACTTAGCTCAATAACGCCGTCAATGGCAAAGATGGAAGTATTAATGAGCAAGAATATTAGAGCCAGACGTGGCAATAGGTGCTTAATCTCGATTTCATCAAAGCCGAAAGTGCTGGCGCTCATAATATGGAAACCAAGCAGTGCGACAACCAACACGAACAGCACATCGCACATGCCAGCAATCGCCAGCCATAAATTAAAAACACTGGAATTGTCAGCCATCAGTGGCGTATGGCTGGTAAAGAATTTCAAGGCAGCCAAGAACGGCGCGGCTATCGACTGGATAATATTATTAAGCAGTCCAGTTATAGCCTTGATGAGAATATCTATGAGACCGTTGGATACATGCGCCGGTTTAACTTGCGTCAGATTCGGCAGCTTTTGATTCAGTGCCTGGCTGGATCCAGCGTAGGCATGAGTCAGAACGGCTGTCAGCACACCGGCCGCCAGCACGATAAGCAGTCCGATCAGCGCTGTCTTTAGGGTATGCTTGGCCTGCTCCAATTTTTCCGGATTACCGCTACTCGTCATGTAGTGGTAGCCGGCATTAATCAGGAAGAAGACACAGACTAGTGAAGCAATGACGCACAGGGTCTGAATAACCGGTGCGACAAAACCTCTCATTACTCCGGCCGCTGAAGTCGCGTCGGCCAGGGTGTGAATCATGGACGGCGCGTATTCCACGCTCTAGCCTCCGAAAGCCCCGTTGGCGAGATTAGTGACTATATTGCTGATAACAAAAGCGGCAATACTGATGGCCAGCCCTAAGGCTGAAAATGTAATAGTACGTTTAGCCCGGTCCATTCGCTCAGGGTTGCCGGAACTAATAATGTAATGAAAACCACCTACAACAATAAAGCCGGTCGCTACGAGACCGGCTAAACCTGTGATAACTGTGATGACTGATTTTATAAACGTTTCGACACTGCTGACACCACTCCCCCCTGCTGTAGCTGCCAGTGCGGTGTTCGTGAGAATCACTGGCATACCAATTGCCACATAGAGTGACATGAGTTTAAGTTTTAGTTTGCGCATGCTCCCTCCTTATGTCGTAATTAATGCCATAAGGGCTTGTTTTATGTCAAGTATGTTTCATAGCATAAGTATTATCAGGGGTGAGGCAGCATAAAAACTTTGACCAATGTTATAAAAACATTAGCGCATGAAAGATTACGTGAGCAATATCACAAACTAAAAAGTGCTCGAAACACCTAAAGCTGTTAGTTTTCAGTACTTTTTAGTTCGGAAAATTTAGCGGCCATGGTTGGATTATTCTTTGTAAGTCGCTTAACCGATACGTTCTCTACTTTATTGCCCGCTGTGAGCAAATGTTTATTAGATAGGCGGAGTGCCTCCTTGATGCTTTCCAGTTTTTTAATGGTCACGTCAATCCCATCCATAGCATCTTGGAATTTGTTACTAGAATCTTTCACATTCTTAATGAAGCCATCTTGGAATTGTTGCAAATCACTCTCAAAATTAGTGATATCAATATTTTGATCACGTACCAGTGCTAGTTCAGCTTTAAATTTTAAAGAATCCTGCGCACCATTACGGAGCAGTGTGATTATCGGTATGAAAAATTGCGGACGAACAACGTACATTCTGTCATAAGCGTATGCCACGTCGGTAATACCAGAGTATAGTTCACTGTCTGCTTCCAGCATACTCACCAGCACCGCGTACTGACACTTCTTCTCGGTCCGGTCTTTATCAAGCTTCTTGAGATAATCTTCATTTTTCTTCTTAGCCGTAGTCTCGTCCGCTTCGTTTTTCATATCAAACATGATTGACAGTATTTCGTTACCGGCTTCATCGGTCTCACGATATATATAGTCGCCCTTGCCGCCAGAACTCGCATCGTTATCTTTTTTAAAGTATACGTTCCTGAAGGCGCCCGCTGATTGCCACTGCCTAAATACGATCTCGCAGTGCTGTTCAAGGCTTTCACCCAATAATTTCACTGATTGCTTTGCCTTGAAATCTCTATATTGTGCAATCTGTTCATCCTTAAGCTTTAGCTCGGCCTCGTGCTTCTCTTTGAGTGATGTTTCTAGTAGCTTCTGCTCATGGTCTTTCACTCCTAACTTGCTGGCTATCTCGTCACGTTCCTTTTCGACTTTATTTACCGCTTCAGTAACTGCCAGCTTCTTTTCTATTTCGGCAGACTCAACCCTAGCTTGTAACCGGGCAATCTCAGCATCTTTCTCGGCCTTTAGTTCATTAACTGCAGCATCACGTTGAGCCTTTACCTCCGCCAGCTCAGAATCCTTTTTGGCAACCTCTGACTGAAGCTCGTTTTTTGTGTTGGCTTCAGCAAGTTTGACAGCACTTTGTTTATCTTTCTCTGCTGCCGCAAGTCGTTCGTGCAGTTCTTTATCGAACTCTTTATTACGTACTTGCTTAAGGATATCCGCAAAGCCGGCTTCATCAATCTTAAAGGCTTGATTGCAATGCGGGCAAATAATCTCGTTCATGCAATAACTCTACTCTTTGTGCTATCTAACGCAAGAAACGGATTAGTCTGTTCATCAAGTATGTCGTCGTACGCAATAATTTCTCCAAGAGTACGCTTTTTCCACGGAGTATTTCCTTTTACGAAGTCTACTATAGCTTGCGTAGGTTGGTCATGCCATGGTTCACAAACTTTTTTAATGAGCTCTAATTCTTCGAGTGTTAGTAATGAGTGAGGTGCGGCTGGTTCATTTGCATAAAGTAGTATGGCGCGACCACGCAATTCGATAGTAATTGCACCTTCATCATAAAGTTCATCAATCATACGATAATATGCATCTGCAATCGGCCCGTAAGCCGTATGCCTGTAGGATAGCATTGAAAGAGAGATCTTGTTCTCATAGTAAGATGCGAAGTCACACATATATACCATCAGCGCAAGTTTAGTTTTCCCAACGCCTGGATCGTTCATAGTTGCACCACACTGTAGGCAATTAAGAATCAACTCTTTGTATTTTGCCATACGGCTCTCATATGACTCTGATTGAGATGAACTAAATAAAAACTGTTCAACTGTAATCCCAAGCAGTACACACAATTTGTGTAGTTCTTCTACAGTTAAATCTCGTTTACCTGTTTCGATGGCGTTATATGTGGGTCTAGTGACTCCTAATGCAGATGCCGCTTCTTCTTGTGTAACATTTTTTCCTTCGCGAAGGCTCCGTATTTTTTTAGCATAAGAATCCATAGTTTTGCCTCGTGTATAGTTTATTGTATAACAATATTATTACAAAATTAGTATATCTTGTCAAGCTAAAAAGTAAAATATATTTTACTTAAAAGGCACACGATATAAAGATATTCAAACACATGAAGAATAGAAACTGTGGTTATAGTTAAATATCAGGTAAAAAATAGTGGAAATGTTGTGTAGAAGTATTGTATAATAAGCGCGGCGAGAATATCCACTGAGGTGGATGATCAAAACCAAAACCCAAGCGGTTAACTTTGCACCGATTGGAGGGTAAAAAAGCAAAGAAACATGGAGAAAGACAATGGCCCAGCAGCGAAAAACGAGCAAGCCAGTTGGGAAAATAGCTTCCAAGATACTCCGCAACCCGAGCTCATCGAAGCCGGTAAAGCGAGTAGCTGGCAGTGACTTGTCCCAACGCGCACCGCAGTCAAAACGCGGAAAAAAGTAAAATCGCCAGGTCTGCATTCTTTTAAGCGGAAGCATTCCCAGCGATTCTGATTGGGTGGCGCTAAAAAGCGTCACCCTCCGAGTATAGCAAATAACTATCCTATAGGAGGATTACATGGAAACTTATCTGAATTTAAGCGGCACTTCTGGAGTACTGGCCTACCAAATTGGCGCTGATTACATAGTCGTTCAATTTAAAGAAGGTCAATACGCGTTCTACAAGTATACGTATTCAAGTGCAAGCAGTGGGGTAGTGGAAAACCTAAAAAGTCTTGCGAAACAAGGTCGCGGGCTTAATTCGTATATATCAACGAATAAACCGGGGTACAGTTCAAAAGCATCGTCATTAGCTGGTCTCTAACCAACTTGTTGAACCGCTGTCTTAGTTATCTACCGGTTACCCTTGGCTCTATTGTGCGGCTTGCATAGCATTTCGCAGTTTTCTGCAATGGTTTCACCGCCCTTGCTCCATGCCGAAACATGGTCAGCATCCATTTCATTAAGTTGCCATATTTTCGTTTTGTTGGCCTCATGACCCATAGCACAGTACGAACAATTCGACACACCTTTTTCTTTTGCAACAGCAGTTTGCCGATCATATGCCACGCGTTTTACAGAATCTTCAAAAAAACGTATGTCGAGTAGGTTTTTCTTTTCGCACCCGCCAAGAATATATTCAAAAATTCCGCGACGGTTTTTAACATGTTCGTCGCCGTATAATTTTTTAACCAATTCGCTTACTTCAACAGGGTTGTACGAACGCTCGTGGTATTCATTGTAAAATTTGCCCCAGTCTAGTCCCTGCATTTCCCGCTCGACCATAGTAAACGTATTAGAGGCCCAATCGATCACTTTATTGAAGTGCTCCTTAAGTTCATCAATGTCGTCTTTAAATCGGTGCTGGCTCATGTAGTCATCTATTTGGTCATGACTAACCCATTCTAGGGCAGTTTCTAAGTAGTCTTGTCGTTTTACATTGCCAGATATGTAGGCGGCCCACTTGTTAATATTGCTATTTTGACTGTTACTAAACTCAGCTTTGGCTAGTGTAACGAACGGTCCTGAGTAGACTGCGTTTAGGATTTCCTGTGGTTTCAACTGTACACCTGCAATATTAATAGTGCGGAACCAGTCTTTTATTTCCGGCTCCTCACCTTCGCAAATGTATATAAGCATAGGTGCTTTGAGGATACGTTCCTGCAAGGTTTGTGCCATGCCGCTGAAATATTGCTGCATGCCATTAGCATCAGTAATGGCAAACTTACCAGCCACAAAACGCCCGATACTAGTAATGCGCTGCTGCCCATCCAAGACTTCATATGTATCATCACCAGACTTGTTAAAGTACAGTAGGCCGAGAGGATACTCCCGCAATAAACTATCTATAACAGCTGCTTCCTTGCCTTCTTCGGCATAGATATAGTTGCGTTGATATTCCGGCTGAATAGTGAGCTTTCCACCTAACCCAAATAAACCCTTACCTTCTAGCTCGTTGTATACAAAACCGTCAATAACATCGCGTACGGTTTTATCTGTCCAAAGAGTAGTTATCATGCCGCTGGCTTTCTGTGCCTAATAAAAAGCCTCTTAAATGTCTCTTTCCCGTTCAAGTATGATCCTTTGCCGTAAACCCTATCTGGATCTTGATCAATACCTCGGTTTGACCCTAAAATTTGAAATTGTTCAGGGTTATATCTATCCAAAAAACTAACCGGCACACCCATTACTCCGTCGTAATCGCTGGGTATAGCGTCTGTAAAAGGCACTTCAATAGCATCGTAATTATCATAGCGCTCATAGGCAGTTTTTCCTGCCATTTTCTTATTGAACTTCAAGTTGTCTGCGATGGTCATGAGGCTCAATGGCTGATGACGACGGCCGTGGTCCAGATTAGTGAACCAACAGCAATTGCGGAACTTCACTAATCCTGTCTTCTCATCGTAAACTCCACCCGCAAATTCGCGGACATTTGGTGTTGAGAAGTACGCATTACCAGCTTGAAAACCGTTACCGAGCCACATTTTGTCCGCTTTAATCAATGGAAATATTTCTTTATATACTATTGCGTGCAGATTCCCGATTATTACAAACTTTTTGTTGTATTCAACCAACTGAGCAACATATGTACGGAATAGGCTAAACGGCGGGTTAGTGACTACGATGTCTGATTGTTTTAGCAGTGCCTCGCATTCTGGACTACGGAAGTCACCATCCCCCTCGAGTGGCGACCACTCATTGTTTCTATTGGCTTTCAGTTGCTCAGCAATATCGCGTAGGTCAAAAGCACCGTCACCGTCCATGTCATGAACTTCGTTAATAATGAGTTTATTTGCGGTAATCTTTGTTCGGCCCTTAGCTGACTTTATTGTCTTATCATCTCCGAACAGCCCAAGTTGAGTATTAGCAATAGGTGATGGTTTATAGCTGGTAGTGATGAGCCGCTTCAGACCAAGTCGATTAAAATTCAGTGCAAAATAACGAAAGAAGTTACTTTCGAATGGGTCATCACAGTTTGAATAGACCACTTTGCCACGAAAAACATCTGGATCAAATTCTAGGTACGCCTCTATTTCCTTTTGTATATCGCTAAATTGCGTATAAAATTCATCGTTTTTAACCTTTTTAGCATTAGAGAGGTTAGTGTTAGCCATAATTTGACTTTACTGTAACATTTTTAACCCTGTTTTTAAACTATTAACACTGATGCTAAACTATTAGTGCAACTATCCGAGTAAAGATAATGAATCCTAGAAAAACAACCGGTCAAATATTTAAAGAAGCCCGGCAAAATAAAGGCCTGACTCAAGTTGAGCTTGCCAAAAAATCCGGGGTCCACTCAAACACAATCGCTAAAATTGAGCGCGATGAACAGGACCCATCTTTTGCCACGATAAAAAAGCTTGCCAAAATCCTCGACGTTGATATCTCCAACCTGCCAGCTTAGCTTACAAACGTAACAGTAATAGTAAATCGAAGCATCTGTTCGGCTGCTTCCGGTGATTGCGTCCGGCGCATAATCTCGCAGCTATCGCTTTGGGACAATATGTTGAGACTTCCCTCCCATAAAATCGCTCTGTCAATTATTGCCAACTTGCGATGATGACCAACTGTATAGAGCACCTTAACTCCAGCACATTGTAGTAGCCTAACTGCCTTGGTCGCTTCACCCTGCCAACGCACAGTATCGTACTCAAATGGGTCTTTAGTATTTACTGTAATTCTAACGCCGCGCTTTTTCAGCTTTTTTATGATTGGTAGCAAATGAGTCAAACGCCTTACGGTAATGAAGGGACTTTCAATTACTAATTCCTGGTTTGCCCGAGCTAAGTCTTTCTCAAATGCCTTATAAAAAGAGTTTTGGTCAAACAGTTCAGAGTAAGGCAAAGCCATTTTTGTGTTGCGAACTGCCACCCTCATTGTTCTGTCTCCTCACCCTTTAGTATTTGTTTTATCTCTTTAGTCTCTAAATCGATATCTTTTATGTTATCAGAGTCATCAAAAGTTTGGACTTCGTCCCTTATCCCCAGCCAATGCCATAAAGTTGAAACAATATCCAACAAGCATTTTGACTGTAATGATTGATGAATTAAAATGACTTCATGAGAGAGAACAGAATCAGCATTATTATAAATCGTCCAGTCGATCAGGTTTTCCAATTTACCCTAAACCCAAGCAACACGTCATACCATTCCTGATTAAACGTAATAACAGATACGTTCCGGTCTAAAATGACGAAGCTTGAGTAGAACATTTGCAGTATTTCGTTAATCTGCTCTAGGTCTTGTAAATCACCGATATAACTAACGACACTTTCATGAGTTTGAGAAACTTTTCTTCACTCACAATTGATTCTTTTAGCTCAGTTTGACGCCGTTTAATGTCTTTTAGCTTACGCTCGTATGCTGGCAAATCCTTTTCGACGTATCTTTTAATGTTATTCCGCAGACATCGAGTTAGTTTTAAAGCATGCCTTAGTAGCTCCTCTATAATCTCAGCTTCTCAGACATACGGCTCTTTGCACTCGAGATTTACTTGTCCTGATTCGCGGACCCTAACGCCTTTGATTTCACGAGAGCATCGGTTATTGTAACTGTTTTATTAAATTCATATTCATGCCCGCGAATCAAGACAACGGGCCTATTCATGCCTCTTTGCCCCATTAGTAATCCTGCTGAAGCTGCAAGCATATCACAGGTTGTTTCTTCATTTCTTACAACCTCACCCTTTTCGGCATGTTCAGTAACACGTACAGGAGGTACCCCATAAACACCAATAGCTACTTGGGTTGCGCCTCTCTTTTCTACACGGCCATCACTGTCCGTAATGATAATGGCAACGTTAATTCCTGTTGCGTTTAGTATTGTTGTCCCTATTGTACTAGCACTTTTATCAGGGTCTTCAGGCAAGAGGATGACATGCTCGGAGCCCATTTTATCTACGCCAGCACTTGTCAGTCTATTCCCGTTAGGAAGCCAGCCTGCAATATAGTTGTCGTCAAGGTCTAAGCGACTTGCGTCATCGACACCAGTTGCATTAATGATAAGCTGTAGCGTGCGAGGATCCTTGCGGGGGATACGCTTATGAAGTTCCTGTGCTACATCTCCAACACTCACAGTATCGAGCGCAACAGGCTCACCTTCTGCAAGCGAGACTGCCTTTGAAGCGATACAGAGGATATCGTGTTCTTTCAGCTCAAAATTAGTCTCTTTAGTTTTATACACTATAATCTCACCAATATCATCGCCGGTGACTATTTCCGGCATGTTTGGAATGGCTTCAATACTAATGCGTTCTGACATGGTTTTCTCCTTTTTGATACTTATTTAACAGATCAACTAGATAGACGAGGGAGCTACGAGAAGCAGATATTTTCTCGCTTTTCGGCGCATGGGTCTCTACGCTTACAATAACCTCTTGCGAACAATGAGATAAAACAAGAGGTAGAACTGAATCGTAATCAATTTCACCGTTTCCGGCTGGCACGTACTTCCGAATTCTGTCTTTAATTATGTAGTTTTTAACATGAATATATTTTATTCTTGGTCCTAAGGTAGATAGGAAATCCTCATCAATCGTCTCGCCAATTTCAAGCAAATTTGAGATGTCAAGCCACAGATTCAGGTTATGAGCTTGGTTTTTATTTAGGAAGTCAATGAGTGTTGACTTAGTATGGATTCGACAGACTGGCTCGTTTTCTATAAGTAGATTAATATTACGCTTTGCGGCCTGGCTCAGCGCATACTCTAGTAAATGATTTAAGGCAAAGTCTCCCGCCGTATCATCTGCTGATTTCAACTCTGAAAATATACGAAGCTTATGTATACCTAAAGCATCGGCGACCTCTATGGTTCGCGTAATAATCTGTCGTTTTTCTTCCTCGGAAAGTCGCGGATTAAACCCAAAGTTGTCGTGAGCAACCTCAGCATCGTTATCGGACGAATACCACTTAAAAAGAGGTGTTGCAGCGGCTAATGCCGTGATGCCATACTCGTTTAACTGCTGCTTGAAGTTCTCTACTTCTTTGTCTGACCAGAATACAAAATTCTTTCCGTTCACTGTACGTAGCTCGCCATACTGTATACCCAGATCGTGCATAACAGTCACCGCTTCTAAGAAATCGTCAGATATCTCATCAAAATTGATAGCTAGTTTTATTGAGTTAGACATGCTGAATTCTTTTCTGCAGTAACTTGTGTAATATGAGCAGATTATCTTCTGTAAGCGTATTTAGTACATCGTTTCCCGTCCATAGCATAAACGCATACAACCCCTGATATATCATCATCCATAATCCATCAATTGTTCTTGCTCCGCTTGATTTAAAATATGACATAAGTGGAGTGTTCACCGGATTGAATACACAATCAAAGAATATTTTGCGAGAGAGATCCTCGTGATTCTTGAGCAAATCGAGTGCAAATGGTGTTTTCGCATCTTGACCCACCATTCCTGTTGACGTTGCGTTGATAATTATGTCCGCCGTATCGATATGCTGAACAATACCTTCGTATACATCGAAGCGAATCGTAGTCTTGTCCGAAAATTGATTCTGTAGAGATTTTGTCCTATTGGACTCCGCTATCCGGTATAATACCACTACATCTTTTATGCCCAGCTCAAGGACCGCATAGATAGCTGCTCTTGCAGCGCCTCCAGTACCGAATACGAGCGCTTTTTTGTTTTGGTATTCAGCAATTACCCCTGAAAGTGGACGATAGATACCGTACCAGTCGGTATTGTAACCGATAGATAGATTTTTTTTAGTGTCAAAAACTACAGTATTCACCGCACCAATCGACGAGATTGAGTCATCAAGCTTGTCCAAGATCGATATGACATCTAGCTTATATGGTAGCGTGACATTGAGTCCGCAAAATTTGAGTGTCTGAAAGGCCTTTAGCGCAGGACTAAGCTCTGAAGTTTGAGAAATATCTATTTTAAGGTGCTTATATTCTATGGGTTGAGGCAGCTGTTCAGATATCCATTCGAACAATAACGGTGATATGCTATGTTCAGTTGGATTGCCAATTAGAGCACTATACCTCATAAGTATTTGTTATTATAACCTATTTATTGTAAAGTTTAAAAAATAATGCAAGGTCGTCCATATAAGGTATTGATTCTTGGATGTGGTACTATTGGCCAAATTAAGGCAGGGCTTTGGCTGTCACTAGGAGCAGATGTATATCTATATGATACCTCTTCGTCGCAAGTTGACAGACTGCTCACGACAGATAAACGACTGCAACGATTTGGGCAACAGCAGCTAGATAACCTTACGATCGATATATCCACTCCGAGCGATCAACACGCCTCTTCTATATCATGGATCTATCAAAATATTAAAAGTCCAAGTACAATATTAGTAGAAAAGCCCATCTGTACGAATGCCGACGATAGAGCAGCAATCAAAAGGCTATTAAACAAACACAAGGGTGTGACTGTCTACGTAAATGAGTCCTATTTCTGGTCTTCGGCACTTGATATGATATCTGATCGGCTACACGCGAATGACGAGAAGATTATATCGATCAAGATTAATCTATCTAAGAATAGACTTGCCGATACTCGTGCGGGTAGATTTTTTGATCGAGAGCTAGAATCGTATGGCATAGAAATACCACACGCAATCGCAATACTACAGAAGCTTGGTATCGATATTGATGAACTAAGTGTTAGTAAGAATATAATGTATCGTGGCGGAGATGACTCTTTCAATCAGGGTGTTCACTTAATACTTTCTGATATGAGTGACCGCATCATCAAAATCGATTCATTCCTAGGTGACTTTATGATTCATGAAGACGAGAAAATTCAGAACTCTCTTACGCGATGGTTAATCGTTGAAACTAATAAACAAAATAGGTACCGTGTTTCGTTTGATCCTGTAGCGGGTGAACAGCGATTTAGGAGTATTGTTGTGGTCAACGACAATGAGATGATAACGCTTGATGACAATCATTTGCGAAGGCATCTTGAGCAAGTACAGTTTGCAAAACTGAGTACCACAATGAGGCAGTACCTATCACCGGCCAACTCTATAGCCATCTATGATTTTCTTGAGAGGCTGTACGCCAGCAAAATTGAAGATAACGTTTCCGATAAGGTGATTCAACGTGATTGCGCGGGAGAAAGAACAGGAGTTACATAATGGCACTCGAAGTAAATCGTAGTTATCAGGGACCAGAGCTATTAGAGCAAGAGGTTGTTGAACGAAAAGGTCTCGGTCACCCCGACACGCTAGTTGATGGTATTGCTGAGTTCTCTGAAATTCAATATGCAAAACATTGCTTGGAGCGTTTCGGAGCTATCCCACACCATAACCTTGACAAGGCAATGCTCCTTGGTGGCTTGTGCGTGCAGCAGTTTGGAGGCAATGACTTTGAATCTCCACTACGAATGATATTCATGGGGCGTGCTAGCAAGTCATTCGGCGGAGAAGAGATACCACTCGCAGACCTACAAGATCAGGCAGCTCGGACTTATTTACGACGCGTCATGCCACACCTCGATACCTCAGACGCCCATGTGTATAGCGCTGAGAGTTTAACGTCAGATCACAGCACGCGTCCATTTTGGTTTTCCCCTCGCTCAATCGAAGACTTGCCAGAGTACATGACAGAAATGCCACGCGCAAATGACACTGCTACAATGATCAGCTACTGGCCACTGACCGAAACTGAAAAGCTAACTCTGGATTTAGAGGGATTTTTCTATAGCGACGATGAACACGGTATGCCAGTGCCACGCTTTGATTTTGTCGGTCAGGACATTAAAGTAATGAGCGTGAGGAACGGTAATATTATTACTTCCACACTTGCAATTCCCCAGATAACTACCCATACAGCAGATGCTAAAGAATATTTTGATCGCGAGAAGTACCTAGAAGAGGTTTTGCAAGAATATGCGCAGGATAAAATTGGCGACACAGTATTTGCTCAAGTTATTGTTAATACCCAGACAAAGGGTCCCAACCCAAGACCATATTTAGTTACTGGTGGATCATGCACAGACTTCGGAGAAGAAGGTGCCGTAGGTCGCGGGAACAAGACACACGGTATCATATCGAGCTTCCGGCCAAATACCATGGAGGCTCCCCACGGTAAAAATCCAACGTACTTCGTAGGAAAATTACTAGGTTATCAAGCCGACTTAATATCAAAACAAATTTATGAACAGCTTGGCTCCCGGTGCCAAGTAATATTACAAGCGAACCTTGGGGATGATTTGTTTGATCCCTCGAGAATTATTGTATCCACCGAGTCCGATGTAGCGAAAATAGATGTAGATAGAGTCGTGGCCGAGTGCCTTGGCCTTGGAAGAGAGACAACCAACCGGATAATTAATGATGCCCACTTCCTTCCTCGAACGAATGTATGGAACGCACATGGAAAACAAGGGCAATAACCGAGAAGTATTTAAGCCCATGGAGTCATCGGCTGATACCTACGCTACAAACTTAGTTTTTAACGATGTATCGATACGAATAAACAGTCATAGATCGTTTGTTGACAACACTTTCGAAAACCTCAAAGACGCAATCACCGGCATGGAGATCGATGAGAAATATCAACATGTTGATGGCATTATTGAATATATTGTTGGTGAAGATATCAATATTAGTTATTTATCGGACGAGCAGAGACTAATAATTACAGGGCCTATTCGTATGTTCGGAAATGGAACATCTATAGCATTTACTGCTCATTATATGGCCGAATGTTTACGGGCAGATAAATCTGGATTAATGCTAGTACACTCCGCGGCAGTCAAACTTCCTGAACAAGACAAATCCTATGTATTTTTAGGAGAAAAGGGGGCCGGAAAGACTACACTTGCATTACGACTCTGCCACCAATACGGCTACAGTCTTATTGGGAACGATCAAGTATATATGGGCTCGAACGATACTAGTGAGCTTATCACTGAAAGTGGCAATGCATGGTTTAATGTAAGAGAGACTGCAATTTCGGCCGATCCATATATTGCGCGACTGCTTGCTAAGCCCCAAAATCTTAATAAGCCATCATGGAACAACAAAATTACTGTACTGCCCGAATCAATTGGAGTTAGTACGTGCGAGAGGCAATTACTAGTTAAGGAAGTGTTCCATGTTCGAATTGATCACAGTCAGCCTGATTTACTAGCAATGGCTTGGCATGGTCTACAAAGAAATTTAATACTTCACGAACGGTTTGGTCGGCATATAACGGGTCAGGCAACACCCTTTCAGGATGATTACGGCAACTACCTCGGCTCATTGCCTCCGGTCAATTTAGAAGCCGCGTTAAAAGCGAGAGATAAGCTTGTTAGCCTAGTTATAAAAACTGGTGTGACGGAAATATTTTCACCAGATAGCGATAGCGCAGTTGATTTCATCCATGCTAAGGAAAATGAATAATGATAGCTGTTGGTATTCCGAGTTTCAATGAGGCTGACAATATAGTTCAACTTGTTACTGCGATAGATACTGCTGCATCTAGCCTAAATATGAATATCATTTTAATCAATGCAGACAATGATAGCCCTGACTTGACGGCAGAGTGCTTTAGGGAAGTTGAGACTCGAGCAGAAAAAGTCTCACTTATTACAAATCAAAAAGGTAAGGGCTATAACCTAAAGTCAATTATCAACTATATTGCTACTCGTGAAGATATTACATATTGTTTGTTTGTAGATGGCGACATTATCTCATTTGAAACAGAGTGGTTGATTAAACATTCTGCTTCAAAAGAAAAAAATTATGATTATGTTATCCCTAATTACTCAAGGAATATGCAGGAAGGCAATACGACTAATCATTTTATATATCCAGAGTTGTTTTGGCTGACAAGTGGCAAGGCACCCTATCAAGGAATAGCCGGCGACTTCGGCATATCAAAGAAATTTGCCAATCACTTATCCAAGCAAGTCTGGCCAGAATCATCCTTAGGTTACGGCGTAGATATCTTTATGACATTGCAGGCTCTTTTTAGTGATATGCGAATCACTGAGATTTCACTTAATCGCAAGATTCATAAGCCCAGCTTTGATAAGATGGTAGGAATGTTTCAGCAAGTTGCAGAAAGCTATTTTGAAACACGTAATAGATTATCATTAACGAATGGTACTAATTTCGACAGACAATACGGTAACAAGCTAACATTGCTTACTGGGGAAATTATATTAGCTGATAAGCTCAACGAAAGGCGTAATACCGCCCTTGAATTGTATGAAGTAAATGAGGTGAATGGTTTACACATCTGCGATCTACCCGATAACAACGATCTTGGCCTAACTGAGTGGGTTGAAATACTAGCCTCACACGAGATACATCGTCGAGATTATGCACCTTCAGAACTTGCGCTATCTTTAACACCATTCTATCTACTACGAGTAATAACTTATTTAAGTACTACTAAAAGTCCCGTAAGTGCAGTGAACCAAATAAATCAAACCGCTAAATTGCTAAAGAAAAGACTTAAGGGTAAGTCATGATGAAGCCAGAAATACATGGAAGAATAATCCAGCTCTTATTATCTACTAAAGAAAGCTTTAGAAAATTTTTGGCAAGCGATCTTAAGAGTATAGCCGGAAAAGAGGCTCCCCCTGAGACCAATGCCGATAAACAACTAGCCATCTACCTCACGAACGAACTAGCAAAGATAGTGCCCGATAATACTATTATAGCTGAAGATGGTGAAACAATAATTGGCGCGAAAAGTAAATCAACCTGGGTAATAGATCCTATTGATGGGACTATCCCATTTATGTACCACATACCGAGCTACATGGTTTCAATATATGAACTGAAGGACAATGCCGTTAAATCAGCATTTGTTTACAATCCTAATAGTGGGGACATTTTTTATAGTGACGGTAATCAATCGTTTTGTAATGATATGTTGATGAAAGTATCAAATCATGATAGCTTGGTAGAAGCTCGTATAGCATTGTCAGGTCATACAATCGAGACTCTCCCACATTTATATTCAACTCTTCGTGAAGCTGGTGCATACATCATACTGCAAGAAGGATTAGTATTTAGAAGCTCACTAGTTGCATGCGGATATATCGACGCCACAATTCAAGTAGGTCTTAAGAAGTTTGAATCTGGGGCCATATACAGCCTAGTGACTAATGCGGGCGGGATGGTTCTAAGCAGTACGCAAGACGACATCCAATTCTTAGATACATCTCCCAATGTCGTAATATCAAATGCAACTCTTAATAGTAAGCTAGCATCAGTCCTTAGGAAGGTAGTTAAAGAAAACCCATGAAGGCCAATTTAGACAGATCCCTCTCAGTTCAGGTATTTAACGAAGGACAGACATTGTGCCGAGAGTCATATATAGACTGTTCTAATTATCATTTTATGCGACCTATTTTGCGTAGAATTGAAGCAGTCCCATCATCATATTCGCACCGAAGCTTCTATGCCTCAGCTATCGAAGGAGCCCTATCAGACACTCGCCACGATGAGGCTAAGGTTACTATCAGTGGCACCGCAGACTACTCCTGGCTTCTTGTTGACTCACCATTAATTATGAGCCTAGGCAACGCCGGAATATTAGCTCATATTCAAATAGTTGATGCGTGTCCTACGCCTACATCGTTCAGCATGCTGGCTTCTAATGAATTAGACCAACATACAGTAAGAGATAGTACGCAGAATATAACTCAATTTTTGTCCAATGAGATAGAGAGTGACCTTATTGTAACGGATGCATTTTTGACTCAATTCTCTGATAAAAAAGACCGTTTATCTATTTTAGATCAATGGAGCCGATCGCTAAAGTTAGGAGGATACATCATAACGACAGCTCAAGTAGCAAGAGATCACAGCGTAGAAAAACATAAGGCAGAAAATACATTTATAAATAATACAGCGGAGCTTTATTCGCAAAGTGAATATCCTGAAATTCTTCAGTTAGACAATGAAGAATTTACTGAAAGGATACGCTTGTACGCTAGTTCTAACGCTAGTCGTATCTATGAAAGTGAGGAGGAGATAATAAGTGAAGTTGTTGATGCAGGATTAAAAATAACTCATGTGGTACCAATGAGTATCTACTCCAAGAGTAGCGAAAAAATACTAAGCTATTGCGGGCTTGTTCTTACAAAATGATGCACTCTTTATCTCATTACGATTAATTTGGCAATATTAGACTTGAATACGCAAAAAAATATTTAGACCTTCACTATAACTGTCTCTCTACCGATACTTTTATAATAGAAGCCCAGTTTCCTCATATCATTAACATCATATAGATTGCGCCCATCAAAAATAACAGGTTCCTGAAGCAGCTGCTTCATCCTGGTAAACTCAGGCCTACGAAATTCTGCCCATTCTGTTGCTATAATCAGCGCATTCGCTCCTTCAAGTGCTTCGTATGCGTCGTTTACAAAGTTTAGGGCTTTAAGTTTGCCGAGTTCTTTCTCTGCATTAACATTTGCGACTGGATCATAAGCCGTGATTAAGGCACCGTTCTTGATAAGACCCCGTATTATATCTAAAGAAGCTGCTTCACGAACATCATCAGTATCAGGCTTAAACGATAATCCCCACAATGCAATCTTTTTGCCGCTAACGTTCCCATAGTAGCTAATTACGTCACTAATTAGTTTTTTCTTTTGCATATCGTTAACTGATATAACTGAATCCAATATCTTAAAGTTATACCCGTGCTCTTCAGACGTACTCTTAAAAGACCTTGCATCTTTTGGTAGACAACCTCCGCCGTAACCTATACCAGAAGATAGGTATCGATTTCCTATTCTTGCATCAGTCGCCATACCCAATCTAACCGAGTCAATATCGGCTCCAGTTAGCTCGCACAAATTAGCGATTTCATTAATAAAAGATAACTTGGTTGCTAAAAACGTATTGGCAGCGTACTTTGTCATTTCTGCAGATTTTTCGCTCATATATATTACCGGGGTATCACGTCCTAAGAACGGCTCGTAGAGCTTAACGAGTAAGCTTCTGGCTTTCCTAGAATCTGTTCCGATGACTACACGATCTGGGAACATGAAGTCGGACACCGCAAACCCTTCCCTTAAGAATTCTGGGTTTGATATAACATCAAACTCTTGGTCAGTTGTACTAGCAATTCTTGATCTAATTTGTTCCGTCGTGCCAACAGGTGCAGTGCTTTTATTGATAATAACTGTATATTTTTTTAGAAGGGGCCCTAATTGTTCAGCCACTTGAAATATGTGAGATAAGTCCGTTGACTTATTATCCAAACTAGGGGTGGGAAGAGCTAAAAAGATAATAGAAGTGTCATATACTCCGTCTTCTATACTTTCGGTGAATTTTAATCTACCAATCTCTATATTTCGCTTAAAGATCTCCTCCAGTTGCGGTTCGTAGATTGGTAGCATAGATCTCTGCATATTTTTAACCTTATTTTTATCGTTATCAATGCAGACCACATTATTTCCAACTTCAGCTAAGCAAGTACCGGTTACTAGTCCAACATAGCCAGTACCAATAATCGCTACTTTCATCGTTCAACCTCCAAGTCGCCCTAACTAATAACATATTTAACAATATGTAATAAAATTATATTAAATTTTATATGAAAACAGGGAGTAAGTAATTAATATTATGCTTCTTGTTTTATATAAAAAGTAGGTGTTTAACGCAGAACATAATGGCCAGCCAAAGCTAACTACAGCATTAAAGTCCGTGAAGTCCAGGCGCATTGGATTCGAACAAATTACGAAAAGGTTCTAAACCGTACTGCTCAGCCATTTTGGTAACATACAACCACAGTAACTTCTATAGTTCGAGAATCGGACTATAGCCTCTGCCAAGCTAAAATTGGCCTTTAGTTTATAGAAAACTAGATAATGTCATTAATTTTTAAGACGGGGCAGACGGGTAAATAGGATGAAGAAAAGGCCAGCAGAACTGAGTAAAAACAGTTTGCAATTACTTTTCATTACGCCTATGCTAGGGGCAGATAATTTAACAATATAAAGGAATAATTCAAGTGGGCAAGCTCCGACATAATCAGACTGGCTTTACGGCAGTTGAGATATTATTAACTTTGATTTTCTTAGCGATAGTGGCCTTTATAGGTGTTTACGTAGCACATAACCACAATACCAGCAAGCCTACTGCTTCAACGACTAGCTCATCTACCAAGTCTAGTGGCACAACAACTTCAACTACACAGACACCGAAAACGCATACTGATCAGGAAGCAACTAGCTTTGTACAGACTACTTACAATAACTATCTTGCTGCCATTAATAATGCGGCCAAGAATAACACGCAGCCATTAGGTCTAGTAGGGTTGGCAGCCGTAAAAGATAACCTTACCAGTGATTTTTATAATAAGGCTGCTGCAAGCCATAACGGCGGTGATTTCAGTTGTGCAGCACAGTTTATGCCCAGCAAGTACGTAGTTAGCTCAGCTTCGAGTACGGGTACAGCTGCTAGCGTACCAGTAACTATTTGGAACAGTGCAGATGGTTCAACAACCACCACCGGCATGACTGTTAGCGTTGATTTAACTTCTCTCAAAATAACGTCAGTTAGCTGTCCTAACTAACGGTCTGGCTTCAATTAAGCACTTGACAAGTGGGCTAGCTTTCCAGAGCGATGAACACCCCGCCTAGGTAGAGCCACAGCAGAGATTGTGCCAGATCTAAACTTAAAAACAATTTAATACCCAACGGTAATAATTACTAGCAACTAACCTAACAGAGCCTTCACTCTAACCATTGACTCAGAGTCAATAGCAAGGGTCAAAGTTCGAAAATCCGACCATAGTCCCAGCCAGGACTAACTACAGCACTTAAATCCATAATGTCGAGGCTTATAAGATTCGAACGGAATACGAAAAGGTTCTATGACGTAATGCTCAGCCATGTGTTACCCGACATAATTTTTGTATTCCAAATGCTATAATAATTTTACGATGAGCTTGAGCCAAGAAGATCTTCAACATATTAAATCAATAGTTGAAAATGCCGTAGAACCCATATATGGGAAATTAGAGGCTCTAGAGAGTGACATTAAAGAAATCTATTTTATGATTGCCGACCTCCAACACTCCTCTATAACAGACAAAGACTTTAAGAAGCTATCACTAGAAAAGAAATTACTGACGTTGAACTCAGAATTGATAAACGCCGCTAAACAAGCTGGCATCACCCTGCCTAGATCATAACCAGTTAATGGACAGTAAGTTAAGTCGTGAAGCATGACGACCAATTAGTTCGAAGCTCGTTAAGTATGGCCAGCCAGTATTAAATAGTTTTAGAATTATTACTAAGCCACTTTGCAATTTCATCTATGTCTAAATGATCTGTAGCAACTTTTATTGTAAATTCTTCTAAATCCTTTGGTTTTGCGCTTATGATAATGTTATTTCTAGATAGAAAGATGCCGCAAACAGTGATAGCCGTACGCTTATTGCCATCACTAAATGGGTGGTCACCTATAATATTTCTCAAATATACAGCGCCCCTTTCATAGACAGACGGGTACTGTTCTTCACCAAATACTACTTGTTTCGGGGAGTTGACGACCGACTTAAGTCTGCTTTCATCTCTTACGCCGTGACTTCCTCCAAAATCCTCAATTACTTGAAAATGAAGACGTAAAATCTCTTCTAAATTCAAATATTTGATCTTCATTTGTCTGCAAGATTCTTGAGAGTCTGACCGTACTTACTTACAAATGCGTCATACTCATCCATCAATTTTTCATGTTTGTCATTGACGCTAGTAAGTTCTACTTTTAGATTAACTACATCGCCACGTCTTGCGCCGAGTCTCGCAAGATCCTTTTTAGATAAAGTAACTCCTTGACTAGAACCTATTTGTATAATTTTTTGCTGAGTTTCAATCATACATATAATTATAATTATGTTATAATTTTTGTCAATGCTTTTTCCTTGCTAAAAGTGAGGTTCGAATCCCTTATACCCAGCCAAGAGCATATGTTATGTAGTCTGTCCAGTAAGCATTCTTGTTAGAGTTTAAAGTGTAGGCATGCTTGAGCGTATACTGTTGGTATATGGAGCATTTTCTAAAATATAAGTTACTCGGCACACCTCTATTAGTGTGGGGCTTGCAGTTGTTGTATGTTGCAGTAATGCTTGGGCTACTTGTAGTTATAGTTTTAGTAACCAAGCTAAATGTCAGGCCTTTAGGCACTAAGCTTATTATAGTTGTGCCTTATATTATCGTCATGATTGGCATTGATATTGCCTGGCGTATAGCGATTAAAAAACACCGGCCAGACTGGTTTACGAGCAATAGGTATTAATGATATAACTTAAAATTAAACTATGGCAGAACTTACTGTCGAAAACGATCAACTAGTTTTGAAATTATCAACCATCGAAAAAGCCGAAGCAGCTCATGGCGATCTTCATGTTCCTATTTCGAAAGTACAAAAAGCTGAAATTATTAATAATGCCTTAGAGATGACACGTATTAAAACAGGTTTTAAGGTGGGCATGAGAGCACCAGGATATGCAAGCGTTGCAACTGTCCGACGTCAAGGCTGCAAAGTGTTTGTTGCAATACATCACAACACACCTAAAGCAATTAGGATTACGCTTGCGGGCAATTCATACAATGAGTGGATAGTAGGCGTAAAAGAACCTGAGACCGTGCTAGCTAGCATTAAACTAAACGACCAAACTGAAACTTAGGCGATCAAGAGAGCCTTCAATCTCACGAATATCGCTGTATCAATACAAATAACTAAAAAACAAAAAACTTTGATATGCCTTATTAACTATGTTTTACAAACCTATTTAATTCTCGACTGTTAGAAATCGTGACATTCAATTAACAATATTGAATGTATAAAAGAGAGAGCCATAATAGGAGCATTTGCAATTAAGTATTTTAAAAAATAACTAAGGGGAAAGTTTTAATACTAACCATTAGTTATAATCACCCAACTCTAATAAATTACGAGGAGCTTAAATATTGTGTTTACGTTTCTAAGCGTATTTTTTGCCCTAAGTGCAGCCGCATTATACGGTGTTTCTTCGGTACTTCAGCAATCTGCGGCGCAGAAAGAGAAAGAACTACCTATAGTAGGATTGAAGATAGTCCGCAGGCTTGTTCGCAGACCATTTTGGTTATTCGCCTTGTCACTTTCTGGTTTGTCTTTTATTGTTCAAGCAATTGCCTTGAAGTTTGGGCCGTTGGCGTTAGTACAGCCAATAGCAGCAACAGACTTACTCTTTGCCTTGCCCCTGTTAGCTTATCGGCACAGATACCACATAAATCTAAGAGAGTGGCTGGCGAGTGCGATGGTTGTGGGAGGAATAACTGGATTTCTTATTATATCCCCACCTTCTTCAGGCTTGGAACAACCATCACTTGCCGCATGGACACTAGTTTTTGTATGTACGGGTATTACAGTAACAATAGCCACAATAAGATCATTTGGCTCTAGCGGCACTCAGAGGACTATGCTTTTAGCCGGAGCGGGAAGTCTGCTTTTTGCAGTCGTTGATGCCTTAACTAAGGGTTTGGTGGATTTAACCAGTAAACAAGGAGTTGCTGCCCTAACATCTTGGGAACCTTACGTTCTTCTGGTGGCAGGCATCTGTGGAATTGTTTTTGCTCAAGCAGCATATCGCTCAGGCTCACTAGTTACAAGCTTACCGATCATAGATACTGTAGAACCGATAGCAGCTGTTTTTATAGGTGCAACTGTTTTTAATGAAAAACTAGGAGGGTCTTTACTGTTATGGTCAACTCAGATTATTTCGGCTTCGATTGCTGTTTTGGGAATAGTATTACTTTCTCGTGCACCTTACTTAAGCACAACTTCATAACATTATATGCATCTATAACCGTTCAATTTGTAAATATTATTTTGATTAGTAATGTACACAATATTTTAATTAACAAGCATAACTTTTATAGCACGGTATTATCTGAAAAATCACAAAATAAACTCAATAATCGGAAAAAGATTAGCTAACAGTCTTTAAAGCTTAACATTTTATTAAATTAGAAAATTAAGGTTGTTATTGCTTTATTTAACTTATAAAAAATGGTTACATAAGATTCTATAAACGGAATTATATTATGAAACCATTTAGACTAAGGTCAAATAAAAAACGAATTTCTTATCTTGATGAGAATCCCCCAATGAACGTGTATGCTCCGAGAACGTTCTCTGCGGCTTGTTTAGGTGAACTATGCCCGAATTTTAAGGGTGAAGCTTGTAAAAGCTCATTTTTTGAATGGATAGGAGCCAGTGCGACTGTAGTAGAAGGTCGAGATACTGATAAGCCACCACGTCAAGATGAAGCAATTTACGTAACCTATGGCCAAGTGTGCATATCGGGATTCCGTTTAAATGGCATTCGCTATAGAATCCATGATTATGGCAAGCTACCATTTAATAATAATCAAACGGGATTGGTCGTGCATGGAGATTCTGTATATGGTGACGGTATTGACGTAGATTATATTAACCTCACAGTCAATAATGATGGCTCTACTTCTGAACAGCATATAAAAACATATGAAGGCTGGGGTCCGGGCGGCTTAAAGGAATTACTGTAGATCTAAGCCATACTTATCATTCATGTTAATATATCTTCTATTTATAAATGACTGTAATAGTATTTTTACGGATTTTCCTAACTATTTGTAAATTTACCTAGTTTAACTATTCTTTATAAATACCAAATAAATGGATATGTATATTAATACTATTCCGATGTTTGACATTAATCTTTCCCAGAAATGATGCCTAAAGAATATTAAATCCGCTAATACGATCGTGGCAACCATAGCCAATAAGAAAATAATTATGGATAGATTTTTAACCATACATTTATCATACGCTTAAGCAAAATCATATAGCAATTACGTTCAGTTTGGTTTTATTTATTAGCACGCTTTCTTTTATTAGGATCTAGTTCTTTTTTGCGCAACCTAATACTTTTTGGTGTAACTTCTAATAGCTCATCATCTTCTATGAAATTCAAGCTTTCTTCTAGACTCATTTTTGTTGCCGGTGTTAATTGAACCACTCCATCACTACTGCTACTTCGCATATTAGTTAATTGCTTAGCTTTACAGACATTGATCTCGATGTCTTCTTGGCGTTTGTTTAAGCCAATAATCTGTCCGGCGTAGACTTTTTCGGCTGGTTCTATAAAGACTATACCGCGAGCTTCGGCATTTTGAAGTGAATATGGTGTCGAAACTCCATTCTCGTAAGCAATTAACACACCGTTTCGAAGTTGTTGCAAAGGTTCACCCATAGGTTGATAGCCCATACTTAAGTTATCCATGATTATTGTTCCTTTGGTTTTTGTTATTAACTCGTTGCGCATCCCTAAAACTGCCCTTGTTGGCATAGTATAAACTAGCTTAGTTACCCCCTTGGGGCTAGAAAACTGCTCTTTTAATACGGCACGCCTGGCACCCAGTTCCATTTGTACGGCACCAACATGATCCATTGGAACCTCAATAATAACTTCTTCAACCGGTTCCATGGTCACGTCATTCTCTTCGTGTGTAACGACATGAGGCCTGCCAACCTCAAATTCATAGCCTTCCCTTCTCATGGCCTCAATTAGTACACTAAGGTGTAACTCTCCTCGCCCAGAAACAATAAAGCCAATCCCGTCACTTTCAACTTTTAAACCTATATTAGTCTCAAGCTCTTTCATTAGTCTTTCTTCAAGTTGACGTCCTGTATTGAATTCGCCTTCCTGACCTTTGAAGGGGCTAGTATTGGGGCCTAAATAAATTTTTAAAGTTGGCTCTTCTACTTCCATGGCGGATAATGCCTCTGGGTGTTCTACGTCTGTAATGGTTTCACCTATTTTTGCATCATCTATGCCTGTGAGTTGCACAATATCTCCGGAAATACCGGCGTTAACTTCTAATTTGGTTACGCCATGACTAATAAATACTTTGTCCACCTTAGCCCTTACGACTGACTCGTCTTTTTTACAAACAGAGACTGCATCTGAGGGCTTAATGCTCCCTCGACTAATCTTACCTATTGCATATTTACCCTTAAAACTATCCCAACCTAGCGCAGCAATAAGCATTTGAAATGGCTTATCTGTTTCAACTCTTGGTGCTGGAACATGATTAATTATTGCATTAAAGATTAAATCAAGATTTCCATTTTCTTCGAAATTAGCCGGTGGAGTTGACCATGCCTTGCCGGACCTTCCGACGGCATAATACACAGGATAGTGCAGCTGGTCTTCGTGAACCGCAAGCTCCAGAAACAAGTCAGCAATTTCATCTTCAACCTCCTTAACCCGCGAAGCTGGCTTATCTACTTTGTTAATAATGACAATCGGTTTCAGCTCAGCGGCTAGAGCTTTACTTAGCACAAACTTAGTTTGTGGCATCGGACCTTCCTGAGCATCAACTATTAAAATACAGCCATCAGCCATATTTAGTGTACGTTCAACCTCGCCACTGAAGTCAGCGTGCCCAGGTGTATCTATAATATTTATCCTGTACTCATCATATTGAACTGCAGTTATCTTAGCGGTTATTGTAATCCCCCTCTCACGTTCTTGGTCTCCGCTATCCATAATTAGCTCTTGAGTCATTTCAGCTTGGTTTTCACGAAATGTCTTGGACTGCTTAAGCAAGCCATCGACCAAAGTTGTCTTCCCATGGTCAACATGGGCAATTATTGCTATATTCCTAATTTTGCTAGAATCTTGATGCATAATTTCTATTGTTCTATAAAAGTTAATGCATGACCGACTTTATTTGCCCGACCAGTTCGTCCAATACGGTGCACATAGTCTTCATATGACTGAGGTAAGGAGTAGTTGATCACGTGTGTAATATCTGAAACATCGAGGCCTCTTGCAGCAACATCTGTTGCTACCAATACAGCAATCTCATTAGTCTTAAATTTCTTAAGCACACGTTGTCGTTGTGCCTGCGACTTACCTCCGTGCATAGAATCTGCCGAAAAACCCCTCGCTACTAACTCTCTAGACAATTTCTCCACGCTCTTTTGAGTATCATCAAAAATTAATGTTTTAGTAGTATTGCTATCTATTAGAATATCGTGCAATTTATCTATTTTATTTACAGAACTGTACTCAACTACATTTTGTTCTACATTTTCACTTGTTTCGCCCATCTTAACTGAAATATATATTGGTTTATCGGAAAAGCTTTCAATAATTTTCTTAACTCTATTGTCTAAAGTTGCTGAAAAGAAAAAACTCTGTTTATCTGAATTGACTAAACTCAAAATATGTGTGATGTCTTGAACGAATCCCATATCTAGCATGCGATCTACTTCATCTAGCACTACTATGTTGAAGTCAGATATTTTTAAAGAACCCCTCTCAAGATGATCCTTAACTCTTCCAGGAGTGCCTATGACTATTCTAGGGTTATAACCTAGATCGCTTAGTTGATTTCTCATAGAAACGCCACCTATTAACAAGGCGCCATCAAGCCCACTAGTTTTACCAATCGTTAGACACTGCTGCTCGATTTGTTCTGCAAGTTCTCGCGTAGGAGCTAGAATTATCGCTTTGCTAGTATGGACGCTGATTAACTTATTTAGGACTGGTATGGCGAACGCTGCAGTTTTCCCTGTACCAGTATTAGCAATACCGACAATATCCCTTCCGGATAGTCCGTAAGGAATCGCCTGGTCTTGTATTGGTGATGGAATTTGGAACTTCATCGACTGTAGGTTTTGCTGTATTAAATCTACCAATCCAAAGTCAATGAAATTATGCTTTGAGATATAGGTTTCTTTTGTAATAGGTTTCGCACTTTGGACAAATTTTGATGGATGGATAAAGGCTTTCTTTGGCTGTCGGCTTCTACTTCTTGAACTGCTATATTTTTGCGTTCTAGCCTGATTGTATCGACGGTTACGATAATCTGTATTTTGATACATAAAAAATGAATCCCTTTTGAGTAAGTATTAAATCGGCTGTTTACAATGAACTTCGAGTTAACTTATAAACAACTTACTCAGGATCCATTAGAAACAATAATTATACTATAGCACAAAGGTCACATACAAGCAATAGCAGTTATTTATAAATTGTTTACTATCTCTTAACTTTTGCTTAGAAACTTCTTAAACTATGCTAGAATCATGTTAAGCAAGTAGTTACTATTTCCTATCCGTTGAAATGATTTGTCTTTATAAGATTTAAACTCTATCGCGGGCAGCAATAAAGAGCGCAAGCGATAAATAAATTAATAAAGGGACTAAATATATGGCAATGAAACTATTTATTGGTGGGTTAGCGTACAGCGTAACCGACGAGGAACTTAATGAATTCTTTAAAGCAGAGGGGAAAGTCGTTAGTGCCACAGTAATTAAAGATAAATTCAGTGGACAGTCTAAAGGTTTTGGTTTCGTTGAGATGGAAGACTTAAAAGAAGCTCAGAATGCAATAAATAACCTTGATGGCAAAGAGCTAAACGGGAGGACTATCACAGTAAATCAAGCTCGTCCTAAAGAAGACCGTCGTCAGAGTGGTGGCGGTAATCGAGACTATAACAGCAATAAAAACCATCGTCGTTATTAATATTAATTAAGAATCTCTGAGATAAATAGGCCACTGGGTTAGATTAGACTTCAATTTAAGTAGTAATTAAAAATTAATCAGCCTTCTTAGGTAATGTAAAAATTAAGAACAAAGCAATAAATATCAGGGCTATATTTATATAAGCTGTAATTGTCGCAGCGTTTACGAATGATGCAGCACTACCACTATGGTCATGCCGAATGACCATAAAGAATATGCTCCCTAATACTGCTATACCGATAGCGCTACCTATACGCTGGGCCGTACTGAAAATCCCACTTGCAGTACCCACTCTTTGTCTTTCGACACTCGCTATTACAAAATCCTGGATTGGCGCAATAACAAGGCCGTTTCCTGCCCCAGCGATAATAAACGGAGCAATTAATAACCAAATATTAACATTAGTGCCAGCAATCAATAGAACAGCTAGATAGCCAAATAACCCAAGAGCCATCAAGCCACAACCAATAAATAGAACATTACGTCCTAAAGAGTGTGAGAATTTATGGCTTTGGGAGGATGAAGCCATACTAGCTAATGCAAAAGGAAGTATGGTAAGGCCGGTTTCCAGGGCACTTTTATGTAATCCGTTCTGCCAAAGCAGGGATACTATGAAAAAGATGCTAGTGAATGAAGCGAAATAAAAAACGGACATGAATGTGCCGGCGGCGAAATGTCGATTCTTGAACATATTGGGCGGCACCACCGGTTCTATTCCGCTTCTCTGCTGCTTACTCTCCCAAATCCATAGTGCAATAAATGAGATTAGGCTTCCACCAAACATTAACCATACCCAGTATGGCCAGTTGGAAGATTCTCCTTGTACTAGTGGAAAAAGCAGTAACACTAAACCAGCTGTTAAAATAACGACTCCCACCGGATCAAGGCCGTGCCGTTTGCCATGGTACTGAAGTTTAGGAAGATGTCTTATTGCAAAAGGAACTATAAACACGCCGATTGGTATATTCACGTAAAATATTGAGGGCCAACCGAAATACTGAACCAGAATACCGCCTAAAAGAGGACCTAGCGCAGTACTGGCTCCAATGGTAACCCCGAGCGTGCTAAAAGCCCTGCTTCTTTCCCTTCCATCAAAAAGAATTCTAATCGCAGCTCTAATGGAAGGAATAAATATACCAGCACCCAAACCCTGAAAAGTTCTAGCAATAATAATTTGAAAGTCATTTTGTGATAAGCCGCTACCAAGACTACCAATAGTAATATTGTTAATCCGGTTATAAACACATATTTATGACCATAATTATCTCCAATTCTTCCTGCAGGGATTAAAGCCAGACCGAATGCTAGCGCGTACGCAGACACAATCCATACAAGCGTTGTGTTGCTTACGTTTATGCCGTGTTGTATGGCAGGAAGTGCAACATTAACGATTGTTACATCTAGTAAGGCCATAAAAGCACCAACTAGCATTATGCCAACAATAAACCAAGGGCTATCGGTAGATACACCCTTCAAGAATGACTTAATAGATAATCCCATGTCCTAGTTGATTATATATTAAAACTTAAAGCTACGATTTAGCTCTACTTCTAAAGCTTATTAATTCTAGTTATATCCATACTAGTTATCTTTAAGGAGTCAAAAACTAACATAGCACTATTTAAAGCCGTATCGCTTATTTAATATGGCCAGATATAAGCTGACTGTTAAGTAATTCTAATAACAGACTTATCGTATTTGTCCGAGGTAACATTAAAACTAAAGGAGTATTAAAAATTATGAGCGTTGTACAAAGTATTAGACAACAGGCATTAGATAATAAATACTACAGACATGTATTAGATACGGGGCCTAATACACAGATAGTAATAATGAGCATCCCTTTGGGGTCAGATATTGGCGAAGAAACTCATCCAGATAATGATCAAATTTTATTTTTAATCGAAGGTATAGGTAAGGCCGTGCTTGATGGCAGAGAATATCCGTTCGAGAGTGGCGATGCCGTTTTGGTTCCTGCCGGGACAAGGCATAACTTTTTTGCAACCAACCATGATTTGAAGATAATCACAGTTTACTCCCCACCGCATCATCCTAATGGAATTATCCACAAAACAAAGAAAGAGGCAGAGACTCAAGGTAATTAGTAAATTCTGATTCATTAGAAAAATCACATTTACTTTATAGATATAAGCTCCTACAATTTTGTTAAGAGAGCATAAGCAAAATGACAACTCTAGATCACAATCTAGAAATACATGAAGCGGAATATCAAAGACCGGAACTAGAGATAATTAACAGCGACCGTATAAGTCCATATTCAAACTATAAGTTACCTGTTTATGATAATTTTGATGAACCCAATGTAGTTTTTGGAGGTGCAGTAGAGCATGCTGGCTACGGAACTGTATACACTGACTATTGGTTGATGAATGATTCAAACGACACTAAATATGAAATTAGACGCTGTGAAAGTGACCACCCACTAACAGACATTTGGATAGTCAAAGACTGCGCATTGGGTACTCAACTTGATGGGATTAATACATATGTCGCAAGAAAACTAATGGCAGTCGGATTTAATGTGTTGATCAAGAGTCAGGAACTTGATTTTTCTATTAAACAATCGGAAAGCGCATTTAACACTCACAGGGTACTATCACACCTGCATAAACTGGGAATTATAAACGCTGAAAATATTGCAATTGAAGGACACTCACGTGGAGCTATGGTCGGTATTGGTACTATAGATTATTCAGAACAATTCGGTCGTTCGGTAATATATGCAAATTTATCAGACCCCTGTATTGCTAAGCCTCTTAAGCTAGACAAAGAAACTTTTGGCAAAGTATTAAGACTGTACGTTGACGCTTTGCATCTGGGTTCAACTATATTAAGAGGATCAATTGAAAATCACAGATCATATCTAATAAAAACTATAGATGCTTCGGCTTCAGGTTGGGCACAATTTGGCAGGACTCTACTGTCACTTTGTGATGGTGAAGCTGGTAAAATGGCATCTAAATTGCCTAGTAAAACGCACGCAACTATTGGCTTTTATAAAAATTGCGGGTTTAACGATGCTAAAATTTATCGTGAAATACTGGCTCAAGAAAATTATCCGGGAATAAGATTTGTTGAACCCAGAGGTGGGCATACGGAATACATTGGCAAGAATGGAATTCGACCGGTTATAGATTTATTTAGTCGCTTAGGACAGCAGCTTGCTGACGGCACCCCACTACAAGACATAAATTATTCCTACGTACAGGGTTTTTGCCCCTACATACTTAAATAATTATTTTACTTGATTCATAACTGATGTTTAATATATTTAATCAAGAGGTATGAGGCTTTGGAGTTAAGACCTTTAGAATTAGAAAATGAAAATGGAGATTTTGTAAAAGGCACATTAGTCGTAGCTAGACTATTTGATGAAATCAGCCCCCGAATGGCGCGTAAGCTTGCTGAAAATAGCATATACTATCAAATAGGACAGAGTGAAATAACTATACATTCTCTTCAGAATATTCAAGAGGTTCATAAATTGCTATTTAGCTCCGTGCTAAAAAAGTACGTATTCCATGAGGCAGCATATTTACGGGAAACAGAGGAAGTCGTGGTTTCAGAAAAATACCTCTAGATAAAGTTCTATAATTTATGATCGAAAATGCACATTAAAAATATATAGATTAATCTTACAGCTAAACACAATAAGCGAGAGCTGGAGATAGCTTAATTGGTTTGTGCCGAAACTTTAATGTAATTAGGCATAAGTTATCAGATGTTCACAGACACTGGTGGATCAAATAATTTTAAAATTAAACTTCTAAAACAATTAATCCTTTTTAAATGTATTGATTTTAATCTGTCGTATTAGATTGTGGGTATTTTGGGGAAAAGGTACAATTTATGTAATGGTTAAGCTTAACTTAAGGGAAAAGTTAGTTTTATTGCTGCTGTTTGTAGCTATAATTCCGTTTCTAGCTATAACTTTATACTGGTATCATGCATCCCAATCAAGCTTAAAAAATAACGCAGTGACCGAACAGAAGTCTATAGTATTAAACGCCGCATACACAGTTAACAACTATATAACTAGTAATGTTCAAGTATTAAGAACTCAGTCGCAAAGCATCAAAATACAATCATTTAATGAGAATGGTGTGATTAATAGCCTCCAAAACTTAATTAAACAAAACACAGATATACAAACATTAACCTTAGCTAACTCAAATGGCCAAGTTATATTGGACATTAATCGGAAAGGCGTACTTAATACACATACCAATATAAGTAATGAAAGCGCTTATAGGGCGGTAACATCTTCTGGCGCCAAACAATTCATAGAACCCATCACCTTTAATAATAAGCAACCGCCAATATTGACTATCGCAGTACCGATAGCTCAGAGCGATTCAAAGCAAAACTTAAGCCAAACAAATATTGGCCCTAGCCGATCCAAAACCACCAATAAGAACCTAGGAGTACTAATTGAGACTACAAATTTTAATAATTTATGGCATAGAGTTCTATCACAAGACAATATTGGCAATAACAACATCTATATCGTAGACAGTCGTGGTAACTTAATTACTTACCGAAATATGGTATACCAAAAAGACTTACATTACATAAGACAGGGCCCAATTATCCAAGCTTTTGTAAAAAATCCATTATCCCAAATAATGCCTGTCTTACTAACAACCGAGAATGGCATTAAGGTGCTTAGCTCTTACAAGCAAATCAACATAACAAAATGGGGAATTATAGCTGAGGAACCCACATCAGCCATATTTGCTTCAATTAATCATACAGCCATTGTAAGTTCGATTTCTTTTATAGTTGTGGTAACTCTAGTTTTGGTAATAGCATATTTTGTTAGCAGGAGATTAACTAAGCCAATATTAGACCTGGCAAACGGCATCACTTTGATTAGTCAAGGGAAGCTAGATACACGAATCACTAATAATTCAAATGATGAAATTGGCAAGATGATCAAGTCGTTTAATAAAATGTCCTTTGATCTTGGGCTGTTAGTTCAAAAAATTAGAAAAGAGGCGAACAATGGAGACACTATACTTAATAACGTTTCTGAGGGAATTATTGCAGTAGACGCTAACGAGAAAGTGTTACTTGCTAACGTTTCTGCAGCAAGTCTAATTGGGAAAAAACCCGATGATATGATTGGTCAACAACTAAAAAACTTATATAACTGGACAGAAAACGATAGTAACTTTAAACCTGATCTGTCACAGGAACAGCACTACCGTGAGATCACCTTAACCAATAATCTACATCGGATAAGCTATATAGACATCTTAATTAACCCGATCGATAAGGATCCAAGCGGCATCAAAACTATTATTCTAATAATTGACAACACCAAAGAACGAGAACTAGACAATATGAAAGTCGACTTCGTTTCTATGGCCGCACATGAACTCCGAACACCATTAACCGCCATCAGAGGCTACTTGGATTTAATGGCACATGACGAAATACTTAAATCGTCTGATTCTATGAGAAACTACTTCGAGCACATGGAAGCTAATTCCCTACAACTTGTTAGCTTAATTAATAACCTATTGAATGTATCTAGAATTGAACGTAACGCCCTAAGATATAACCCAGAAAAGCTTTCTTGGAACGAAGTATTACGAAAAGTTATTTCTGATCAACAATTTATGGCAAAATCTAAAAAAATTTCATTGGTCTATGAAGGACCTGAAGAAGATGTATTCATACTAGCCGAGCAGATAACCATTCAGGAGGTTATTAATAATCTAATATCTAACTCTATTAATTACACTGATATAGGTGGTCATGTAATAGTAAAGCTTGAGCTAAACGAAGAAAAAGTGATTACAAAAGTTATAGATGACGGAATTGGCATTCCGCAAGCTAACCAGCCTTATTTATTTACAAAATTTTATAGAGTAAGGTCTGGCCTAAATAGTGGGAGTGGCGGAACTGGTCTTGGTTTGTTCATAGCGAAATCAATAGTTGAAATGCACGGCGGAAGCATAAGTGTTGAGTCCGAGGAAGGTAAAGGCTCTACATTCACAGTAATACTACCGAAATTTAATGAAGACAGATATAATGAAATTATTAGAAACAGGCCTTTCAATACAAGACACAAGTATGGCTGGATTACAAAAGATACTTCTCGTTGAAGATAACCAACAAATAGTTGACTTATACAGCACTGTTTTAAAAAAAGAAAACTACGACCTAGATATAGCTACTACAGTCGATCAAGCACTAGAGAAAGCTAAGAGTTTCAATCCAGATATCGTACTATTGGACATAATGTTGCCCGGTGGCCGGAGTGGTTTAGAGGCATTAATGATCCTAAGAACTGATCCAAACTATGGATGTACAGATAAATACATATTAATGATTACAAACCTCGGTATTAATGATGAACTAGAAAAAGCCTGGAAAGAATATGCTGATGGCTACATAGTAAAGGCAGAAATAGTACCCCATGATCTATTAAAAATTATTGATTCTCTAAACTCCGACAAAAATTCTCAATAGTTAAGTGCAAGGTGTCATACGATCTAAATGAATTAAATTTGCTGGCCTTAAGCATAATATTTATATTTGAATTGGGGTCATATAGTTTAATGAATGATAAGGCTGAAAAACATAAAACCGAGATATTGCATATACCTAGTAATGGCACTACTTATTGCTGGCTGCTATTCGTTCTTATTAATCGCGGGGAACATCAGCGGTCGGTTAATATTTCACTGAACAAAGAAATATCTACCATAAACAGCAACTACTTCTCTAATAACAGTGGCATTTATTGATGAAGAAATGCGGTGGCAAAATACTATAGATTCTCAAGGCGAAACTATAAACGTACGAATTCCAAATAATGTAGGCTTCTGGATTCGAGACGATTATTCACAGCTAGTCTTTGTGGCTGAGGTCTATGAAGAAACTGCGATAGATATTGTAAATAACTTAGCCAGAGAAGCAATAATTCCAAAACTTGGACGATTAGGGTAGATTGGAGCATATCAACTCCAGGTAAATTAGCTTTAGCTGGGTTTGGCGCCCATGAAGCTTTCATAAATAACATTGGTGGTGGTTCCTTAGATGTATTGGGTGTTTTAGGTATTGCATATGCAGCCACACAAGTTCAAGAATACTTAAGACGGCTTCTAGTTGGATTAAGACACTTATACCATTAACGCAAAAATGGCTTTACTCCTTCAGCTCAAAGTACAGCGAGAATTCGCAAAAAAATCTTAGATAAAGGCAACCGGTTTCGAACTCAGATTCTAGCTTCGGGTTTAATCATTTAAATTGAAAAGACTTGAGTGTTTTAGGCTCAGATGGGCTTAAGTTCTGCTTGTCTAATGGAACCTCAAGGTAAAATGTCGACCCTTTGTTTATCTCGCTATCAAACCAAACCTTACCTCCAATTGAATCAGATAACTTTCTTACTATATAAAGTCCCAAACCCATGCCTTTTGTTTGTTCAGTTAGGTAATCCTCTGAACGATAATATTTACTGAATATTCGCTGTTTATCTGACGTTCCTATGCCACTCCCTGTATCTATTACCGTAAAAATAACACTTGAACTGTTTTTATTTTTGCTAACTTTAATTTCAACATGCCCCTTATTTGTGTGTTTTATAGCATTATCTAAATAATTAGTAAGGATCTCAGAAATTATGATCCTTACAGTATATATAGATTCTACTGACTGAATCCTCATCTTGAGTTTGATATTTTTTTTCTTCGCCAAGGGATTAAACTTCTCATAGAGTTGGTCTAAAAGCTTATTAACATCAACATCTTCATGGACAAGTTGAAAGTCGCCAATTTCAACCTCAGATAACCTACCAAGCTTCATTGCAATTTCCGCCAATAGACCGACCTCTTCGTACGCTTTTTTAAGAACTAAAGCGATTTGAGGCTGTACTTCGCCTATAAATCCCCTATTTGTTGCCATCGATAAAGCGCCCTCAATGACTGCTATAGGGTTCCTAAGCTCATCTGAAGTAATGGCGATAAACTCATCCCTTTCCTTGTCTAGTGATCTCTCTTTGGTGATATCGCGAAAAATTACAATGTAATCGTTTTTATATTCTTCAGTATCGGATTTAATTTTCGAGATATCTATTGATAAATCTAATCTTTCACCATGGCTTGTATTGAAATGCAGATCTTCAATTTTTGTTATCGATTTCATCATGTCTACACGGTCTAGTAGGGAAACTGGCTGGTTGCCATTATCATAAAACTGGAGCGAACTTGATAACTTACTGTTTACAATACTGCTTTTAAAGCCAAATAACTTAACGGCAGCTTTGTTGTAGAACAATACCTTAGAGCTGCTATTAATAGCTATAACAGAATCTGACATGCTATCTATTAGGGCTGCTAACCTGTCTCTTTCAGCCTCGACCTGTTCACTGACTTTCATATACTCACTTCTAATTCGAGCTTCTAGCTTACCTGCTTGATTAACAATGCCCCCAAAAAAGAATGCTAATGCAACTAGAAAATATGGATAATATCCAGCGTAAGGCACGTTAGGGTTGCCGTTCTTGATTGTCGATACAATTACAGCGAACGTAAACAATAAAATGCTGACTAGAAATGCCTTATTGCCTCGGTAGTAAATGTTATAAAAGAACACCGGGGGAACTAAAAATATAAATGGACTAAACAATGGTTCGTACCAAATAAGAATAACGTAGATTGTAACGTTATAGACAAAAAGGCCTGCTAATCCTCCGCTATTTAGGTACTTATTGTTTGCGAATCTTGGAACCTTAAGTAATCCAAGTAAACCTAATACCATTAAAGCAACTATTACAAGGCCTATAGGGCTTGTCTTATGCCATCCGGATGTCATAACATAAAAAACAATTGCCGAAAACAGTATCGATAGCGTAAACACGAATGAAAGATTATCTTTTGAGTTTTGATAATGAAAGTGTTTTACGCTGTATTCTGGTAACATAAGTTTTTATGCTTTTGACATAATTATAACAACTAAACGGTATAATTGTTTAATAAATACTTTTGTAGTTTACGAGCCTTGTCCGTTGCACTAAATAATTAATAAATTCCGTGTAATTAGTTATTAGCATAAGGAAAAATTGAGAAATCCATAACTATTAAAACTACAATGAATATTGGACGACCTAGTCTGTCAGAATATTTCAGTAAACCCATTATTCTGAACAACCTATATGATACCCTTGAGGAAATTATAGAAAAATATGAGTTCATGCATCATTACCTAAAAAATCGATCTGTCACCAGTAGAATTTGTTAATGTTGCTATGAAGTTTACCTAGTAATCTAAGACCTTACTTTAATAAAACTTGAGGTCATGGCTAGAGCATAGCCTACAGCTGCCCTATCGAGGGACATCCCGTAGAAAAGGGATTGCCTAGAGCGAGCTAATACATCCTTAAGGCTTTCTGATGAATCGTGCAATATCTGGTCTTCATAATTTTTCTGTATAAGATTAGTATTAAATATTAACGGCCCCATCGCCGCTATAATAATCTCGCCCAGTGCAACATCATGACCACTAATCGGAGGTATCGATCCAAATATTCCGTAATACATTGAGGCACTTAAAATTTTTTTAGTATCAATATTTGCATCTATGCATGCATTACGGAGTCCAGTGCGCAGTGCTTTGTTTAAGAACTTCGCTCTGGCATATGGGTCAACTAGCCCTTTGTCATACTCGTCGCCACTTTCTCTAATCCTTTCGTCTGATTCGTTAGTGTTAACTTCTATGACTACCTTAGGTCTGTCAAATATAGTTACTGGCGTGGGATAAGTTACATTGCAACCTGACAAGTCCTGTTTATGTTTTTTTAGTTTACCGCTAAAAGTTCCCGCCCCAGAAGAGTCAATGCCAGTAATATCGTAATCATAACTACTCACATCTCCCTTAATACCAACTACACTAATCGATCCTAGCATTGCTGCCTTTCTGACTCTCTGTATCGCACGCAAATAAACTTCCAACTGTTCCTGGTCAAAACCAACTGGAAACATCAACTCGCCGAATACAATTTCGTCGGTGTATCTAGGTACTTCCGGTAGAGGCACTTTAACAGGTAATCTATCACTCATGTGTTTAAACATATTGTGCCATGATGATATATGATTAACAAGCAATAGGACTTTAAAGTGTATGCACTCAAGTGCTATTATTAAATAAGCATGGCAAAAAGAATCTGTCTTTTAGGCGCCTCTAATGTATAGTCAAATGGGAGCAATAAAAAATAGTTCCACAATTAAACTAAAAGAACAATCATCCTTAGTTAATAACTACCCTTTAGTTTTACTAACAGCCCAACAATACTACAAAGAGCTAATTAACGAGTTTGAGTTCGCTACTAGCAGAATAAAACTATGTACTATGAATATAACTTTCGGCAGCTTAATGGATTCACTTCATGCTCGACTAATTAATGCCCTAAAAAGAGGAGTGTCAGTAGAACTTGTTATAGATAAGTATAGCCTCTTCAGATTTAAAGAAGGTGAGGCTTTAAATTTTAAACATAAATCTATAACCATTAAAAGGCTTAATGAACTAAAAATAAATGGTGCAAAAGTTAGGATTATAGGTAGTATCGGGCTAAACCCTTTTGCTCACCGCATGCACACTAAACTAACTATTATTGATAATACCTTGTACGGGTTTGGGGGCATTAACTTCGAAGAAGACGCATTTTCAAGTAATGACATTATGTTTAAACTTACAGACAAAAAATTTTTAGTTCCAGCTTTAAGCGTTCTTGAAGCAATTAAAAGAGGAGACATGGGGAATAGTGAGATAGAAATATCCTCTAACTATTCAATTTTAGTAGATGGAGGTAAACCAAAAGATTCAATCATTTATAAACGTGCTTGTGATCTAGCTAAAAGTTCAAGAGACATCTTTTTATCGTCCAGGATGTGCCCAAGTGGAGTACTAGGTAATATTATTAAGGCAAACGAGGGCGTTTGCTATTTTAACCGGCCTTCTCTCGCCTCTTTCCCTACCAATATATCTATAGTTCTTGACCAGCTAAAAACCGGGATAGATAACAAATACAAAGGCGATAGGTTTCTGCATTCAAAATTCATTCTGTTTAAAAATAGCGATGGAACAAAGTCATTTTTATGCGGATCTAATAATTTTAATTGGCGTGGAGTCAAATATGGCACAAAAGAGATTGCCATTTATTCCAAAGACGTAAATGTATGGAATAGTCTATATGACTATATGATTAAGCTTTGAGTCTATTCGTCTATACTCTTAGGTTCAATAGGCCTCGGTTTTAAGCTTTTATTTGACCTATTTACCATTTGTGTAAGGTTTGCTAAAAGCGATAACATACTCCCGTTGATTCCAATTAAGATAAGATCATGGTTATCCAGATTAATGCCTATCCCACAAACCGTTAAAAAACCTATCGTAGCGGCCATGCCGTAAGTAAATAAACCACGTTCTTGCTTAGATTCTATGTCTTGTAATAATTGATCTATATCCCCATCACCGTAAGTTTCTTCAAAAGCTTTTCTAAATACGTCAATTTTAGGATGCTTACGGGAATATGGATATGGAAACTTGCCGTCTTCAATCGCAGGACACCATTCACCCGTACATTTATTTCTAAAAGAGACTACTTCAGGCCCAAGGCAAGCATTAATTCTAGAAGGTGTATCTGGATAGTGAAGGTCAACAAAAGGGTCTGATCGATTATCCCAATTGTGGGAATCTATCATTTGGGTCACAGTAATTGGTGACTCTCTCCTTCTGATTAAAGATCTGTCAATAAAAGTCATGGAAATTGGATATACTTCATTTTGACAGAAACCTCGCATGGGACAATCTTCACAAAATTCCGGCATGAATATGTTATATGCCCTATGGCGATAATTATCAATTATTAGAAGCATTAATTCATAAAAGAGAATAGACAAAAGGGATATACTAAAATTCATAACTATTATGGAAGGTATAAGGAATAACGAATTTGATTATGAGTGGGAGGAAACTATAGATATATTATCTTTACCTGGTTATTACATATTTGAAGGAATTCATAATGCTCAATCAGAACTAGATAGTTACTATAGGGAATCTACTGAGCCGTTATGGAAAAAGACTGGCAGAATGCTTTTACGTACTATGAATGATAACTTTAAGCAAAAGCCAATAGGGATTTCTTTGTCTAGAAATAAGCTTCTAAGGAACGTATAAGCAATTAAAGGAATCTGATAAGCCAGAAATAAAATGCTAATTCATAAATAGTTTTTGCTTGCAAATATGCAAGAATCCTATACCAAATTAAGAGGCTTGCCTATTAGATCTTAGTTAGCGCTCAGGTAAATAATCTGAAGCAATATTTTGATCACCTAAAACTGCCTGAAATAATCTGTTTGTGCCATTACGGAATGATCCTGCTGCCATTTGAAGATAATACTCCCACATTCGCTTGAACCTAGAATCATATTTTTGGTTGCCTTTTTCATCCATCACAGTTGCCAATTCAGGCCATGCCGCTTGAAAGTTAGCATTCCAGGCCATTAAGGTGTGATCATAGTTAGGTCCTAAATCCTGCCAGTCAATAATGTCTATGCTTCTCCTGGATTTATTTTCAATTAGTTTTCTTGATGGAATATAACCGCCTGGAAATATATATTTTTCTATCCAGGGATCTTCAAAATATCGGGTTTTAGGAGCACCAATAGTATGCAGTAGACTAATCCCATTGGTTGCAAGCAGTTCGCGTGTCTTACCAAAGAAGTCACGGTAATTTTTACGACCAACATGTTCAAACATCCCAACTGAAACTACTCGGTCAAATTTCTCATTTTCAATCTGTCGCCAATCAGTTACCCGAATATCGATTTCAGGCGCCTTCGCCTTAATATAGTCTGCTTGGTTAGTTGCCGGAGTAATTCCTACGGCCTCCACATCGTATTTATCTGTGGCATAGCGTAGTAATCCGCCCCAACCACAACCGATGTCTAATAGCTTCATCCCAGATTTTAATTTAAGTTTGCGACAAATTAAATCAAACTTTGCGAGCTGAGCATCGTCTAAGTTATCTGCCTTAGTCTCGCTGCCATACTGCCAATAGGCGCAACTATATGCCATAGTTTCACCAAGCATTGCCTCATACAGTTCGTTCCCAATATTGTAATGGTGTTCAGCATTTGCAGTCGCCTTATGAGTCGATTGACGGTTAATAATTTGATTTAATAATATAACTCTTGCTAGGAATAAACCCCCCTGCCTTTTAATTTGAGAACTTGGGGCACCTACTTTTTCTGAAAGAATGTCCAGACGTTTACAGTCCCAGTAACCATTCATATATGCCTCACCCGCCCCCAAGGTGCCGGTTTTTGCAATCAAATCAAAAGTACGGCTATCTTTTACCTGTGGATCCCAGTCTGCTTCTCCGCCTATCGTGCATCCAACCTGTTCAAGAATTCTACTAATTTTTACTTCTGCATTATTACTTCGCATATATTGTCCCCAAAAAACAGATATCTAATATATTTTAATCCACTCATAATATTTTAAAAAAAAATATTTTATTTTAAAATATTAATCAAACAGAAAATATTCAAGATTTTTTTGGATAAAAATTACATTTATAAAGCAATAACCATAGAATTAGATCTAGCATGCCAATAAATGATATGGATAATACATTACATGTAACCGAAGCTTTCACTAAAGAGCCTGGGCTCAATGATAGGTTAATTCAGTTAAGTGAATACATACTTAGAACCTGTCAAATACTTAGGGTTATTGACGGATCTGGTAGACACGTTGAATGGGACGAAAACAACAACCCCAAATTATCGATAAGTGCAGAGGTCGTAGAACTTCCAAACGATAATAAAGCTTTAAAAGTTGTATCATCAGTAATGAAAGTTGAATATCCTGACATTGGATATTCACTAAAGGTAAGTCGAAAGTTTAAGAGTAATGTATTAGATGATGGGGACCAAATAGGCCTAAGAGTTCTAGAAGGTTTTTCAAAACATTACAAAAGAACTAGAAACTGTTCTGTTATTTTTTAAGCCTTGCGAATTTAAGGTGTTATCTTTTTAGTAAATAAATGGAGATAGATGCAATTTACTGTCCAGACAAACATAATCGAGTGCTGCAATGCTTTGAAAAAGTAAACCAATGCCCTGAAGGTATTAAGCGAGCAATCGATCGGGTTGTCACCAGAATTCCGAAGAATTACCTAGAAAGTGAATACTATGAAAGAGTCAGGCCATCAGGTCAAGAATATTGGTTTGAAAAATATCAAACTAACGACTTGGGCAACCTATGGATTAGAATTACTGATGGTAGTTTCCGTCTAGAAACAACATTTCGGCTTGGTTTAAGAGGACAGTTTTTGCTTGGTGTATATAATCCAGACAGTAGTGTTACGAGCATTATGGAAATGGGAGACTACGGCCCGGGTATAGCAATACATTCAACCAGCCCAAAGGACATATTGATTTTTAGGCAATGTGATAACGATTCCGCTTTCAGGATCGGATTAAAACTCTTAGATAGTTTAGTGACCGAGTGGCTTAAACGGCGTCGAGAAGTCACCGAATATGATTTTTTGGCTCCACACACAGATAGACAAAACCTGTTTAACGAAATTTTCAAATAATTATTATGGGCAATCCTGAATCTGATCAGCCAATAGAAGTTAACTGCCCGCAATATTTATATAAATTAGCTGATGAAGTTATTGAGTCCTATCAACAGTACGGGCATATTTCAAGACAGTGGTATTTAAAATTCTTGCTAGGAACAATCTTGTGCGCAGAAGATGTAGAGCTGGGGATTTTGCCTGAAGTGCTTGATTATTCGCCAGGAGATAGACTCAACAATCTGCATGACGAAGTCTTAAAATCTTCTGCTTTTGGGCACAATTTAGAATTAGATCTTATCAGTGATATTCATCCTGCCCAATACACTACACAAAAATGGCGCAATATATCTAGATTATTATCCATAAGCTTGTATTATTCTAACGGAAGAGCGATTAGAGGCTCAATAAATAGTCTAGAGTTTATACTCAAAGGATTAGCTACAGGCGCAGTTGAAATAAGACTATCAAAAAATTATCCGGACTAAGGTTTCGTGTCATTTAGACTTGTAGGGACTAGTTGGTTGGAAGCATTAACTAGAGTCCTATTCGGTCAAGTGGCCTTAGGGCAACTATACATTTAATCCAGTACTATTATTAATTCTATCTTCGGAAGGTTGTGGGGCAATGAAACATAAAGCCTGAAAAAACCGGAAAGTTACTGATGGCCAAAAAGCTTTATACGGAAACAATTAACAATATTGCTACTATGTTAGCAAACAGTTAAATTCATATGCTGCAGATATTGAAAAGTTATAGTATAAGATAACTATGGATAGAATTAGTAAGTCGGATTTTAATTCTTTGTTATACCCCAAGCCTGAAACTACTGAGTATACGCGAGCAATTGAAAATCCAGTATATATTACCGATTCAAGCACTGGCATAAGTTATGCTACATATACACTTAACGGACAGAGCACTAATGTTCCTTTAGTTGCTTTCTTGTCATGGAGTGTTGGAGTCGAAAATAGGCCTGGAAGATCAGACGTAAAAGCCTTATCCGACCACTATGATGGCCCATTGATAGTTATCGACCATGAAGCAACTGGTAAAAGCGAGAATCCAAGTAGGAGCTGGAGGCAACAAGCTTCATTTGATTGTTTGGCTGCTAGCCGTATGAGAGTTTTAGGTTCCTTGGGTGTTGATAACTTTCATGTGGCCGGATTCTCTATGGGTGGCGTTGTTGCTGCTAAAGTTGCTGAACTTGCTCGTGAAAGAGCAAAATCACTTACAACAGTATCTACGGTTAGTTTTTCTCAAACTAATTTAGGACAATTTGGTTTTAACTTCCTAATAAGGGAAGGTCTTAGGCAGACAAAGTATGTTCGTGAAGCGCCCCAATCAATTAGAGATGAAGCGTATGCTGGGTTTGCTGGTGAGTTTAAAAGCCTACCAACTCTACTTAAATTCTACCGCCTAATGGGGGCATCTATAGTGCCTCAAGCAATACAAAATTTAAGTGAAAGCACGAAGTGGCAAGACTATGTAGGCTCAAAGGAAAAAGTTACGGACTGGAAAGATCACCTCAAAGTGGTTAGAGATCGTAATAAATTAGTTCCAAGATCAAGCAAACTTTATGTATTATCTGGAGAATCTCACTCTTGGGGCGTTTACTCAAATAGTGTCGCTACTATCATAGATTTTTCAATTAAGACATCTAATTGACTTAGTGGCTGGCACTATATTGGGCTACTATTGGCCAAGAAGTACTTCATTATCAGCTTCCCAGCTCCATATCCAAAATGCCTATTGCATGAATAGTGCCGAGAAAACCTGCTTGGGATCCTTAAAGAGTTTGGATTTTTAGTATCAATAAGTGAATTTACATTAGAAGGTATTATTCGGGGGTTGCCTTTTATTAAGGATCCAGCCTGCAATGACCAAGCGATAAGACCAATTTTATTTGTCTGTAAAAATCTTAGATACTTAGGCGTATTTAGTGGAGCGTGCGAGTAACACTCTGCCCATGGAGACTGATACTGAGACCATTCACCATCTACGACTGCATGGTTCTTTGAGAACATACCAATAGACTGCCAGCCAGAAGGGTAGTTTAGGTTTATGTGGTGGTATGAGTACACGACATTATTGCCGGTTATTAGGTATTGCTTGCTTGGTGGAAGCCGCTGTCCCCAATAAGGACTCTCAACCCATATAAGGTTGTTAACTCCGCGATTTCGTATTTGGTTAACTAAAGTTTGCATACCAACATAATGAACGCTGTTTACATACCCACCATATTTCCAAATACTCCATATTTTGGCAGGGTTAGTACTAAAATTAACATGACGTCTCTTATGCGTAATTCTTTTGAGTTTTAAAAAACCTAATGCTAAATTTTCCCTCCGAGAAGTCTTATGTGCGTTCAGGCTGTCTAGTCTAGGTTCATTAAATAAATCAAATATTACATAAGGATCTTTGCTAAATGTTTTTCCAATTACGTACCAGAATTTAGATGTCATGATGGTAGGGCTTGGGGAATTATTGGTAAATTCCGTTTGGTCATTTATCACTACTACCTGATTTAAACGACGAGCAAAATTTACCTCATTAATTATTTGTTTAAGAAATTTTTCGTTATATTGACTATTTATTCCCCTAGAAAAAAGGTTGCTTTCTGCTACTTGTAACCTAATTGTATTTGTGTGCCAGAACTTAACCGCTGCCTCGATTTGAGCTCTAATATTAGGTATATTGACCATGTAGTTAGAGTCTTCGAGACCGCCAAATACGGATATTCCTTCAGCGATAAATTGCTTCCCGTCTGGAGAATATATCTTGTTACCTAGGACACGGAAGTCACTGCTCTTAGGGCTACTAACTTGTGCCGCTAAAGCCAAGCTCGAATATGCATTAAAAGGCAAAATAAAAGTAAAAATACCTAACAACAATAATCCTAGTTTTTGCTTAATTAAGCCCTGCATTTTCTAATCATACCAAAGTTAATAAAATGCAAACTTATGAAATTGTTCATAGGTTCATTGATTGTGTTTCAAAATGTTCTTAACAAAACCCACTGACCCAATTGCAATCATGCCCAACCCGCAAGCCAGACCTAACTTGTTATCTATCATGAATGATGCTAGCTCGGTTAACGAGCCCAAAGCAATAACCCCTGCATAAGTAACGGCAGGGCTGTTATCTAAAAGCTCTCTAATCGGCTCCTCTTCGTTGGGTGATTCATTATTAGCCATATTATTTTCACTATTCAAAACCATAGATTACGAAATTTTTGGCAATAATGTAAGTGTGAAAAATACTTTATTTTTCTATAGGGCCACCGGCCTGTATCCAATTGCTTAAGCCACCAATGTTCTGAATGTTAAACCCTTGATTACTAAGAATAGCCTGAGCTTGTCCTGAACGGGCACCAGAAGCACAGTAAACATATACTGGCCTATTTTGGTCAAGGTCGCCTAAATAGCCACTACTTAGTTTATCCAACGGTATGTGAGTAGCTCCTTTGGCATGGCCCAGCTTCCATTCGAGTTTTGATCTAACATCTAATAGTTGAACCTTCCCGCTCTCTACATCTTTTACAAAATCCATTTACTGCCTCCCATAATTATCTTCCTTTAAACATTCGCTACACGCCCCTTGAATAGTTAACCTACCACTTATCTTGCAATCACCTACTATGCTCTGCATATCTTTTAATAATCTTGGAGGTAACTCAACATCCCTCAGACGATCACATTTGAGACAATGAAAATGGTCATGAGGCAAAATATTAGCGTCAAATCGACCGACATTATTTATTGCAACAGGTGCTAGAATTAATTCACCCCTATCTACAAGACGACCTGTAATTCGGTGAACTGTTGTTGGCATTAAACCCTGATATTTTTTCCTTAGATGATCTAGAATTTGCGCATTCGTTGCATGCCCTGCATGCGCCATAAAATGTCGAACTTCATTTATGTACTTTGTGTTCCTCGCAACAACCATCTTCTAACTAATGTAAACGATTTGCATTAAGTAATCAAGTATTGTTCTAGCAATTTTATACAGTATACTTCTGACTAAACTTAAAAATAGAATCTTTCTTTAATATCTGTTGGCATAAATCTAGAGTTCCTGGCATCAGATTATCACTTGCCTTGGATAATGGGTGCCACTGGTACGAAAACCTTTCATCCTCATATGGTAAAGATATATTTGCTTTACAATAATAAACGTTGGCCAGTACATGACTCATTAATGTATCGCCATCAAGTATTTCAATTTCTGCCAACCCAAAGTATTTAAAATTAAGCTGAGTGCCAAACTTCTCGAGGGATTCCCGCTTTAAATGTTCATCTAAGGTTTCACCAATATGATGTTTTCCGGAAGGATACATTAGTTTATTGATGTAAGGTTGTGTCTTTCGCTTAGCGAGTAGCCAATGACCTTCACTGTTTTGTATAGTTAGAATAGCGATTAATTTCGGCTGCTTTCGTGGTCTTAGGTTTGTGCTACTAAGACCATCGACATAATTTAGTCCCTTAGCAGACAAACCATAACCATTTTTAGACTTTTTGACCAGCCCTTCGTTGATTAAATACTTTAAGTGATACATGAAGATATTACTCTCCATGCCTTTTGGCTTTAATTCAGAAAACTTTAACGACTCAGCTTGCATGAGCTGGCTTAAGATATTGCGCTGTATGTGATGTTCGATCAACGGATTTTAAATTAACTCCCTTGCACTCATATTACTACTACTAAACCCAGGCAAGTATACTTCATTAATTTTATCGATTCCGATTCCCTCAACTTCTATCATGCAAAAAGGCCTATCCTGATAAAAATCTGCACATAAAATTGTTTGTTCTCTAGTTTCGCTGTTTAGTTCAAAAAGATAACGGTATCTGGTCTTATTCAGTTCGCCCAACATAGGCGCCTTCCTTAATCCTGTGTATGTAGCATTATCAATTATTCGGCGATGTTCACGTCTGACGCTGCCCTCCGTGGTTTTAGTAGAATAGAAATAACTATTTTCATTTATCGGAGCGGTCACTTGCCTTAGCCTGTATTCTTGACCTTCCGAAATGTGGTAACTCTGTTTAATAGCAATACTACCAAGAAGTTTAAGGCAGCGATTATCTAAATATCTTTTTATTTCACTGTTGTCTTTAAATTTTAGAGGTATGTATTTGGCTTCGATTTCAGCTTCCGGATTTAATATTTCTGAAATTACATCTTTGACTAAAGCTTTAAAATCCTTATTAGTATGTATAGACAGCTCCGGATGCCGGGAGACATATATAAGGTTCCTGTCGCAAGTTTCAACTGCTTGGGCGATTGAATTTTCATATCTCGATGTATTGCTCTGGTACTTTTCTAGGTACTTACCCGGATCTAGCTTTGCAAGAGTTGGTAGATAAATAACTTTATCTACCATATCTAAAATAGGCGGTTTGGCGTAACCTAATTGATTTAAAATAAATTGGTATTCATTGTATTCTACATAAGCCCCGATATCTGCTCGGTCGGTCACTATGATAGAGTCTTTCCCTTCTAGGGATTTTTTAGACTCAAAAATTCCGTTGACTATATCTTTAAGAATTTGAGACTGGAAAGAGATATAATCCTGCCTATTATTAATCGACAAATCCATCACACTTCTTTTGGTGTCAAAATCCTTCGCAATATTTTTAGTAGCTACCTCATCGAGTAAAACTAAATCTCTTGGTAAACTATCTTGAATTTTTTCTAACTCATACATGACAGAAGTCTTGCCTCCACAGGGGCCTCCCTCAAGTGCAACTACTATTGGGCTAGGCGCGTTAAGCGAATCTATTAACGCATTAATTTTTATATCGCCAAGTTCTTCATTCATAGCCAAAGTCTAAACTGTATTCACTTTAAGTACAGTCCAATGATTTTGAGTCAAATTTTTTAGACCAAAATTTTAAATTATGTAAGCGCTTAAGTCCTTAGCAACATCAACATTGCCATCAAAACCCGATGCTAGACAATCTCTTATCATATCCTCACGCTTATTAATCCCCGAATAATGTACCAGCACAAGCTGTCGGCTATTTACATTTTTCGCTACAATAGCCGCATCATGTGGATTTAAATGCCCAGCATTGCTTGGTGTACCAACATCATTAGCTGCTTCGCAAAGAAAAAGATCAGCGTTTTTGGCGGCTTTCTCTAGTCCTCGAGAAACCGCAGAATCCCCTGAGTATGCAATTACTTTTTGCCCATATTCAATACGAAGGGAATATGCATCTAAGGAAAAGTGCTTGGTCTTAAAACCGGTCAACTTAATTCCATAAGCTATGTCAATAGGATCGTCATTGTTGTATCTATAATAAGCGATATCTACTAGCTTCATGAGATCGTCATCATAACTCCAACCACGCAGTATATAACCTGCTCTTACACGTTCTTCAATATCCGGTGGTCCAATTATATTAACAGATGATCTTATACCGGTATTCATGGATAACACATAGAAAGCTTGAAGAATTGGCTCTAAATTAAAGTGGTCAGCATGGTAATGAGTAACACATATAAATGAAACGTCTGTAATATTGATATTCAAATTGGATAATTGTGGAAGCACGCCAATACCTGCGTCTAATAGAAGCTTCACTGATCCAATTTCTACAAGGTGAGAAGAGGGATAACGGTAGATTGTATTTGGCATCGGAATTGTAAGTCCAGAGCCCAATACCGTCACTTTCATAAAGGCATTATATCAATAAATTGATGGTTATTTTTTATTGACCATAAAACATTTGATTTAACAAAGCTAGATACATATAATCAAAGCTTGTAATAACAAAAACAAAAAGGTCAAATATGAAACTGAATGTCAAAAAATTCTGTATAGGTATAAGTATAGTTTGGGCGCTATATATATTGTCCATCGGATGGCTAACTGCAGCAGGTTTTGGAAGCCAAGCGTTAGTTAATTTCTTCTCCTCAGCTTACGTTGGTTTTTCGGCCTCGTTCAATGGAGCAATGGTAGGTGCATTGTGGGGCTTATTATATGGATTTATAGGTGGATTCATTATTGTAAACCTGTACAACAAAATGGTTAGCAAGAGTAGTCCGCACAGGCAATAATAAAGCAAAAGTTATAGAGCTTGAACCTGATAGCAACAAAATAGATAGGGTTATGACAGTTATAAGTTTTGCCGCTCAGCACTTTATCGACAGAGTAATTTTTTACTAATTCCAATTACTAGACTTAATTACATTAGCCTGGCGTGGAAAAACCTTTTCTAATAGAATATTGTGCACTTCTTCGTCAAAATCTGCACATAGATCCGAGAATACTGTTAAGTTAAAATCCTTATCTGCCGCTTCTCGTACTGTGGATAGAACAACACCACTTGTTGATATGCCACATAAAACAAGGTGGCGAATGTCTTGGGCTCTAAGGACCATTTCAAGGTCACTACCACTAAATGCGCTGACCCGGTGTTTTACTACAACAAGATCATTACCTTCTGTCTCAATAACCGGCTTTGGATTAATCATAACTTTGGTGCTATTTTCTTTTATGCCTGCGAATGATTTATTATCCTGACTTACTTCCGGAAACCCATCTCTGAAACCGACAACAACGTAAATAACCTGAATATTACGATCGTGTGCTAATTTTATTGTTTTTTTAGTGTTATTTAAAAATTCTTCCTGATTATTAATGCGTTCAATAATTCCAGGCTGAACGTCCATTACGAGCAAAGCAGTTTTTTGTTCCATATATATAATTATAAGGCATAAATTATATACATACTTAAATGCTTTCCTGGTATATGTTAGATACTTCAGTTAAAATAATTGCAGGTAAAAATAATGAAATTAGTCGGCCATCGAGGGGCAAAAGGACTTGCTCCTGAAAATACAATAAGGTCAATACAAAAAGCTCTGGAATATGGCGTTGACGAAGTTGAGATAGATGTTCGTGTAACATCAGATAATGTTCCCATTTTATATCACAATCGCAGTGTATCTACGAATGATGGCCAGAGATTTAAAATATCTAATTGTAAATATGAAGATCTAAAAAAATATAAGCATGATATTACGACCTTAGACGAAGCAATTAGCACTGTGCACGGAAAATCCAAGCTCTGTATTGAAGTTAAGCCTAGAGTAAACATTGCACCAATCGTTAAACTAATACACTCGAGGCTTGAAACCGATTGTAATAACTCAGATTTACAGCTTGCTTCATTTAGCTTTAAGATATTGAAAGACTTTAAAGAAAAACTGCCCCAAGTTGAGCTCGTTGTTATCGAAAGCTGGTCAGGAGTTCGTGCGGGATACAGGGCGCGTTATCTTAATGCAGAGCATATTAGCCTAAATCAACGTTGGCTTTGGAGTGGATACTTAAAGCTAGCCTCAAAGCATGATGGCAAAATCTATGCGTATACATTAAATAACCCAAAGAAAGCTAAACGTCTAGAAAGTTCAGGATTGGCCGGTGTTATAACTGACTACCCAGACCGCTACTCCAACCAGAAGCCACGAAGCTAATTCTATAGTTCGTGTAGCCGATCTACAACTGATCCAAGCTTAGAGTAAATGGAAAGATCGTCCTCATTGCCAATTCTTAAAATTAAATGGCTAAAACCTGCTTCTTTCATCTCCTTAGCGGTAGAGACTAGATCATTTTGCAAATTAACTGCATCAACTACACTGAATCCAACTAAAGCCGTTTTTTCAATCTCGTCATAATCCCTTCCTACATCGTCACAATGTTGACGCAAAACGTCAAGTTTATGTTTTACTACACTATCTCCGGCGTTCCAGAATAAATTACAAGCATCACCGTATTCTGCAACCATCCTGAGAGTTTTCTGTTCTCCACCCCCACCTATCATTATTGGTGGATGGGGTTTAGACAATGCTTGAGGCTGATTAATAGGCTCAGGAAGATCATATACTTTGCCTTTAAAGGGTTTCTCGTCACCTGACCACATCTGTTTTGCTAACTTTAGTGTATCTTCAAGCCTATCGAAACGTTGTGAAGTTAACGGGTTTGGCAGAGCTAATGCAGTTGCCTCTTCATCGTTCCAGCCAGCGCCTATGCCAAAGTACGCCCTGCCACCTGAAACTACATCAAGCGTTGTTACAGCTTTTATTAATAAGGCGGGCTCGCGGTAAATTACACCAGTTACCAGAGTTCCTAGCATTGTCTTCTCTGTTACTCCAGCTAGGTATCCTAAAGTTGTGTAAGCCTCCATCATAGGATCAGTTTTAGGACCCAAATGTCCGATCTGAAAGAAGTGATCCATGACCCATAGACTATCTACCCCAGCTTGTTCTGCGCCTAAGGCTATGGATCGGAGCATATTTCGGATACTAGAATCCCCATCTGGATAATTAAACCGGTTTATTTGTATGCCAACTTTCATACCGTACCTCCTTTATTAAATTTTCCTTAACTCCGGCAACACTTCCTTGCCGATCATATCAATTAGACCCTCCTGGTCAAGTGCAGTGCTCTGAATACCTACTATATCCGCCTTAATATCTTTAACTAACGGAGCATAGGTATCGATGAATTCTTGAGCCGACGTTAATACACTATAACTTGATATAACATCTTGCTTAGATAAACTGTCGGCCTCGTTTTGCAGTATTTGAGGATCAGTTGCGCTACCCCGACTTGGAGACCTTAACCCACGCCAAGACCTTAAAGCTCGCCAAGCCTCATCCTCGCTATGAGCAAATACTGACCAATGCGTAGCCAATACATCAAGTTTCTTGCCAGCAGAAGCTTCTATTGCAGGCTTAATAACAGTATCAAGTGATTCAGAAGCCTTCTTAACACTGGTAATTAGGCCCTCTGCAATCCTGCCGGTTAAAGTTGCAGTTTGGGAACCCGCGGCGGCTATATAAATCGGCACCTTATGTAACGGAGGGCTATATAGTTTAGCGTTATTAGTTATGTAGTAGTCGCCTCTAAAAGTAAGCTTTTCCCCGTCCAGTAGTTTACGCATTATTTCAACGGATTCTTTTAATCTAGCTGCTCTTTCCTTATATTCCGGAAAGGCTATCCCTAATGGAGCTTCATTAATCATCTCTCCTGAGCCAATTCCTAAGCTAAAGCGACCACCGCTTAAACGATCAACAGTAGCCGCAGCCTGTGCAACAATAGCCGGGTGATATCTGAATAGAGGAGTTGTAACAGCTGTTATTAGCTGTACTTTTTCAGTCATTGATGCAATTGCACCTAAAGTCGTAAAAGCAAATCCACTTGCGCCACTATCCTCAACCCATGGGTGAAAATGCTCTGAAACCATTAGCCCATCAAAACCTGCAAGTTCTGCAACTTTCGCATGCCTAACCAATACTTCGGGCTGATACTGTTCATGCCCTAAAAACCAATAAAACTTTGCCACTAAAACTATTATATGACATGTTCTATTATTGAGTATGACTTAATACTAAGACAAGATTACTAATCCTATTTCCCAGATTCTTTGTAATATCTACGCCAAATTAATTTATGAATCGGGACAAAACGCGGTAAATCTCTTAGCCCAGGGATAAAGGGCACCAACAACAGTATAGCTGTAGCTAAACCGGTAAGATAAATTGCTATTAAATCTACATTTGCGGAAGTGCTAAAACCTGGGATTTGATACCAGAGGCTATACAACCAAAGCCAAGGCTGGCCTGGGTAAGATCCTGATTCATTCATCACACCCCACTGTGTGCCATACAAATGCTCCTTCTTTGCAATGGACGAGAAGTAGTTGCCGTCTTCAATAAACAATAAGGGCTTCGTATAGTCAGTTCCGTAAAATTTTTGTTGTGACAAAAGGGCTGTATCAATAGCTCCAGTTTTGGCTAAAGCGAACTCACTAGCAATAATTTCAGGGACTGGCCCATCATTAGCCTTGGGTACTATAGGTACTCCGTTTATAAACTTAACCTTCTTCAGCACGGTTAGATATGAATTAGACCAGGATTTTTGTAATGACTTAGCAGCAGATTTGAAGATTAATATAGCATCCTTTAACTTTGCGTTATTTGGTTGTAATTTGCTTAAGGGAGAAAGTACAAAAGTATTAGCGGAATTTATAGGTTGATGAACTCCTGCAAGCATTTGCCAAGATATGCCGCCAAGCTTCTGAACCATTCCTGATCCGTTATTGTAAGGAGGTCCATAGGTTGCTGTAACGCTTGTTCCTGCTAACTCGCTGGCTGCAGTAGCCATAAAATCAGCCGGAGCTACTCTGGACCAAGATGCAACAGTTACTGGAGGCTGGTCTGGTGATGACAATATTCCGGCGAGCAGAATAACTAAAACCAGCACAACTAAAGTAGCAATAGAACCTTCCTTAATAATGTCATAACGTTTTTTAGGGCCTCTCCATTCAGCGGCTTCGGCCACTTTTAATGCTTTCTTTTGCTGCTTAGAATGGGCTTTTTGAATAGGATGAGAGACTCCCCTTATACGAACTAGCAATATGTGAATTCCAACAACAGATACCAAGATTAAAGGAATAAGAACAATATGCCAGGTTATCATTTGTCCAAAGTTCATTAAGTTAAAGAAGGATCCTAGGCCAACGGAATTTATCGCATCCTTGCCATTAGTAGCTATCCATTGTGAATCAAAATTTTGTTGTGACAAGTAACCCGTAAAGGCCTCTACTATGGACATTAAAAAGGCTAAGACTCCGGTCATCCAAGTAAGGGCACGTCTTCCTCGCCAAGCCGCCATCCAAAACTTACCCCACAAGTGGATAACCATAAAGGCCATGAATAGCTCCACTCCCCATAAATGTATGCTGTTAACGAAGTGCCCAAGAGAGCTCTGATGCCACCAATTAACACCTCCTATAGCTAGAGCCATACCCGAGAATATGACCATTCCTAACGCTGCTAGTGTGGCTACGCCAAATACATAAACCCAGGACGCTACATAGGCTGGCTGGCTGTCAGGAAGTAGCTTTTTGGGTGGTAAGATTTTTAAAATGAAATTCCTAATACCACTTGTCCACATGCCATTTGATTCGCTACCATCAGGTTTATAGTTATCATCTTCGGTTATTTCAATTTTTGATTTTGACTTAGGGAAAGGCAACAATAAAGCAAGGCCAAAAACTATAACCATAACAGCTATGATTATTAAATTAGCAAAAGATATGGAAATAAATGACCACTGGAAATAATGCTGCGGATGATTAAGATTTACAAGAGCGGCAAAGTTAAGCATTAGTATTATTATATATGCTTAATCTCCATATTTTAATGTGACAGTGATCACAGTACTTGTTTTAATACTAGTATTAAGTTAAAAATTACAAACTATCGGTGTTTTTGGTACTTTCCAATCATATCGGCGCTAGAGACAATTTTTCCTTTCATTGCTTTTTCAACATCTGATTTAGTTGCGTTTTCATCTAGCTGAAGTGGCTCGCTTAAAACATACAACTTGAAAAAATACCTATGTTCTCCATTCGGAGGTGCTGGTCCAACATAAGTATTTTCTCCAGTCCCGTTCTTGCCGATGACCGCTCCGTATGGAACACTATTTTCCTGAATTATTGTAGTATCTGGAGATATATTAAATACCACCCAATGGTCAAAGGTTTTACCAGGACCATCTGGGTCTGTAGCAGCATCTGGGTCATCAATTACCAATACTAAACTTGCAGCGTCATGGATAAGCCCAGATATAACTAAAGGTGGACTGATATTTTCTCCATCAGAAGTATACTTCTTCGGTATACTACCACCGTTTTCAAAAACAGGACTAGAAATGCTTAAGTCTTCTTCCATGACCTTAATGCTACATGAATAGTTATTTCATTATGTATAAACTATTTTACTAATAATTTCGATTTATAAATTTCTTTTATAGTTGCATTTATTACGAAAAATACGGATCATTATATTGAAGTGGATACTAATATTGAGTCAGACCACGAATGGTTTCTAGACAAACCACACGAGGAATGTGGGGTAGTGGGCGCTCAAATACCAAGAAGCAATCCTGGGTTAGCAAGCATGCTAGGCGAAGGTTTGCTAAGCCTGCAACATAGGGGTCAGGAAGCAGCTGGTATTGCGATAATGACAGGAGGAGGTGAACTACAGATTCTTAAGGATTTAGGATCAGTAGAAAAAGTCATGGGTGGTTCTAGACTTGATACATTACCTGCCGGAAACATAGGAATAGGACATGTTCGATGGGGTACGGTGAGAAACGTTGAGCAACACGGTAATGCAAGCGCCGGGCCTTTCAATTTCCCTTCTAAAGATGGATCAAATGTTGTCTTGGCACATAATGGTCACATAAATAACACCAAAGAGATTGCCGCTAATTTCGGAATTGAGGAGGATTACTTAACTGATTCAGAATTAGCCGCTAGGGCCGTGGCAAGAGTAATGAATAAAAATAGGGATTTAGGTGATGCTTTAACTGAAGTTTTCGCCGTAGCAGATGGAGCCTTTTCTGTTATTGCTATGAACCAAGAGCAACTAGTTGCCCTTAGGGATCCACATGGTTTTAGGCCATTGATGCTTGGTACTTATGATGGGGGTGGAATTGCTTTTGCATCTGAAACGCCCGCGCTGGAAGCCATGCAGGCAAATTACCGTTACGAAATACCCAGAGGGAGTGTTGTAGTAACAGATAAGGGAGGAGGATTATCCACTTTTTTTCCATTTCCTGAAAAACCAAGCAGTCTTTGTGCGTTTGAGTTAATTTATCTATCAGCTCCACACGGAACCCTGAACGAGCGTAGTGTGCATATGGTAAGAAAGCAAATGGGCAAGAATCTAGCGAAGGAGCATCCGGCCAATGCAGATGTTGTTGTGGGAGTTCCTGATTCCGGTATTCCTGCAAGCGAGGGATATTCCGAAGAGAGCGGCATTCGTAGAGTAAGTGGACTAATCAAGAACCGCTCAAGAAGAGTCTTTCTTGATCCAACAGAAGCAGAACGCTCACTTACGCTAAAACGTAAAATATCCGTTATTCAGTCAGAAATATATGGTAAGCGTATCGTTTTAGTAGACGATTCTATTATTCGCGGAACCACTATGAAAGGAATCGTTGCAATGTTAAGGTCTAATAACGTCGACCAAGTTCATTTAAGAATACCTTGCCCTCCCTACCTTAATCCTTGCTTCTTTGGTATGAACACTTCAGAACCCAAAGAACTTATAGCAAATCAAATTCATAATAAGGAAGAGCTTTGCAAATACTTAGGGGTCGACTCAATAGAATTTTTATCTATCGGTGGCCTAAGATCAGCTGCGGCCGATGCTGCAGGTAAGCTTTGCTTGGCATGCATGGATGGTAAATACCCAAGCAGCGTACCTATTGATCCTGCAAAGATTAAGTATCCTCAAGAAACAACATAGCCATTGGCAGAAACCATAACTAATTGATAGGCTATTTCTTCTTAATTAGGCCATGCACATATGCTGCTTGTCCTACATGTTGCAAGCTATCTGCAATTACACTAACAAGCCTTACAGCCAGAGTTACGGGCGGTTTCCAAGACCCGTCTACAATTCTGGAATAATCCCCTTCATTTAATTGCTTTATCCAGCTAATAGTTGACTCATGGACATTGTCAAAATATTCAATAAGTAATTTAGAGCTAACTTTAACCTTCGCTACTTCGTCCGAACTTTGTCCATAGCCCGTTGCAGATTTACTAAAAGGAAGGTCAAATTTTTCATACCAGCCCTGGTACCAAATTTGTTCCCTGTCAGCTATTCCGGCAATATGGTCATCCTGAACACGTGTTAGGTGCCAAATCAGCCAAGCAATAGTATTAGCATTTTCGGATGGTCGTTTGGTAAGTTCATCTTCACTCAAATCTTCGATAACCGTATGTACTGAGTGCTTTATTCTTTCGTATGAGTCTATCATCAGATCATTTGCCAGCATTAATGTCTCCTAACATTATCTTTTGGGTATTTATATTCCATTATGATAACGAAAAGTTATGTGTCAATTATTACAGCATTAAATTTTATCGTAACGTATACGAGCTTTTAGAGTCATACACCCTTTTCTTCTGCCCGCTGGACACGCGAAGACGTAGACAATATAACTATGCCCCAGCCAACGATACCGATACATAATAATTCCACTAAAAGCCGAAGGGGAGTATGAAGTATAGTATCGCCGAATACATTAATCCCAATAAGCACACTAACAGTAGGCTCAGTAACTTCAAGTATAGGTTGTGCTATAGCTAGAGGCCCTGATCCATATGCCGTCTGTAATAAATATATTGATAACACCCCAGACAAAATAAGCGCATAAATTGGCCAATCACTGAGCATGTACACAAATCCGCCATTATGTAATTGGTTAAGTGAAAGTTTAGTAAATGCCGCTATAAGCGAAAACGACACAGATGCTGCGATTGCGCCTGCTGCAGCACGTTTTTTGGGTGATGTAACATGTTTCACTATATACAAGCAGGCGAGAATAACACTAGTAATAGATAGGGTCGTTATTATCCATGGAAAAGCCTGAAATTCTACACTACCACCTTGGGGATGAGCGGCAACGAAAAGGCCACTCATGCCAATAATCATAGCTGCTACGGCTAACCATTCCTTTAGCCCGACACGTAATTTCAATTTAAAGTGCAAAATTAAGAGAAGGAAGATTAAGTCAGTCGTAAGTAGGGGTTCTACGACTACAAGTGAAGCTTGTGACAATGCTGCTGCCTGAGACAAAAAAGATAAGATCTGCAAGAGAAATCCGAAGACAAACAGTTTACTAAGAGCATTTTTAACCGCCTGCTTACGGCTAATCAAAGTATGTATTTCTGGTGCCTTGGTAGAAAGGCGCTCTAATACCGAAGCTCCAGCATTAAAAGCCGATGAGAACAAACTGGCAATTATTGCAACAATTAGCATTACAGCTATTATTCATTTACGCGTGGGTAATTCACTATATAAAATCAAACTGCTACTTTTCACGTAAATGTTAATACCGACCGGACGTTTATCTACTGGCTATAAAAAATTTAAGCTTGTTATATAATTTATTCATGGATAGCGGAACGCTAAAAAGTGAAATTAGAACATCCATAGATTCATCCCCTAGGTCTGTATATAAAATCATGGCGGAGAACCCGGATCTAAGCCCCGACTGGGTTGCTATGCAAAAAATTGACGAAACATCACTTGCAAAGCTTTACTTGTTGGGATCTGCCGCTTACCTAACCGAAAGTTTAAACGATGTATTTTGTTCAGAAATTGATGCCGTTAATTTTACATACAGGCACATATTAGAAATTAGTGAATTTATTTTTGAAGGAAAGGCTAAGATCGACAACATATGGAAGGAAGCCTTAGCCGACTTATTAACAAAAACGCCTAACAAGTAAACTACTAAAAAAGTTGATTGTACTTGTTCTGTGGAAGCTTGACTAGAGCCTGAATCGCCGCCTTACCCGCTACATTTAATAAGGACTTTGGATTAGCGGGAGATTTCATATTTGTTTCCCTAACTGTAGAAATCACTTTATTTGTAAAACTCGCATTATGGTAACGATAGGCTAAATCCATAAGGCCTTGGTCATAAATACTGTCAAATGCAGGATTCCCATAACCATTATTTTGGCCAAAATATGCCATGGATCTTTCAGCCAAGGATATGGCATTACTCAAAGGGTATTTTGAAGGATTTACTTCGTTTAGTTTACTCATGGCCTCAAACATAACAGCTTGGCCATAAGTATATTTTGCATAATCTATGACATTATTCCGACCAATGTGGTCGTTATATAGACCAGTGCCTGGATCATAGAGATTATGCTGTACCCAAGAATATACTTTTTCGGCAAACTTTAGGTAGGACTCTTTGCCTGTAGCTTTGTAGAGTTCAACTCCCAATATAACTACAGGGGCATTAGATACCAAAGCCCGCCCATGACTAACATTATTGTCAAGTTGGTACTGCCAATATATGCCACCGCCATTCGGATCCCATTGGCTATGCGCTAAGTTAAACACAGCCTCAGTGTCCTTAAGGAGCAAAGGGGTTTTTGTACGCAAATACTCACGGAAGTCAATTAATCCCATCCAATTATTGTCATCTATCAAAGGAGCATCAGAAGAAACGTGAAAATTGGTCGGTCCTTGTTCATAGCACCTAAGCATTTTACCTGTAGGGTGATGATTGCCTAATTTCCTAGATGGAACTTCTCCGATATAGGAACTGTTGATAGCATTTAGACTAGCTTTAAAGTGCCTAGAATAACGACGTGACACACCATTGTCCAAGGAAGTTAAATATTCAGCATTAAGTGCTTGAGAAGAGAACCATGCTGAAGCTATCCAACCTATACTGTTTCCTTTAAAAAGATTATCTCCAAGTGAGTAATTATTGACTATGTTTGCCGCTTCATTTTGTGGAATCGAAGGCTTACTGGATAAATCCGAAACTGCTAAGTCTGAAATCATTGAAGCATCTTTATGCAGCACTGGTGTTACATCTATGACTCCTGAAACTACCGCCAATGATAAGACTCCTCCAACCAGACGTCTTGCTAACTTTGACCTTACGACATCCTGACGTTCTGTAGGTATAGAGTCAGCAATGACAGGTATAGGAATATGCGTCCGTGTTTCAACTGAATTTTCGCCAACTACAATACTCATTGAGCCAAACTACCCGTTCGTTATTAATTCTTAATTAAATTATAACCTTGCTTAACTTACAAAATGCTGTGCTTTATTCATCGTTGTATAAATCAAAATTTTTTAAACAATAACTAATCTTAATAAAGTTCGAAGACTAAACCCTGGTATCCTTGTAAATTCAGGCTAATTTTATTCTGGCTAATATTTACATCCGTTTCGTTATTAGAGCTTTGTGTATTAAAAACTTGTTTAATGTTATCGAATGTCTGGTCGATAAGGATTTCAGTTTTTTTCGTGGCTGGATCATAGTTAGATATTACAAAATAGTCTTTACTATTCGACGAAAAACTCCATGCAATTATCTTATCTTCTAAGCCATTTATTAATTTGTAACTAGAAATGTCTGTAGAAAAGATATTTTGAAGGGCAAATAGACGATGGTAATAACCAGAAATTCCAGAATCGACTTCTTGAAATGGTTCACGATTAAGTTGTACTGGCGTACGAACAGAGAGGCCTTCTGCTTGGCCGTCATATATCATTTTTGACGAAGGAGTAGTCGCTATAATTAATAAGCATAACTGGTGCTTTTCCCAAGGCATAGCTGAGGCGGCCCTATCTTCATCATGATTCTCTAAAAAGCGTACTAGCTGTATTTGTTCTTCTAGCTTTAGGTTTAAGTCATGTTTAATTTTATTAACGCTATCTTCTTTAAGGAAGTCTAGAAAATCCTTGTCATAACAATAATCAAATCCAAAAGATAACAACTCCTCTTGAGTTTGCCAGTAACTTTCTGCTATAAAGATAAAATCAGGGCATTTATCCTTAACTGCTTTAGTTATTTCAGTCCAATATTCAGTTTTTGGATAATAAGCCAGTCGACCCTCCCAGGTCTTAGAAAATATGCGATTCATTAGTAGCATTGCCATATCGCAACGTACCCCATCCGCAACTTTGCTAATAGAGATCAGCAGATCAATAACCGCACTCCTCAACTCCTTTGAAAATGCATTCAATTGCAGGACATCACTCCAGGGCTCATATTCGGGGTCTTTGCCTTTGGCATAAATATTTGCTCCTATTTCAATAAATGCCGATGAATCATTTAAATCTTGGGGTACGCCCCTAATAAAGTACTCGGGATTAGATTCGGCCCAAGGATGATCAGGAGCAACATGATTAGGTACAAAATCTAGTATTAACTTCATTCCCCTCTTGTTTATATCTGACCTTACTTTCAACAGATCTTCGTGGCTTCCTATAAGGCTGTTAATATTGTAATCACTAATGCTATATGCCGATCCAGCCAAGTCCGTACTAGGATTAAAATCTGGCAGTACAGTCTTCATGTTTTCTATAAAAGCCTGGTCTGAGAGATTTATTTTCAGGGCAACAGAGCTTCGTTTCCACACTCCCATTAGCCAAACGCTATTAAAGCCTTTTTCTTTTAAGCTATCCCATTCTTCATCAGGTATATTAGATAAATTAATTCCAGTCTTGTACTTAATGCTCAGCTTATTAAGCCAGATAAGTGTATTGATTTCGTAAATGTTAAGGCTACTACTCATGAGCTTTGCCACGTTACATCAAAACTTTCATTATCACTGCCCACAACCGATGGTACTGCCATTGGCTTATTACTACTATTCACCATTTCTATGTTATACGCTGATGAGGTTACTAAATTCTCCATGACCCCTCCTACTACGGTGGTGGCATTAGAGAACGCAACACTCCCAAAGTCATCAAATGGAATAAGGTTGCCTGACTGGTCAGAAGGATCCTCTTCTATCCATTCTGCCGAGGATAAGCTTGAGTTATATGCTTCTTTGATTGAAAAAGTGCTTCCATCGGTTGTGTCGGTTATAGATATATTCCATTCGCCAGTTGAAAGTTCGCTAATCGAAGCTTTAATGGTATCCCCTGGATTAACAGTCATGCTCGTAATGCTAATGGAAGCATTCGGTAACATCTCGTAAAAAGCCTCCGTATACACCTTCCCACTGGCAGTAACAGTATTGTCAGTCCCAACTTGTATTAAATCGTTTGTTGTGATTCCCCCAATTCCAATCCAAGTAGCATCAGCAGAGGTGGTAGTACCATTGCCTGTTGGAGTAGGAGCAACCCATGAACCATTAACAGAAGTATACTTTGCTCCTGAGGCAAAGTACCCTGACCAGTTACTTGAAGTATAGTCTACAGATGCCGCTGGCAAACTACTTGAGCTAGTAGAAGTAGAACTACTGGTACCAGAACCCGAGGTACTTCCCGTTGTAGTACTACCTGAAGACGTACTACCAGAAGAAGTACTACTGCTTGTAGAAGTTGAAGTTGATGGTGGTTGAAGATTTGAAACACTGCTCGAAGGGGAGGTCTTAATTGGAGTTGGTGCTGGGGCTGGTGCTGGGGCTGGTGCTGGTGCTGGTGCTGGTGCTGGGGCTGGGGCTGGGGCTGGGGCTGGTTTGCTAACTTTATGAGTGGCTGGTTTAGGTTTGGCTTTTGCCACTTGATGTTTGGCAGTCTTTGGAGGTACTTTAGTAAGTTGTATATTTGTTCTAATTAGGGGGGGCAAAAAGAAGATAAACATTGCCGCCATAAAGCCAACGATACCAATAACGGGTAAGGTATGCTTCATATAACGAGCGTAAGGTCTGAGCCGTTGAAATAGCACCATTATTGAATTGTCATTTTTGTTTTTGCTTGACAAAAATATTATAGCATTACTTTGTGCGAGTCTTAATAAATAGTGCCCTTTCTTTTTCTGTCATACCACCCCAAATTCCATATTTTTCAGCGTTAGACAATGCATAATTTAAACAGTTGAGCCTAACAATACATTTGGCACATATGCGTTTAGCTATTGCTATCTCATCGTCTGACTGCTTCTGCTCATTGTGAGGATAGAATATGTCTGGATCCATTTTTAGGCACTCTGCCTTCTGTCGCCAATTAGTATCTGATACATAACCAGAATTAAGCTCAGGATTAGTAGGCATTCTATATATTATGAGCCACGAAGGGAATTGTGACAAAGCTCCGAAGAAGCACAAACATACCGATTATCTTCATTATGCTACCATCTAATATGTCAGAATCTCTATAAACTTGACTAAAGGAAATCTTTACTTCCCTAGTGCCAATGCGCTCTAGATCGACCCCTAAACCTTTCCTAGCTTGTGCTTTTTCTTCTTTAGAAATTTTCAAAAAAACCTGCACCAAAGAATTAATCTGGTCCCCGTTGAGCTCAAGATTAACTAACTCTAGTAATTCTATAATCTTTTCATTAATCTCTTCTTGAATATCTTCACTATCTATTCCAATTAATTCATCTATAGTAAATTCAATATCCTCAATCAACTCGGCGGCTTGAAACTTTATATCTGGAGTCAATTCCTCAAGAGCTAAAATTATATCTATAACTGATGTAAGATCTTGGTTATCTGTAATTTGGTCTTTGTCTTTATTGCCCAACATGTCTGCCTCAATCCTGATTAGATCTGCACTGAATAAATCAATTACACCCGTTTCCTCTTTTACTCCCTTGGGAGTCGAAAGTGAATCATATATACCTGTGTCAACCTCATCTTCTAATGTTTCATGAAACGTAACTTCTTCTTCGACAATTATGGGTTCTGCTAAGGCTTCAATACTAACCTCCTGCTCTTCCATTAGTGATGCTGGTGAACTATTAGTATCATCGCTAGGTGTATCAAAATTATTTTCTATAAAAATAGCTGCACCTATTTCTTGCTGCAGATGATCGTCTTCTGGAGTAGAAGCTATGCGGGTTTCCAATAATCTATCTTGAGCCATTGCGGGCTTTATTGTACTTTTGTAGTTTTCTAGAGCTTGTACGCTCGACTCATCAACTATACGGCTCAAAGGCGATTCGCTAGTAGAATTTAAAACCGGGTCTAAAGTGGCAGGTTCAGCTAACTCAAATTCTGAGGGATCTATAGTAAGCTTTCTTCTTTCTTCCGCAACTAATATTTTGTTAATTAAGCTTTCACGCTCAATCTCCACATCAACAGATATTTTATTCGGCTCAATAGTAGAGATTGTCCTAGAAGCTGCCGTATTGGGTTCTTCGCTGTCTAGTATTTCTACTTTACTATTGTTTATCTCAATTTCCTGACGCATTTCTTCACTTCCTAGTGAATATGCTTCTAAGATTACTTGGGCCTGTTCCATCGGCAATCCACTAAGAAAAGGGCAACGTCGTATGGCTTCTAAAGACGATGTTGCACGTTCCACTTCGCCACTTGGCAATGTGTACTTGTATTCATTTTCCATTGTTAATTAATTATCTGCTTGCCCAGCTTCTGTTCCACTAAAAAACTTCTGCTCTATTTGCTGACTAATAATAAGGATGCTTGGATCATTATCAGGCAATGTTTCGAGATGCCTAAGTACGGGGAGTGCAAATTGCCTGCACTTAGGATTATCTAGAAAATCTTCACAGAGAGTATTGTCTATTGGATTTGGCTTTCCGATAAGATGATCTAAATTCAATAGCCGCAAATACCTAATGCCTTCCTTTTCTTGCCCGCCCTTTTCTATTTCAGCCATTTTATTAATTTTACCACTAAATTTCGACTAATCAGAACAACAACTCTTTGGTCTTATTGGGCATCAGGGATCTTATGTGATTGACTTATCGATCACTAATTAAGCTGCAAAACCTCTTTCAGATACATAATGGTCGTTTCTTAGCATGAAACCCCTCATTAACTTATTGTCCATAAATTTTTCAACGATACCTTTTGTGTTTTCCTGCTTACCACCATTAAGCGCTATGCCTCTGAATCCTTTAGATAACTGACCGACAAAATCCATTCTCTTCTACATTTTTATTCTTTCGGCTAATGCTTTAATTGAGTATTCTTAAACATTTTTGGCTTCACTATCTGAAAATCCCGAATCATGCTGAACTTGTTTTATTAACCAAAGCTCACCCATGGTACTTTCTACTTAACACACTAGATTAACCAACTAGTGTAATTAGGTACATTCATTAATCCTACATACGACTAGAAATATTACACTAGCGCAGTCTCAGGTTTTATTGATAGATTTATAAATAATGGCAAGACGATTATTTAATGTTGGCGGAAAGTTAAACTTTTATGAGCAATTTTTTCCGGCTCGGCCAAGACGACTTTGGTCACGTGCCCGGAAGTTTGTATCTAACCCTATAAGCACACATCAATTTGGGGCAGCAACTTCTCGGAATAAAAACTACATTTCTTGGCTTGAAAGAGAGTCGATGCTTTTTGGAGCGAATAAAATAGCCAAGAAATACTCGGCTCAAGGTAGTATGTGGCAACGGCCGTTTGCCAGACCAAGACCAAGAACGGCCGTCAAGATGGCCTCCGTTTGGTACACCGCTTACGCACCTTCGCTTGTAACAAGGAATGGTGAATCAATCTTGGCAACACTTGGAGATGATAAACTCTGGGATTCATTCCAACAGATAGGAATTGACGCGGTTCACACTGGGCCCGTTAAGCTCGCGGGTGGCATAAAAGGATGGAAGCAAACTCCAAGCATTGACGGTCACTTTGACAGAATAAGTACTAAAATCGATACGATTTTTGGCACTGAAACGGAATTTAAGAAAATGAGTGATACGGCTAGTAGACATAACGGGATTGTCATTGATGACATCATCCCTGGCCATACTGGAAAAGGTTTTGATTTCCGCCTCGCAGAAATGGGTCATGGTGAATACCCGGGCATATACCACATGGTGGAGATAGCACCAGAGGACTGGAACATATTACCAGAAGTACCCAAAGGTCAAGATTCAGTGAATCTATCCCCGGAAGCGGAAGAACAGCTAAAGTCCAAGGGTTACATAATAGGTAGGCTTCAAAGGGTAATATTCTATGAGCCTAAAATAAAAGAAACTAACTGGAGCGCTACCGAAGAAGTTAGAGGAGTTGACGGAAAAGTTAGGCGCTGGGTTTATTTACACTACTTCAAAGATGGACAACCTTCCATTAATTGGCTTGACCCGTCCTTCGCTGGGATGAAACTCGTTATAGGGGATGCCTTGCACTCACTTGGAGATTTAGGTTCTAATGCCCTGAGGCTTGACGCCAATGGCTTTTTAGGTGTAGAAAAATCAAGCGAAGATTTACCTGCATGGAGCGAGGGTCATCCCTTGAGTGAAGCGGCAAATTTACTAATCTCCGGAATGGTCAGAAAAGTTGGCGGCTTCACATTTCAGGAGCTCAACTTATCTATAGACGATATAAAAATTATGAGCCAAGCAGGTGCCGACCTGTCTTATGACTTCATTAACAGACCCGCCTATCACCATGCTTTGGTTAAAGGAGATACAGAATTTCTGAGATTAATGTTGCGCTCAGCCCATGAGTTAGGGGTTGACCAAGCCTCTTTAGTGCATGCCTTACAAAACCATGACGAACTGACCTTTGAGCTAGTCCATCTTTGGACTGTTCATAAAGATGACGAATATGTTTTTAGAGGCGACAAGATTACAGGCCTTGATCTAAGAAAACTGATCAGAAGCGAGCTCGAAACAGCGCTCACTGGCGATACTGCACCATATAATTTAACGTTCACCACAAACGGCATTGCTTGCACGACCACTAGTGTAATAACGGCAGTATTGGGCTACCGAGACTTAGAGAAGTTAAGACAAGAAGATATTGAAGTTATTAAAAATGTCCACTTGCTTCTGGCAAAATTCAACGCCTGGCAACCAGGAGTCTTCGCTTTGTCAGGTTGGGATTTATGCGGAGCTTTAACTCTAGACAGAACAAGCGTAAAGGATCTACTAGAAAGCGGCGATACACGCTGGATTAACAGAGGCGGCTATGACCTAATGGGGTTTAACCCGGACGCTAAACTAAGCAGTGCCGGCATACCATTAGCACGTAGCTTATATGGCTCACTCAATAAGCAGCTAGAAGATAGTGATTCTTTTGCTTCGCAGTTGATGCACATTATTGAAGTAAGAAAAAACTATGGAATAGATACAGCAAGACAAATCGATATTCCTGAAGTATCAAATAAAAGCCTATTAGTAATGGTGCATAAACTAGAAGATAGCGACAACTTACAACTAACAGTATTGAATTTCTGTGGGGAGTATATTTCTGGAAGTATAAATTCAGAGCATTTAATACCTGGCTCTATAGTTTTAGACATGTCAACAAATCAACAACTAGCCATTATTGACGACCTTAATACATTTTCGCTTGCCCTTATGCCCTATCAGGGACTATCACTGCTGGTCACTTTCCCCTAACGGAGTTGTTCTTTGATCTTCTTTTGTTTCAAGTAGAACATCCTCCTTTTGGTCAGCCGGTTTTAAGATGTTGTCAACCAACTGATCTAATTGGTTGTCAGATAAATTGGCTTTAACAGCATAGCCTTCTATGCCCATGCCTCTCAATCCTGCTGGTGCATCAGCTTCATTTAAGTTAGAAATTATAAATACTGGAATATTACGCCCCCAATCGTTCTTGCGCATGGTCTCTAAAATTTGGTCACCAGCAATTTTAGGCACCATAAGGTCAAGTAGAACTAAATCCGGTAACTCATTCTGGATAATATTTAGGGCCGCTACGCCATCATATGCCGTCATACACTTATAACCAAGTAGCTCTAGTCTTGTCTTATATATATCCGCTAAACTAACATTATCTTCTACGATTACTATTTTCTGTTGTCTAGATTGATCCATAACAATATTTAACCATAACTATTTAAATGCTGCCTACATTTAATACGACCTTTTACATGCATTAAACGCCGGTAAAGTACTACTAAAATCACTCATGATGATGAATTTTTATTTTTTAGTCTTGGCTTAATTAAATGTTTGTACGCTAGACGCCCGCCAACTATAAGCACAAATGCAACCGTAATATACAAGTCAAAGTGTATAAATGTGTTTAAGTGACTACCTCCGTAGTAGCCAATTAAAGACCAAAAAGCTATCCATACAGCTGCACCAATTAAGTTAAAGGTAATGAACTTTACCCAGCGCATTTCACTAATTCCAGCAATAATGCCATTCAATTGTCTCAATCCATCAATGAATCGAGCTATAGCGACAATTTTACCGCCATGACTATTAAAGTAGTGCTCCGCCTTATCTAGTCTTTCTTTATTTAAAAGAACATACTTACCAAATCGTTCAACTAAAGGCCTACCTCCATAATTACCTATAGCAAAACCAACATTGTCTCCGGCTACTGCAGCAATAAAACCAAACAGGGCAACAAGCAATATATTAAGTTGACCCAAACCAGCATAAAAAGCCGCCGCAATTAATACAGTCTCCCCGGGGACAAGTGCCCCAAAGTCCTCTAAAAATAGTAATCCAGCCACTGCGAAATACCCATAATGGTCAATGATTGGTGCTAGGGCCTGTATGTAGCTTGGAGCATTATGTAATTGATGCATTCTAGTTTATTTTAACAAGCTGCTAGTTAATAAAACTTGTCATTATTGGGGCATTGGCATCATTGGAGTTTAATGGCCTTAATCCCCACAACTGTTCAATAGTGTGAAGAAGAGAATAGTGGTTATAGGGAGCGCTCGACTTATACCCCTTTTTAGCAGCTGACCCAGCAAATATAGCAGGCACTACATTATTGCCAACATAGCCCTCGTCCCATGTAATTACTAATAACGAACGTTGGCTTTGGAATGCTTTAGAATTGAGAATCATAGGTACATATTTAGCAAGCCAGGCGTCACCCACGGCAACAGAACAACTATGCATATCATTACAAAGGTTAGGTGTTATAAAAGCATAATTTGGTGTTGTTGATATTGACTTTAGATCGCTGCTTAGCTGAGAAAATGGCACAATATGGCTATTGCATAGCGAGCTGTTATTGACTATATCTTTGTAATAAAGAAATGGTACGTGCTTTGTAGCAAAATCACTTCCACTGTTCAACATGTAACAAGGGGACGGCATACTCTCGGCATAGGCCTTCCAGGTACGTCCACTCGCTTGTATCTCATCAGCTATGTTTAAGACATTAACTATACAACCGGCACCGGGAGGATTGCAGTCCGTGGTAATCCCATCGGTTGAGCCGCTCGTAAGAGCAAGATAATTAGGCAAACTTGGATGTGTGACACCCGAGTAATTACTAGCAAAAGCATAAGTATTGATTAAACTGTTGATATATGGGGCCTGACTGTTACCGACAATAGTATCAGAAGGCTTATTCTCATCGACAATTATAAATATATGGCTTATAGCTGTTGAATTGGTCTTTTTTTCTGTTGGCTTAGAGTTTATTGAGGATTCAGTTATGGTGCTTTGGTGTATTGTTTTATTTGAGCCATGATTAGAGATATAAAGGTAAGAAGCTCCTCCAACCAATAAAGCAGCGATTATGGCTAGACTGATCTCTTTCCAAATTTTAGTCACTTTAAAAATATATCTACCATAGCTTAATAAATGCTGTTTATTATTTGACATCTTGGTATATACCTTAAATCCAATCTTATATATTAGAGATAATGTTATGAATATATTATTGTAAGTAGATATGAGCAACAATAGCACTTTTTTCGAGAAAACCATTGATGAAAACAATCATTTGTTTTTCGATAATATTCACAATAAGAGCTCAACCCTAATGAATAAGATAATGCTTGTCGTTAAATTATCAGGCAGTCTTTTGTTGGCAAATTATGTAATAAATGCATCCCTCAATTTTTTTAAAGATAGTGGGGGTGGCGCAAGTGCTAATGCCGTCACTTCAATAAGCCTAGATACGTTACCCGCTAAATTGCCAAAAGCTATTCAAGAAGAAACTAACAACGTTGGCGTAGTTGGAGTTACGATTAACAACGATGATAGCTCTTTGATATCTGGGTTATATTCAGCTTCAGGTATTGAGATTAGTCCTGGAATAGTGTTAACCGCCGGGCATGTACTTGACTTAGCAGGTAGCGATAACCCACCTCCCACTTCAACCCAATGTGAAAGTTTCCAATTTACTGACCCAGTATTTGTTGGCAGCATGAAAAAAAGCTATTCAACTGCCAGCTTTAAGCCAGTTGCATATACGCCCGACTTAAGTGTAATTAAAACCGAGACGCCCAACTGGCTGACTAAGGTCGACTTTGGCACATCAAACACTAAAATTAGCACAAGACCACTTAAGGTAGGTCAGGCTTTATTTTTTGTTAATTATGAGCCAGAAGCAAATGGTGATTATAGGTCTTTTGAAGCAACAGGCCCAGCAATTTATGGGGGAATCTACGTCGGCAAAACAAGTTACAATAATTACCGAGCAATAACTGGTCTAAAAAGTTATGGGAAAGTATATGACAGCTCGTCAAGACCAGGAGCTAGTGGTGGTCCGGTGTTTAATGCAGCGGGCGCTCTTGTAGGCTTGATCGTAAGGGCAACAAACGGAACATCTAGTGTTAGTGCGTACAGTTCTTACCTTAACGTTAATCTAAAAGGTGTTAAAAGTAATAAAAGTGTTTCTAGCAGCATAGTCCAGCCGCTAACGCCATCTCTTATTAATGAATATAAGTCTAAAATGAGTTCATCAAATCAAGAATGTCATTCTGAATATTAAGTTTTTTCAACCAAAAAGAAAACGCTTGGACCAAAATCTATAGAAGATAAGGGCCCCTGAATGGAACGCTCGACCGCAAGCATAGTTTGCAAGGACAAATGCTTCTTGAGTATTTGGTTCCTTAAGTTAGATACTGAAAGTTTGTCTTTAGTGTTTAAGCCTAGCTCATCAAGTAAAGAACTTATAGTGTTCGGGTTATGATTAACAAAAGGGGTGTCATCAACAAGACCATTGGCACGTTTTCCAATCGGCACAGGATCTTTTGGTACAGTCTGCAATTTCTTTAAATATCTAAGTCGATTAACAAAGTGAGCTTCACTAGCGATTTCAATGATTCCCACACCTCCAGGTTTTAAAACGCGGGCAATTTCAGAAAAAACTTTGTTAGGTTCCGGTAAGTGATGGGAAACCCTTATCATGACTAGCAAATCAAGAGAGCTATCCTCTGCTGGCACATTATCTTTTTTGGTTTGACGCACAAATTCAACGTTCATGCCTTTAAGTTTTTCTCTCCCTATGTCTAGTTGTTTTCTTGAAGGGTCAACAAGTACTACCTTATCGGCAAATTCTAAAAGTGTAGGTGTTACGCGACCATAGCCACCACCATAGTCCATAGCTAGTTCAAAGTGACGCCCTTTAAGTAAACGCTTAATGGCAATTAGCTCTGACTGATGCTCATATTCCCGCCCTACCCAAAACTCTTCATAACTTTTTTTATCATCATCATAAAAGTCAATCTTGTCTTTATTTACCATTCGTTTTTCTAACCCTGCTTATTTTAATTAATGCTGACTGTTTTTTCAGGCGTAGCCAGAGAAGAAGTCAATCTTAATGTTAGCACGGTTTACGCCAACGGCGATAAGATCTTCTTTAATTTCTTCAGTCATTTTTAGCGGACCCGAAATGTAAATTAGCCTGTCTTTAAAATCTGGTACTTTAGAGGATATAAGTTTAGCGTTCAGCCTACCGTTAATGCCATTCTCTAACCTACCAGCCTGGTTGCCATCAATTACGTAACCTACTTTTAGATTAATTTTCTTTGCAGCTTCATCAAATAGTTCAGTATACGCGACATACTCAGGACTTCTTGCAGAATAAAACAGTACTATATCGCGTTGTTGCCTCTTATCTATAAGGTATTTGACCATACTTCGGAAAGGAGTAATGCCTATGCCGCCAGCTATAAACAATAGTTTCTGGCTGGGATCTTTTGGTAAAGTAAAATCCCCGGCAAGTTGTGCGGCAACAATCTGATCTCCCGGTTCAATATCTGCTAAAGCCGACTTATAGCTACTACCATCCTTATAAAAACGAACTCCAATCTTAACATCTGGCTCGGTCGGAGACGATGATAGAGTAAACCATCGTCTCGATCCCCTAGTATCTGGCTTATCGTGAGGTAATGTAAACTCCATATACTGACCCGGTTCGTAAGCAAACTTATGCTGAGGTGCAAAAACAAATTCAGCACTATCCTTAGCTATTAAATATTTTTTTCGAAGGGTAGGGAACAATTTGTCCTTATTGCTTACTATATATGCGAACAGGTTGCCAATAACTAAAGCGAATTCTGGAGTTGAATAGTAGTGGCCTATATGAAACTGGGGTGCCAATATTACACCTATAATTGCACCGTAAAGCATTCTCTTGCCTTTCGTGTCGGGAGAAGTATATGGTTCTGTCAGCATTACGAAACCAAGGAAAAATACAGCTGAATTAAGAGCCATGTTCTTTAGGTTAGTGGCGACCCCGTTACCACCAATAATAGAAAATAGCGCCGTAGCTATAGTTGTTGCCAAAAGATAAGTTATAACCATTGGCTCACGCCGAATCTTACGTGTTATTAATATCCCGCCGATAATAACAAACGGCAACATTGATGCCGTTCCTATCCACCAGCTAGCACTTTGATGGGGTCCAATAGCTGTTAGAAAAACTGCTATAGCAGCTGGGTTAAATATGTGCTTGCTCTTTATGCTCAATAGGTATTTAGAGCCCATTGCCAGGCCAGCAGCTGCAAGCATAAATAAAAGACCAAAACCTGATGGACTTGATGGAATGATTAGTGCAAGTATGAGGCCCGTCAGGATGGACGATTCTGGGTTGATTGGGGCATCAAATATGTAAGCAAATAATTTATTAATTATCCAGCAACTAAGCACCAGAACTATGGCGCTAATAGCTATGCTCAATGCACTAAAATGCATTATCCCTACTGAAGAAAAGATAATCGCCACGACAATTAATCCTATTAAGTAATAAAGCAGCAACCTGTACATAGACAGTTTGTTAACCATACGGTCGATGGGGTATAGAAGCTTATCGAACATAATCCGAAAAGTTAGCCGTGTATGTTGCGCGTTTATTATCATCAATCATGTAAGCTGCAAATCCTGGCAATGCGCTAATATAGTTAATCCCTGACTTTCCCATTGCAAATGCAGCAGTAGCAAAACGGTCAGCCTCAAAAATATTTGGACCAATGACCGTTAGGCTAACAATACCCTTTGGCACTTCAGTTCCGCTTGGGTCATATATATGCTGCCCCCTTAGGTAGGTACCACTTGTGGCAACGCCTTGGCCGCTAACACTAATAGACTTAATAATCTCAGATATATCAAAAGGGTTTCTAATACCGACATCCCATGATTCTCCAAATTCATTAACCCCTTCAGCCTGAATGTCTCCTCCTGCCTCTACATAAAAATTATTAATACCCTTTTCTTTTATAAGTCTTGCGGCATTGTCTATGGCCCATCCTTTAACCAACCCAGAGGTATCAATTTTGCCCTTATGGCGAATCTCGAAATATCCTCCTGTTATTTTCTTTGTCTGCTCACAGAGCTGCATAACTTCCTTCATCTCCGTCGACCAACCATCTACGTCAAGGCCATTATTTATAGCATTAAGCTCGCTAGTATCCTTGTATGGACTAAACCTGCTATCGACAGCTCTGAAGTAGTCAAACACTTCATCAAAAACGTTCTTCTTGCAGTTATCAACGACTTCTATAGTTATTGGCATTCCCATAATTAATTGAGTTTCTTTCATGAATCAGGCCTTACTAAGTGCTGACTTTAATGATTGTATGAAGCCTTCTGAAGTAAAGGTGGCACCAGAAATAATTTGTACTCTAGAGTGTTGAGTCTGCAGAGCCTCCTGCTTAAGATACGGCATTGCCTGCTGATTTATATAAACGGAGGTTGCGTGAGTATTGGGGTACTGCAGGAACTGGACGTCAGATATACGGCCATTGTTAATTCTTACGGAAACTTGAACATTCCCATAATAAACATTTTCAACCTTCCCTATATATGTCCCGTCGCGATATGGACCTAGGCTAGTGCTTTTTGAACTTGTCGAATTGCTACTGGAAGATGGATTATTGCTGTAGGTTTTTGTTGGATTCGCAGACTTATTACTGTCATTGCTAGATTTAGCCAAAGAAGGAGGCTTGGCAATAATAGGGTGTTGGTGTCTAACTCCAATAGAATAAACGCCATAAATAGCTAGAACACCCAAACCTAATGCTGTTTTTTTCATGCCGTTAATATTTACAATTTTTCCTGTAGTTTTGCTGATGGGTATTATCTGATAGTATGCATGTAATGGTGCCTATAACAAAAGCCGTAATTGCTGTAGCCGGATTCGGCACAAGGTTTCTTCCACAAACTAAGGCAATGCCTAAGGAAATGTTACCTTTGGTTGACAAGCCAATTATTCAATACGTCGTAGAAGAATTAGTGAGCGTAGGCGTAACGGATATTGTTATCGTAACCAGCCAAAATAAACGTAGCATTGAAGATCACTTCGACAGGCCAACTGAAGACTTAATAGCCAATTTAAGGGCTGGCGGTAAGTCTAAAGAGCCTTTGCTTAAAATGGTAGAGGACATTGCTAACCTAGCAAACTTTATCTACGTCAGACAAAAAGGCGACATTCACGGCAATGGCATGCCGCTAATAAACACCGAGCACTTAATCGGCGATGAGCCTTTTATATACACCTGGGGGGATGATTTTATTAGAGCTACTCCTCCAAGGTTTAAGCAAATGATCGATGCGTATTCCAAATACAATAGACCAGTGCTGAGCCTTATTCCTGCTGAAAACGATACAGATTATGATAAGTATGGTTTTGCCGGAGGAGAAGAAATTGAACCTGGAATTATTGATGTTAAGCAAATAATAGAGAAACCGGGCAAAGAAAATAGTCCAAGTAGCTTGGCGACAGTTAGTGGCTTTGTCTTAACTCCAGATATTTTTGAATATATGCATAAAGCTAAGCAGGCACTAGAAACTGGTAAAGAGTTATATAGTAATGATGCCCTAAAGCTTATGTTAGCTGACGGAAAACAGATAGTAGCTTGTCGAATTAACAATTGCCGTTATGTCGATGCAGGAAACAAGCTAGATTACATAAAGGCAGTTATTGAATTTGCGCTAGAGAAAGAAGACTTAAAGGGGCCTTTAAAGGATTTTATTAAAAACCTCTAACGTGAAATCGTAAGCAAGGTAAGCAAAAGAGCAAAAACGCCTAGGTAAATTGCTCTAAATCATTAATTGAAACTTTACTTAAGGTGGAGTTTTTTCTCTTATTTAAAACATATACTACAAACGATAAGATAGTCGTGAGAGCTAAAAGAGAACCCGAAATATTAAGAGCTATGGTCAGTCCCCTGCCAAAAGCAGAATAAGCCGCTTGGGTAACCTGGTCTACGACTGACGCATGTTTGACTAATTCGGCTACCGAAACGTGCAGTCCCTTTGGTGTATGCCCACCGTGAGTTATTGCATAGATTACAAAAGACTGGAAATTAGTTGGTAAATTGAGATCACGCAAACGTCCTACGAGTCCTGATGTCAACTGGGCATTAACAACTGATCCTAAAACCGCAACACCAAAAACGCCACCAAGTTCACGGAATGTATTCACAGTAGAAGCGGCCATCCCTGAACGCTTCGGGGTAACAACACCAAGAACAGATGAAGTCATACTAACAAGACATATGCCGAATCCAAAACCAGCTAAGGCTAAAACCCATGCTAAATCAAGGGCAGTTATACCGGGACGAATAATTACGTTAAGTAGGAAAATTCCAGTGCTAGATAGCGCAGTACCGACAATAATAAGCGGGATTGATCTTTTAAAAGAATAAACCCTGCCTACTATTAGCGACGAAACTACAATAGCTGCCGTCATTGATATAAATGAAACTGCTATTTGATAACCACTAAATCCAGCAATAAATTGTAGGTAAAGCGCTACGAAAAAGAAGACGGCAAAGATGCCAAAGTTAACTGTAAACGCTACACAGTTAGCAATAGAAAATTGAGGAAATTTAAAGAATTTTAAGAGCAGTACGGGATCTGTCTTTTTCTTTTCAATCAATATAAAGACGATCAGCGCCAGTACCGATAATGCAAACAACGCAATAATGAAAGTATTGTGGTAGCCTCTGTTTTCACCAAGTATTACGGCAATAGTAGATGAACTTACAGCAATCCCTCCGGTCAATAACCCAAGAATGTCGAAATGACGGCCTTTACTGTCCAAACTTTCCGGTAAAAAGACCCAGCCACTGATTAATGCCAATATCCCGAAACCGACGCTAAAAGCAAATACGCCACGCCAACTTGAAAAACCAATTATTATGCCTCCTAAAATAGGGCCGAATGCCAAAGCTATGCCGGATACTGCAGACCAAATGCCAAGTGCCTTTGCCCGTTCATGGCTTTTAGGATACAGATGTCGAATCATTGAAAGCGTACCAGGCTCACTCGCTGCAGCACCAAGACCCATGACTACACGGCCAGCAATCAAGACATCAACATTACTCGCCAACATTGCTATCAATGAGCCAATAGTAAATAGCCCGACACCTCCAAGCATTACTTTCTTCCTGCCCCAAACGTCACCCAGCGTACCACCACTTAACATAAAAACAGCAAAGACGAGCATATATGCGTCAACAACCCATTGCAGGTCTTCTACTCCAGCAGCTAGAGTTGACTGGACATTCGATAGAACGATTGCAACGATTGTGTTATCTAGGAAAGTCAGAAAAAGAATCGTACACAGAACAACTAATGAATAACGGCCTGTTGTATTCCGTGCAAGGTTCTTTAACATTTATTTTTAATGGATGTTATTGCAAACTGACGGAGTTTTCCCGCCCAAGCTAAAGAGCTGGCAAAGTGTAGAATCACTAACTTTCCATGTGTTGTTTATTAATAGAGCTTCACCAGTTTGATTCTTAAGTACGGGCTGACCATCTAAATTAATGGTGTAGTTGACATCTGCGCTGGTATTTGTCTTAAAAACGACGCTATTTATACTAATGCTTGGGTTTTGTGTACCTAGTTGTTGGAACTCAGATTGCATTGGTTGCGCAAACTTAGTTCCACTTTGGAGTAGCATTTCGCGCTCGTTTAAAGAAGTGTTTTTTGCGAAAAAGGTCGTAAAGTTCGCTTTGATCTCTTTAGTGTCTGATGCTTTTTGGGCAGAATTCAAACTAAGTTTTACGGTTGCAGTATTAGAATTTTTGCTCTTGTTGTTGCTGCTCGGGACAAATACAACCAGTAGCACCACTGCCACTACTACAACTATAATACTAACAGTGGTCCAAACTAACTTCTTTGACATAATATTACTCCTCTCTTAAGAACCTGCTTAAGGTGTCCTAAAATTTACTATAACACGCAACACATATTGTAGTGTTATTTTGATCGTTGATTTCACCTTTACTTTGTAAGATTACATTGGCGCTATCTTAAACTTGCGTTAACTACTACAATTAATCTAAAGACATGTACCCGATATCCTACTCTGCAGCCGTACTGGCAGCAATGATGAACGCATCCTCATCGGTTATTCAACGTTGGGCGACCCACAAACCCGATGCAATTAAACTGTTTGGCAGTCAGTTTGCTTACGATATGTTGAAAAGCCGTCTTTTCCTAGTAGGATTTGTACTCCAGGTTCTTGCATTTGGAGCCCAAGCAATAGCGCTTAAGAATGGTCCATTAATAGTCGTAGAACCTCTGCTCACGAGTGATTTAATATTTTTGTTAGTAATAATCCATTGGCGAATAGGTATTCGTATGAAACCCAGGGACTGGATAGCCGCTTTAGCCATAATTGGGGGTTTGACTGGAGTATTTATTGCGACCAACCCTAAAGAGGGTCATTTAAATTACCATGCATTCCCCTGGATAGTTTTATTATCTATCGTTACTCCTTTAATAGTTTCACTGGCAATAACTGTTCGCCATTTGAAATCTCCACGTCTTAGAGCACTTCTAGCATCTTTAGCTGCTGCAATAACCTTTGCTCTCAACGCAGCCTTCACGAAACTGAGCTTAAACCTATTATCTAATCATGGTTTAGTGGTAATGTTTACTAGCTGGCCAATTTTCGCACTAATTATTTCAGGGATCGTGTCTCTTTATCTTATGATGAACGCTTTTGGGTCTGGTCCATTAGCAATATCCCAGCCAGTAATGGAAGTTTCTGAGCCAACGATTGCGGTTATTATAGGGGTTATGATCTTTGGTGATAGTTATAACTCATCTCCAGTAGCATTGGCCATTGGTCTTGTGTGTGCGTTGATTTTAGTTGGCGGAATTATACTTTTAGGGAGTTCCCCTAGGGTACAACAAGCAGGAGAAAAGGGAATTTAAGTAAATAGCTAGCCTTAATAGCCAAACCTATTGGTCTTAAGCTGTTATCTTATTGACATCATGATAACAATAATTGTAATAGATCTTGTTAATTGGAAGGTTGGCTTAAAGCAAGACTAACACTTTGCAGTACTTACTACATCTGGACCGCCAGTCTCGCGTCCTCGCTTAAGCTCAAAAAAGTATGGCTTTTCGGCTAGGGTAATGAAAGCGTCCCACAGTTTAAGAGATTCTTCCTGGTCAGGAAGCGTCTGAATAACTGGACCAAAGAAACCTGTAGCTTTACCTTCTTGGTTATTAAATACTATTGTAGGTACTCCTATATCTTGCCCCACGGTGGCAACTGCTTCGTCGATGTAAGATTTTAACTCGGCATCCAAGCTAATGTCGTCAGCAGACTTAGCCAACCCAGCATCTAGCTTTTGGGCATCAAGTACCTGAGCTATTACTTCATCGCTATACTCTTCACCGGCTAGGAAATGCTGAATACCGAAGGCTTTATATAATTCGCCCAAATCTGCACCCAGCTCGCTCGCGGCTAAGAGTACCCTGACAACTCGGTGAGCTGGCATATGATTATATCCACTTTTATTTCCATCTAACTCATTATTCTTAATTGCTAAGCTAAAAGGCTTCCAGTTAATCTTTAGCTCTCGTTTGTTGCTGACCATTAAAAGCCAGCGGCTCGTAACCCAGCAAAAAGGGCACGAAGGGTCAAAATAAAATGTAACTTCCATAGCATTATTGTAAGGTTAAAAATACGTTAAGGTCAAAAAATACCTACAGGCGCCTTAAATGCCACGGCGTAGACGATCTCCATCAATTAGTATGCAGTCGTTAACATTAGCAAGCCTGACAGCTGATGGAGTAAATTTTGTATTAGTTACTACCATAGCCTGATTACAACCATAGATCTTCAACCCCGCAACTGCCGCACGAACAGCGGCAACACCGACAGGTTTAGATGCGCGTTTTACTTGCACGCCAAATACATAACCTTGTTTTGCCGCTAATATATCCACGCCTTGGTCAAAGTATTCTGTTTTTTCAATATGTGAATACCCACATTTATTAAGCCATATGACTATTTGATCTTCAAACTCAAGACCATTCATATTATCCCAACGCTTAGGTCTTAGGATGTTTCTTTTTTGCCTTAGCCAATTAGCTATAAAGTAAGCTGCTAGTAATAATATAGCAAAAGAACACGTAACCCATACTAAGTCGAATATATTTCTTAAAAGCTTTCTGTGGCTCCAAGATGCTGCAAAAATAATTAATATTCCTAGCAGAAGAATGCCTTCATTTCCGGCCTGTTTCTGACGCATAGATCTTCAGTATATTTAACTAAAATATATCGATGAATAGATGATTAAGAAATAATTAAGTCTTTAGAGTGTTTCAACGGACTTTAAATCAAAATCTAGTAGATTATTGTTGGAGTCAAAATTAAAAGTGCCTTCCAGCTTTTCACCAGCCAACACCCTAGGTAACCAATGGCTGTCATCGGGCCACATTTGATCAAATGGGATATCCTCAACGTTAAACCATTGTGGCCTCATTTCTTCGCTCTCTTTAGGCTCGCCATCCCATTTTTGGCAAAAGAATACGTCCACTAATAAGTCATCATTATCTGGACTAGTAAACTTAAACCTAGCCACACTGCTAAGTTCTATTGGTGTAACGAAAATCTCTTCTAAACACTCCCGTTTTGCGGCTTCTATCACGCTTTCTTGAGATTTGCTTTTACCACCTACGCCATTCCATAGACCCTCACCAAAACCTCTTTTCTTTAATGCAAGCAATATATTTTCGCCCTCGATAAGAAATACCAAGTTCATCCCGACCATTGTCTTTCTCCTTATAACGTACTTAAACTATTTACGACTGTTAAAGCAGCGTTAATCGCCGCCAATATATCCCTATTGCCTGTAGCAAGGTTTACATTAATAACCTTAATACTATATTTACCGTTATATAACTTATTATACTGCTCGCTAGCTAGAGCCTTGCCCAAAGACACGTCAGCGTTAAGAGTAGTTAGGTCGGCTTCTAGATTAGTAACAGGATCTCCGCTATGAACTCCGCTTAACTGGATAGCCTTCGGCAATTTAACCGCCAACTGGGCCAATAGACCTTCGGCAACCAACTGATCGTCGCTTACTTTAATTAGTGTTATCTTAGGAACCATTAGCTTATAGAACTCCAAGCCATTAAGCTCCCCTGTTATGTTTAACTTTTGTATCTGCGATAATAGATTGGTCTTTTTCTGTTTAGGCATTTGCGTTAAAGTTTTAATCTCGCTTTTTAAAACCCTATTCCAAGCTAGGATCGAGCCAATATCTGGCTTGGATGACATAACACTAGAAATAAGTATATTGGCAGTCGATTGATCAATTTTTTCTTGTTTTACAACTCTAGTAATCTGGCTAAGGTCTTGTCTAAAATCTGATAATTTTATACCGGAATTAATGGATAAGCCCAATCTCGGTTCATTAAAAGAAGAGTAATTTAAATTTGTTCCGTTTGAGGAAAATGATGCTATGTAACCGGTGTAGCCTATAGCCGCAACTACTACAATAGAAAGAAAAATGTTAACAAAACTAATCTTAAGCTGGTTTATTTTTTGCACAATTATGTCTTCTCTCTAAAATTAGTTTAGCAAATAGAACCTAAATATGACGATCTGTTTCTGTGAATCAGCTGCACCTATACTACTCATCACGGGCAAGAACTTGAATTCCCTGTTATAATCTCATAGACGTTATGAAATTGGTGATAATGATACCTTGTCTCAACGAAGAGGCAACACTCCCACTAGTGCTTAAAACCATACCGAAAAAAATTGCCGGTATTGACGATATTGAAATACTCATTATTGATGATGGTTCAACAGATAATACCCAAAAGGTAGCCGAAAAATTTGGCGTAGAACATTTCTTAATCCATACCAAAAATCAAGGATTAAGTCGCAGCTTCCGACATGGGCTCAATCGTGCCCTTGAGATGGGCGCAGATATAATTGTGTTGACTGAAGGGGATAACCAGTACCCACAAGAACGAATTCCAGACCTCATTAAACCCATCCTGGATGGTAAGGCAGACACCGTTATTGGCGATAGGCAAACCCATACTATTGAACATTTTTCCCCGAATAAAAAGTTTTTTGAGAAATTTGGCACTTGGGTTTTAAACAAAGCTGCCGGGAGTAATGTACCTGATGCTATTAGTGGGTTTAGGGCTTATTCTCGCAATGCAGCAATGCAACTTAACCCTATAGCAGATTACAGCTGGGCCACCGAAACAACACTTCAAGCTTCTAGAAAAGGACATGCTATAGCGATCGTACCAATAGAAACAAACGAAAAACTCAGAGACTCCAGGCAGTTTAAGAGTTCTTGGCAGCACATTAGAAGAAGTAGTATCACAATAATTAGAGCCTTTATAATGTACAAGCCTTATGCATTATTCTTCTCTCTTGGCCTTTTACTACTTGCTTTGGGGCTTGCGCCTTTAATTAACTTCTTCATATTGACCATAACCACAAAAAATCCTTTCGGTCCCCATCATTTACAAACACTAATCATTGGCTCAATGCTAGTTGTAGGATCGTTTATTTGCTTCACCCTAGCAGTAATATCTGACTTAATACGAATAAATAGGATGCTTCTAGAAGATATGCTTGAGCTAACAAAACGTAATGTTTATGACAACCAAAAGCCAGCAAAGAAGAACTCCGGGTTAATCAAAGAACCATAATCGAGTAGAATACTCCTTATACCCTGAAACTACGACTTTCTTAACTACCTTTCGGGCAGTATTGTTAACCTTAACAACTGCTTTATTGTTGATATCCCAAGTCGAATCACTACGAATAATAAAAGTAAGTACTCCACCGCCCTCTAAGAACAAAAATAACGCTACCATGGCGAAAACTATCTTGCGGTTTTGCATTTTACGAAAAGCCACACTCAAAGCTTGGCCAAATATTGCCGCTAGTAAGACTAAAATGGGCAAAAGGTAGCGCCCATTCATGTTCTCCAGTACAGCCGTGTAGCGATAGGTGAAGTAGCCTTGGCCAATCAGAGCTAAACAATACCCGGCTACTACAGCAAGTAACAATGTTAGATAAAGGTTGCCTGCAAATATTTTTCGCCACCACTTAATAAGCGCAACAATTCCTGCGATAAACAACACCAAAGCTGCAGCACTAGGCAAAGGGAGGGGTGGGTAGTTTTTAAAATGCGCCTTCGGGCCATTAACGGCGAAGAATAGTCTGTACCACATCCAGTATAGCCATTGGAAGGGATAAATTATTGGGTTACTAAAGCTGGCTAATCCGGCTTCGATTTTTATGTGGTTCCTGTAGTTGTATGCCCATGGACTATATGCCAAACATTGCTTAACGGACAGTACCTTTTGGCAACTTGGCTTAATGCTATGGTACTCGACCAGATTAACTAAATCCCTTTGTGCAAAAAGACCGAAGGGAATAATTATAACTAATGGAATAATAATTTTGGTAATTAACTTCTGCTTGCGCCAACTCTTGCCTAGCTGAATAAAGAAAAACTTTAAATTCTTCTTGTATACATATATTGATAGAACAATTAAAAAGAGCAGCATAGCTGCAAATATTGGAAGAAAGGCGTACTTGACGACACTAGTCATAAAACAAAGCCCCAAAAACAAAGCAGTATGGTATATGGAAAGCTTCTTTGATCGAATTTCATCCATTATCTTAAAGCAGTAAAGAATGCTTAACGCAGTTAAGGGTATCATCAAGTTGTCGTAACTTATCTGTCCTGCTAGCTGAGGAACTATGGGTATTAGAATAAATAACATTAACACTAGGTTTGTTAATGCTTTAGAGGAACCTACTCTTAACAGGATTTTACGAAACAAAGTGAGGCCCCAAGCAAACATGGCTACATTAATCAAGCGAAGTATTATTACTTGAATAATTTGTGATTTCGTAAATAGCTCTATGAACCTATAAGGAAAGCTCATAATGTAGTGGTAGAAATATGAAGGCTCACGAGCAACTGCGCCATAAGCGTCAGCATGAGGAGGTTGATGGCTTAAAAATGGTAACCAATAGTGTGAATAAACTTTAATTAGCCCAAAGTGATAGTTTTCGTCAAAAGCCTGGGGGTATGCCGCGGAAACGGCTATCCATACAGCCTCAATAACAAATACAACTAAGATAAGCCTAAAGAACTTATCTGATCGGAGATAATCTAAAAACTTCGCCAAAATTTTCGGCATAACTCTTGACTATTATACCTTGTCGTCTGAAGCATGGCTTAAACGCTTGAATTTGGGGATAGGTAATAGACTACTTGACCGGCACTTCCATTACTGGTTATTTGGTTTTCAGCCATGTCACCGTTACCTGTAATTGGATCTTTTGTTCCTGAATCACCGTATATAAAGGTTGGGTGTCTGCCTCCCTTTACGACAATCTCAACATGCCCTCCAGAGTAGTCGAAGTAAGCGACATCACCAGGCTTGGGAATATATCCACTATTAGCTGGGTGGTAACTAAAACCCTGGTTTTGTATATAATTTGCGTTGTATTCATCCCAGCCAGACCTCTCACCGTTACTAAATGGAGCTCCCGCTTCTTTATATACGAAACTGACAAAATCCGCACACCACTCTTCGTTGGCGTTACCATCAGTGTAATCATTTAGTAATGCGTAATGGAGCTTTGGTTCTGTTTGCCACGCCAACCACTCACGCTTTGCTACGCACGCGACCCTGTTACCAAGATTCGCCTGTCTACAAGACGGGTCTGAGCTTAAAGTCATTGGCTTGCCGCTCCATTGAGATGGAGTCCAAGTCTCACTAAGTTTAGTAAAATTACAACTAGATAGTATTAATTGCTTACTACTTGTCCCGCTAGGAATCGATAGGCATTTATTACTTGCTTTATTCTTAAAGCCGACATCATCCCTTTCCCATTTCTGGCTAGCAAGGTTATTTGAGCACTTATTTATGACTACTTTATCTCCAGATACATCAAGGCAATATTTCGTATCTTTGACTATACTAACTCCGTTAAAACTAAACTCCTGAGCTGGAGTTCCGTTACACGACCAATCTACAACCCTAGAATTAGGCTTTGTGACATTATGGTAATCATCTATACAAAATCCTGACAGGCCTGACTTAATCTCAGGTATCGGTGCGTCCGCACTAGCTTTGTTTACCCCGACAATTACAAAACCAACCCAAACTAAAAACATCGCCACTATTAAAAGTAGTGAAATCTTAAATATGGGCCTTTTTCTTTTTGGCTCGACGATATTTATGTCCGAACGCCTTCGAAGTTGTGGCACCGGTCTTGAACCTATATAACTGTTTTGATTCATTTTTGTTTTATTTCGGGCAGAAATCATTATATAACAGCCAAATCGTATCCACCATTCATTTTTTGTACTAATTAAGCTAAAATATTAGGAAACGAGTATAGTAGCTGTGATTAAGACAGAGATAGATAACAACGAAGACACAACCAACAATAAATCTACCGCCGACTACCCTGACGAATTGACTACAAAGCGTTATATTACAATAACAATCATAGCTAGTGTGTGCGTGCTGGCAGTTGCTTCTTTTCTGTTTGCTAGTTTAAGCGGTAATGGCAACTCTAAAAAGGCAAGGGGTAGTAATTTAGGCAATAATCTTCCCGCGCTACCATTAGCTAGTTCGTCAAATAAGACTTTAAACGCAAGAAATTCCAGCAAAAATAGTGCCGGACAATCTGCATCTAATGTAAGTGGCTTAAGTTCATCGAGTATTGATCTGCAGAATAATTTGCCATCAAATCCCAACCAACCAAAAACCAATAGCTTACAATCTGCAAACCAAGCCCAAAATACTGGACAGACTATTAACAATAACTTGCCCTATTAGTATTTACTTACCCTAAGTAACTAATATATAATAGGGTAGTGAAAGAGAATATTAATAACGATCTTGAAAAACTAGAAGGTGCCCTTTTTGCCTGTATAAGAATAACAAAAAGGCCATCTTACTGGGATGAATTCCAAAAACGAGCCAATGTAACGATAGATCGCCCTGCTGCTTTTATATTAATGGTACTCAATAAGCATTCCCTCCAGTTCCAAGACCTAGTAAACAAACTCGGCGTCGAAGCACCATCAGTCAGCCGCAAGGTCCACGAGCTAGAAGACAGTGGCTATATAAAAAGACAGCCAACAACAGACCGACGTGTTCATTTATTAACTTTGACGCCAGAAGGAAACGCGGTGGCTAAGAAGATTAATGAATCACGCCTGGCAATTTTTTCAGAAATTATGTCTACCTGGCCGGAGGAAGATAAAAAACAACTTTCTTCTCTTCTTTCTAAGTTGTCCGAAGATTTGTCTAATCGCTTTAGTCAAAGAAAGGGACAAGAATGAGCTCAAACAAACCTCAAGCGATCACCGATACCCAATACAATAAATCGCATAGTGAAATCATGGTGGTAATTACCGCCCTAATGCTAGCAATGCTGCTAGCCGCTCTTGATCAGACCATTGTAGCTACTGCCCTGCCACGTATAGCTAGTGACCTACACGGCTTAAGCAAACTGTCTTGGGTGGCAACGGCTTACTTGTTAACAAGTGCAATATCCACACCGCTTTATGGCAAGATTGGCGACCTATATGGGCGGAAGAAAATCTTTCAAATTTCTATCGTAATATTTTTAGTTGGATCAGCGCTATCTGGCCTGAGTCAAACGATGAACCAACTTGTGCTGTTCAGGGCGTTGCAAGGTATAGGAGCCGGTGGACTGATATCTTTAGTGCTAGCAATAATTGGTGATGTTGTGCCTCCCAGGCAAAGAGGACGTTACCAGGGCTATTTCGGTGCAGTATTTGGAGTAGCTAGCGTAGTCGGGCCACTTCTTGGTGGATTCCTGGCTGATGCACATACCCTTCTAGGTGTAGCGGGTTGGCGCTGGATCTTCTATATAAATATTCCCATTGGAATAGTTGCGTTAATGGTCATAGCCACAAGGTTACATCTACCCATAAAGCGTCTAGAGCACAAGATTGACTATAGTGGAGCGTCGTTACTGACAGTTGCTTCAGCTGCCTTAATTCTAGTTTCAGTATGGGCAGGCATAACCTACACTTGGACATCGTGGCAAATATTGACTCTTTTCTTAGTGGGCGTAATTTTTTCCGTTCTCTTTGTATTTAACGAACGCCGGGCAAAAGAACCTATTATACCTATGAATCTTTTTAGGGGTAGCATATTTACTGTTTCGGTTATTATGTCGCTGCTTTCTGGAGTAATAATGTTCGCTACAATTCTCTACATTCCTGAATACCAACAAATCGTAAGAGGATATAGCCCAATAAAATCTGGGCTCATGCTATTTCCTATGGTGCTAGGTTTATTCGTAGCCTCACTGGTTTCTGGTCGCTTAATTACACGCTTAGGTCACTACAAGCCTTACCCTATCATCGGTGGTGTACTTTTAATAATTGGCCTGTGGTTATGGTCTGGATTAGGACTGCATACTTCAGAGTTCACCTTGGGTTGGTGGATGGTCATAATTGGTTTAGCAATAGGCCTGCTAATGCAGGTACCTACTTTAGCAGTCCAGAATTCTGTACCGTTTGAAAAAATGGGTGCTGGAACCTCGACAACTACATTTGCCAGAAGCATTGGAAGCTCTTTTGGTGGTGCAGTTTTTGGGACAATATTAATCTCTAGGCTCAACACCCACATACACAACCTACTGCCCCAATTCAAAGGCAGTATTAACGCATCTTCATTCTCGGGGGGAACTGCAAGCTTAAGTCATTTGCCAATTTATATCCAAGATAAGGTCTTACGAGCATTTGTAGGGGCATTTCATGACCTTTTTATCTACGCTATACCAATAGCCGTACTAACTCTAATTACTGCTGTGCTACTTAAGGAAGCGCCTCTTAAGGATGTAGCCAAAGAGTATGCCGAGGGCGAAGGCTTTAGTCTGGGTGGTTAACTATGATTGAAGTAAAACACTTAACCAAGAGGTTCGGGGATTTCGCCGCCGTCAACGACATAAGCTTTCATGTAGAGCGCGGAGAGCTGTTTGCCTTATTAGGTCCAAATGGTGCTGGTAAGTCTACTACCATTAAGATGCTCACCACACTCTTACGACCAAGCGAAGGAAGCCTAAAGCTTGACGGACATGATGTCGTAAAAGAACAAGACGCAACAAGAAAGAGCTTCGGTATAGTTTTTCAGGATCCCTCACTAGATAACGACCTGACTGCTTACGAAAACATGGAACTTCACGCAGTTATGTATAACGTACCGCCTAAAGAAGTCGCGCCAAGAATAAAGGAACTTTTGACCCTAGTTGAACTATGGGATCGAAGGAAAAGTTTAGTTAGGACTTTCTCGGGAGGGATGAAACGAAGGTTGGAGATTGCACGTGGGTTATTGCATCATCCAAAGGTGCTATTTTTAGATGAGCCAACACTTGGTCTTGATGCCCAAACACGTAATTTACTTTGGAACTATGTAGGAAATCTGGCTAAAGAAAAGGAGATGACTATTCTATTCACTACTCATTATTTGGAAGAAGCAGAAGCTAATGCCAACAAAATTGCAATAATTGACCATGGCAAATTATTAACTATAGGCACTGCTAAGGAACTTGAGGAACAAACCAAAACCGATACACTCGAACAAGCATATCTAGCCCTAACTGGCCGAGAGATTAGAGATGAAGAAGTAGACCCACATGAAGCATGGAAAGCCAGACACCGATCAAGGAATATGCGATGAGAGTAATGTACATATTATGGCTAAGGCAGATTAAACGGTACTTCAGGAGTCGCTCTAGGATAATTGGTGCTATTGGTCAGCCCTTATTGTTCCTGCTGGCGCTAGGCTATGGTCTAGGTTCAGTATATAAGGCTGCAGGTCAAGGCAATTATTTAGAGTTCTTAGTTCCTGGCATTATGGCACAGACAATTCTTTTTTCCGCTATGTTCTTTGGAGCCATGATTATATTTGACCGGCAGTTTGGCTTCTTAAAAGAGACAATGGTGGCTCCAGTAAGTCGCCTAAAGATAATGCTTGGGGGTGCTTTAGGTGGCGCTACAACTTCCGTCATACAAGGGGTACTAGTATTTTTTATTTCACTGGCACTAGGGTTTAGGCCGCACGACTGGTTAATGGCCTTAGTGGCCTTAATATTCATGAGCATGCTAGCAATAGCCATTACTAGCTTTTCGTCCGGTATTGGATCATTTGTTCAAGATATGCAAGGATTCCAAGCTATAAACCAGTTTTTAGTCTTCCCACTTTACTTTTTAAGTGGAGCGTTATACCCGCTTACACATGTACCGACATGGCTTAGAATAATAGCCGAAATAAACCCCATATCCTACACAGTGGATGCCCTTCGTTGGGCACTGATTGGAACTTCTCGATTTGGCATAGGTAGCGATATAATTGCCATGGGGATAACGATGGTGGTTTTAATCACCTTCGGTGCTATACGCTTCAGATATATTGAAGCTTGAATAACCTAGGCGAACTACTTACCAACTCGTTTTATTAATTCTGAGCTTAGAAGTCTATCTGCATCGTAATAGCGATCGAGCACTGCTTTTCTTTTCGTGTCACTAATTGATTCATCTATATAGGTTTTGGCTATAGCAACATTTCCAGACCTAAAAGCAGTTAATAACTGTTCATTACTAAGATTAGGAGCCATAACTGAAGCAAGTTCAAAGCTTGTGTATCTTTCTGTAGGTAATTCATTAGACATAAATATATATTGACATACTAATTCGTAATATGCAATATGGCTAAGGTGTTTAAATGATCAATTATGAACCCTTGGCCATATGACTTTGGCTAGTATGTCAGTTTTAGACACCCATCCAAAGTGACGACTGTCGCTGCTATATTCTAAGTTGTCTCCAATAAAAAACACCCTGCCGTTACTTACTCTCTCGGCGCGTTTTATTTTCTCTCTTCCGCCCTGGTAAAAAATGCACACTTCACCTGCCCGGATTTTTTTATACATTCCCGTAGCTATAACTAGTTGGCCGGGCTTGAGTTTTGGACTCATACTAGCGCCTACGATTCGACGCAGAACGAGCCTAGGCCTTCTTGGTTTTCCAAAATATTTCGGCAATTGCATCGACTTGGTCTATTAGCTTTTGCCCTTCTTGGATGTCCAGAGAGTGCTTACAATTACTGGCTTGTTTAATAGCAAACCAAAACTTCTCGTGCAAATCTGGAAACTTCTCTAAGTGCTCCGGCTTAAAATAGTCTGCCCAGAGTACCATCAGGTGATGCTTAACTAATTCGGCTCTTTCTTCCTTAATTATGATAGCCCGAGTCTTGTTATGGTCATCTAGCCCGTCATAACGTTTCAGAATTTCTAGCACTGACTTAGCTTCAATCTGGGCTTGGGCCGGGTCATAGACACCACAAGGCAAGTCACAATGTGCATATACTGGCTTAATACTAAACATTTTCATTAATTATCTATCCCTCCTAAATTTAGATCTATTAAATCTATTATATCCCTGCCAACAAATACTTTGTTGTGGAGTATTTCGCTTCAGCTTAAGCGGCCACTATTTTGAACTCGCCACTCCTCTATCTCCTTATGGTTGCCACTAAGTAAAACTTGAGGAACCTTTAGGCCTTGGTAAATTTCAGGACGTGTGTACTGGGGAAACTCTATGCGGTCTTCGCTGCCTTGGAAAGACTCTATCTCTGTAGAATGTTCTCCCCCTAGTACTCCTGGAAGCAGCCGGACAATAGAATCAATAATTACCATTGCCGGCAGCTCGCCCCCTGTTAGGACATACCTTCCTATGCAGTATTGTCTATCTACCCAATTAACAATTCTTTCGTCATAGCCTTCATAACGGGGACAAACAAGGATTAACCCTTTGGCGTTCTCAGCTAAATCGTTAGCAGCTGATTGGCTATACAACTCTCCTCGTGGAGTCGGCAAGATAACAAGTGCTCCCGGATCCCGTTCTTTAGCGCTTTCAATAGCCTTTACTAACGGTTCGATCATAAGAAGCATGCCATCCCCACCGCCATATGGCGTATCGTCAACCTGATGCCTTATTCCTTTGCCAAAATCCCTAAGGTTAATCAAATGATAACCTACAATACCTCTGTCTTTTGCTTTAAAAAGCATACTCGAATTCAAAACCCCCTCAAACATCTCCGGGAAGAGGCTAATTATCTGGATCTGCATTTTAAACTTCAAATAACTAGAGATCGAGGTCGTCCATTTCCTCTAGTTCACGGCGAGTCTTACTATAGCGGTCGTTATCTTCTTCCACTTCGTCGTTATCTTCTTCTGGAAGACTAGTTTCTAACTCACTCTCACTTTGTGGCTCGACCTTTTCGGTTCTTCTTTCACGCTTTTCAGCCGGTAAGCCATTGTCGACTATCTTTAGGTTGTAGTGGGCATCGTTTTTAGTCCCCAATGCCCGAAGTAGTGTACGGAGACTTTGCGCAGTTGCGCCCCTTTTCCCGATCACCCTTCCTAGATCCTCTGGGTCAACGGTGAGCTCGAGTAGAACTCCCTTTTCATCTATACGCCGCTCAATCTTTACCGCGTCAGGCTTGCTGACCAACGACTTTACTACATACTCGACAAATTGTTCGTCGATGCTACTCATTACAAGAAATCCTCCCTACGGTTAGCAAACTTAGTATAACATTATGACTGGTTATTAGCTTTAGCTTTTGTCTGAATTTTCGTCTTCGCTACTTTTTTGGGTGTCTTCGTTATTCTTTGGTTCTTCCGTCGCAGCTTCAATTGCCACTTCCTCATTAGTTCCTTGTTCCTTTAATTCAGCAGTTTCTTCTGCACTTGTTTCAGGTAATTTTTCCTCTTGAGCAGGAGCAGTTGAACGCCGTTTATCAGGATTACGCACTGGTTTAGTCTTAGCCTTTGGCTCTACAACCCACTTTGGCAGCTTAACCTTTTCTTCTTTCAAAATAGAAATAACACGGGGAGACGGCTGAGCTCCATGCCCTATGTAAAAGTCCGCCTTATCTTTATCTAACTGAATCTTTTTCGTGTGCGGGTCGTAGCTGCCTATATAGGCTACTATCTTGCCGCTGGTTGGTGAACGATGGGAGTCTTGAACAACCACCCTAAACATGGCGTGTCCCTTACGACCAGTACGCTGCATGCGTATAGCTAACATTTAATTCCTTATTTTCCAATACTTGACAATGGTTTAATATTTTACAGATAAGCTAAGGAGTAGTCAATACGGTAAATAAATATTACACAGTAAAAACAATTCATTGACCATAAAACCACTAAATTATACTTTTTTAGTTTAGCCTGCGTAAACTTTAAGAGCTGATTCTGCAGCCTGTTGTTGTCCTGCCTGCTTGCTCGGACCCATGCCTTGGCCAAGTAATTCACCATTCACATAGACACCGACTGTAAAGGTTTTGTCATGATCGGGACCCTCTTCTACTATAACTTTATATATCGGAGTGAAGCCTTCCTTGCTCTGTACTATTTCCTGAAGTTGGGATTTAGGATCAAGCCAGGTTCCCTTAGATAAAATTTCACTAAAAGTAGAGAGGATGGACTTGGTTATAAATTCTTTTGTAATTTCATAGCCCTGGTCTAAGTAAATTGCCCCAATTACCGCTTCAAAGCTGTTTGCTAAAATCTGAGCCCGGCCACGCTCACTACCTTTTTTTTCGCCCCTGCTTAAGCGGAGTAGCGGTCCAAAGCCATATTTTTTGGCTGCTGCACCAATACTTTCTGTCCTAACTAAGGCACTGCGCCAATTAGTCAAGACACCCTCCGGGTCCTTATGGTTATTATATAAGTACTCCGTAACTACTAATTCTAGAACCGCATCGCCCAAAAACTCGAGACGCTCGTTATGTTCTTTTACTGTCTTCTTGTGCTCATTAAGGTATGATCGGTGGGTAAAAGCGGTAACTAACAGGTTAATGTCTTTAAAACGGAACCCTAGAATCTCCTCAGCAAAACGTTGGTAGGTCTCTATGTCCATCTTTAGAGCTTCGCGTCCCTCACTCGTTTAAGTCCAAGAAGAAGTAACTTGCCAATATCTTCATAAGCTATCTTGTCTATTGCTTCATTAGCAGGCATCCATTTTAGATCGGTTAGCCATTCTTCTCCTTTAAGATCGTCGGAATCTCCCAAGCCTTGAACTAGGTATATATGCATCGTCATTAAGACAAGCGTATGGTTACGCCGATAGCGAAAATTTACTTTTCCCAGCCATGACATAACTTTCATATCTTTAAGTCCGGTTTCCTCACTAATTTCCCTTTCAGCTGTGCGTTTAGGGTCTTCACCTGGCTCTACGTGACCTTTTGGTATTGTCCAGCGATGTTTGGCATCTTGAATTAATAAAAGTTCGATCTCGTTAGTCTTGGCATTCCTACGCCAAATAATGCCACCAGATGTAGTTTCATGTACCGCTTCGGCTATTTCCGGGCTTCTTTTAACCAGCCTCTTAAAACCTTTAATTGGTTTTGGCCGCCTCATATCTACTTTTTAACCGCTTTCTTAGTGTTTTTCTTAGGCTCTTTTTTTTCTGTTTTTTCGTTTTCTTGCCGTAATAGAGTTCCTAAAACACCATTAATAAACTTTGATGAGTTCTCGCCCCCAAACGCTTTTGCGAGCTCAACGGCTTCGTTAATAACAACTTTTGGCGGAACGTCTGGTTCGTTTGTAAGCTCCCACAAGCCCATTCTTAATATAATCTTGTCCATTCTAGCTATCTGGTCAATAGGCCATTCCGGAGCAACTGGCTGCAACTTCTTATCCAGCTTAGTGGCATCCTTGATTACGCCCTTAACAAGACGCTTAATAAACTCCGTATCTTCAACCGTCTCACTGTAGCGCCCAATATTGCGGGATGTAACTTCGGCAATATCTAGCTTCTTGTCACCTGAGCCTATCCTAAAGTCGTACTCATAAAGTGTTTGTAGGGCTATGATACGGCCTAGATGTCTGTTTGATGCCATAATTAATCCTCTAAGACGCCTTAATGTACCAAAATAGTTTTAAAGCAAGCAAAAGAACCTAGGCTTTTACTTTTTTGCCAGTTTCCTTTTTGGTTGTTGTAACTTTCACCGGTGAACTAGCATTTACTCTTCGAGCCAGTTTAAGTACTAAGTGGCTGCGTCTGGCGCCAGTTGCACGTGGACTGGTACGTTTTTTGGGTTTTCCCATTTTTTAAACGTCTCCTCCTTAAATATAGTAATACTTAGCTTTTACTTTAACAGAATTAACTTCTTATTTTCAATAAAGTTCAGCCTTACTTTACCAGGAAGTTAATAATCCTACCAGGTACGAAAATGACTTTTTCGACTTTACCCTCTAGATATCGTGATATCTTAGGGTCACTTTTAGCCGCCACTTCAACACTTTGCTGGTCAGCATCAGCACCTACCTCTACGTCGCCACGTAGTTTGCCATTAACTTGTACGGCAATTACTATTCGGTCACTTACTAAGAATTTATCGTCATAGCCTGGCCATTCCTGAAGATGTATCGATTGTTCACCACCTAACTGCTCCCAAACCTCTTCGGCCATATGTGGGGCAAAAGGTGCCAACAGCTTTGCTAATGTCTCTAGAGCCCACTGCCATTCAACCGAACTATATGAGTCTTGGGCTTTGAGCGCATAAAGATCATTAACGCATTCCATCAGTCCTGCAATTGCCGTATTAAAGCTCAAATTGAGCAGGTCTTGGCTAACCCGTTTTACTACACGATTAATTACCCGCTTAAGGTCATTACTCTCATTAGTGCCACCTTCGCTTGTGTTATATTCCTGGACGAGATTCCAGACCCTTTGCAAAAACCTGAAAGTCCCGCCAAGGCTTTCTGGACTCCATGGCGTAGTCTGGTCATAAGGGGCAAGGAATATTACAGCCAAGCGTAAAGCATCAGCCCCATAGCCACTGTCAATAACTTCTGTGGGGTCAACTATGTTGCCCCTACTTTTACTCATCTTCGTGCCATCTGCAGCAAGTATTATTCCCTGGCTCCTACGTGCCTTATATGGTTCAGGAGTTGGAACTAAGCCCAAATCAAAGAAGAACTGGTGCCAAAAACGTGAATAAAGTAAGTGCAGTGTAATATGCTCAGTCCCACCTAGATACAAATCGACATCTTGCCAGTACTTAAGTTTATCTAAAGAAGCAAACTGCTTGGAGTTTTTGGGGTCAAAGTAGCGTAAGTAGTACCAACTACTTCCGGCCCAGTTGGGCATCGTATCCGTTTCACGCCTAGCTGGTCCGCCGCATTGTGGGCAAATAGTATTTACCCAGTCGGTAGCTGATGCTAACGGACTTTCACCGTCATGGGTTGGTTCATAGTTGGTAATATTAGGCAGCTTCACTGGCAAATCTTTATCTGGCACGGCTACTGCACCGTGCTTCTCGCAGTGGATAATAGGTATGGGTTCACCCCAGTAACGTTGGCGGCTAAATATCCAATCCCGAAGACGATAGTTGATTCTCTCATAAGCTAAACCCTTGCTGGTTAAATCTGCTATAACCTTATCGCGCATAACTGAGCTGGGTAATCTGTCGTATTTACCACTGTTGGCCATAAGGCCTTCTTTGGTTAGGGCGCCTCCAAATAACAAGCTTAAAAACACCTGACGATGAGCCTCGTCATCCGGCTCCGCTTTAGATATTGGTAGCCATTTGGTCTTGAACTTGCCCTTCTCTCCTTCATCAAGCTTAGGCCTAACTTTTTCGTGGTCAACTAGATCAAATAGAACACCATGTATTTTTGCATAATAGTTGGCATTTTTTACGTTTGAATAGTAGTGGCTATGAACACTAAAAGGTAGCCCTTTGTTAAATCTAACGTTAACATATCCCGTTTCTTCGGTAATTTCCCGTTTGGCACCTTCAATAATATCTTCTCCAGTATCCAAGCCGCCACCAATAAACAGCATCCCTCCATAGCGGTCTTTACGTGGTCCCCAATCGAGCATTAAAACTTCATCAGTCTCAGGATCCCTAAGTATGGCCACTACTGCTTCTTTCTCAATTTCCCCGTCTAAACTGTCTCCGTATTCTGGCTCAACAACATACTTGATTGGCAAACCATATTTAGTAGCAAAAGCAAAGTCACGATCATCATGAGCCGGTACTGCCATGATTGCACCTGTTCCATAGCCCATTAATATATAGTCTGCTATCCAGACTGGAATGCGCTCACCACTAGCAGGATTAATTACGTAGGCACCGACAAAGACACCACTTTTATCCTTTTCAGATTCCTGTCGCTCAAGATCACTTTTTGAAGCCGCTTCACGGACATAAGTATTTACAGAAACTTTTTGTTCTTCGGTAGTTATTTGCCCAACAAGTGGGTGCTCTGGAGCCAATACCATAAATGTCGCACCGTAAATCGTATCCGGTCGAGTCGTAAAGACTTTAATACTTTCATCATGGCCTTCCAGTTTAAAGTCAATTTCCGCACCCTTGCTTCGGCCAATCCAATTTATCTGCTGTTCGGCTATCCATTTTGGATAATCCAGGTCGTTTAAGCCTTCAATCAAGCGTTCGGCATAATCAGTAATCCTAAGTACCCACTGCTTGATCAACTTTTTATCTACTGGAGTATCGCAACGTTCGTGCCTGCCATTAACTACTTCTTCGTTAGACAAACCAGTCTTACAAAACGGACACCAGTTGACGGCAATCTCAGCCTGATATGCCATACCTTGCTTAAAGAAGCGCAAGAACAGCCATTGGGTCCATTTGTAGTAGTTTGGGTCGGTAGTTTTAATGCTTCTGCTCCAATCAAAGCTGAAGCCCATGCTAACTAATTGTTTCTGGAAGTTATTAATGTTCTCTTCTGTAGCCTTTTGAGGGGTAACTTTGTTTTTAATAGCATAGTTCTCAGTAGGAAGACCAAAAGCATCATAGCCCATAGGATAAAGCACATTAAACCCAAGCATCCTTTTCTGGCGAGCAATAACATCACCTAGGGTATATTCTCGCATATGGCCAATATGCATTCCTGACCCGCTAGGGTAGGGAAACTCGGTAAGCATTACATACTTGGGCTTTTCTTTATCAAAGTCCACGGCATGGTATGTTCCGTTGTCTTCCCAGGTTTTTTGCCACTTTGGCTCTATTGACTTAGGGCTGTATCTACGCATATATAAATCTTTCTCTTAAAAAGTATACCAATGATTGTATAAAGGATTAGTATTGCTTTAAGTAACTGGTGGAAAATGAAGTTGTTAGTTTTTGCTTTCCGGTTCGCCTCTCAAGTGCCAAATTGACTAGTTCTTCAACCAGTTTTACGTTGCTTATTCCAGCTTCTCTGAAGTTATGGGCGTAAAGACTTCCGGGCAGCGTATTAACCTCGTTAAAGTAGACTTTGTTTGTCTTGGAATCGATTAATAAATCAACCCTAGCTATACCCTTGCATCCTATAGCCTTGTATACCTCTAGGGCAGTTTGCTCACTCTTTTCGTACAATTTCTTAGGCAGTGGCGCTGGCAACTTACTGTAACCTTGAGCGCCTCTTTTGGCACTCTTGCCTTTTTTGCCACCGTGCATGTATTTACTATCGAAGTCAAAAAAATCCTCGCCTTTAACCATTGGCTGCTCAACAAGTGCCGGCCTTGGATCGTCATTGCCTATTATTGGCACCGTTACTTCAATTAAGTTTGTTACCGCTTCCTCAACTATTACCTTATCGTCGTAGTGAGCCGCAACTTCAATTGCGTTTATTAAATCGCTCTCATTATTCACTCTGGATATGGCAATACTAGAACCGAGGTGCACTGGTTTAACAAACAGTGGGTATTTCAAGGGTTTGATCATTTCTAAGACAAGCTCGAGATTGGTTTTGAAGTCCCTAGCATAAAACCATACAAACCGACTAGTTGGTATGCCAGCCGCCTGAGCAATGATTTTGGCTAAAGACTTATCCATGGAAATAACACTAGACGGCAGATCACAACCTACATATGCTACATTGGCCATTTCAAGCATACCCATTAACTCCCCATCTTCACCGTGCGTACCATGTGTCGCTGGAAACACAATATCTACCTTAATACTGCGCTGTTTTAGGCCATTTCGTAAAACTATTTCCATGCCTACGCCAATACGCAAGGAGATCGGTTTTTGCTTATCCAAGAAGGTATCAATACTACCGCTGGTATATAGGGATATGTCTTTAAGCTTAGGATCACTAAACCATTGCCCCTTCTTGTCTATATAGACTGGAACGACAGAATATTTACCACTTAGCTCCAACGGTCTAATTATGCTAGCTATCGCCGTAACAATGGAAACATCGTGTTCTGTTGAGCGTGATCCAAAAATAACTGCTACTGTAGGTTTTGACATGGCTTTAGTATAACTCTATTTTTAGGAGTAGTTGTCTGTCCAGTCATTTTGCATTAAAACTATATCCCCTTTAGCTACCATATGCTCAATATTGGAATAAAAAAACAAAGGGTCGTCAACTATTTGGACTTCACCTTTGAAAGTGTTTTGTTCTAACCCTTTCTTAATTACACTTGAGACTGAGTTATTCATAAGTATCACCAAATCTGGACTGGATAATGCGATTAACTTGCCCATTTCTAGGTGGATCCGTTCTGTTTCCTGACCTTGATCAACCAAACCAGGGGTAATATATATTTTCCGTTTAGCTTTGAGCTCTTTGAGTATCTGCGTTCCTGCCTTTATCCCTTCAATGTTGCCGTTATATGTATCGTCTATAATCCAGGCCCCACCTATGTTATATGGCTGCATCCTATGCTCGAATGGACATGTTTTTGCTATACCTTTCTCGATTTGATTCTTACTTAATCCTAGGTCAAAGGCAATTGCGGCGACTGCTGATAGCGGCCCAATTTGGTGCCTACCAATTAGACTACTTTTTAGATTTAGCATTAATTTATCTGAACTAAGATTAAAACTTAGTCCCTCAATTCCTACCTTTACTCCACTAACTTTCCAGTCTCCTACCCCACTGGAATCATAGGTCAAATAATTAGGCTTAATAAATTGTCTAACAGCTTCTGATTCACCATTAACAAAGACATTATTGCCTTTTAGAAAACTTGCTAAATAAAAGATGTCTTTCCCGGCCGCTTCAATAGTTTTGTACTTATCTAAATGAGCAGGCGCCAGCCCGGTTATCACGGCATGAGTCGGCTTAGTAGTCTGGCTAAAGCGCTCGACGTCTCCGGGTGCCCCTTCGCCAAATTCAATTATTAACACCTCTTCTTTACCGTTTAGGCTTTTTGCAAACTTGGCATGTTCAATTGCAACGTTTTTGTTTGCAACAGTGGCAGCAACAGACCTGCCTTCACCTATAGTCGTATTAAGCAATTCTTTCATTGTTGTCTTTCCATAACTACCCGCAACAGCGATCTTAACGGCCTCGTGTTTAGCGAACAGCTGGGTTGACTGAGCCACTAATTTCCGCTCGTTGGGCTCAACAACCAGAATCCTACCCAACTCAAGCGGTATAACAACAAGGTGCGACCAAACAAAGGGGTATGAAATTATGAGCGGTATGCCTAATTCCCATTCCCACACGGTACTAGTAATTATTCCTAGAATTAATAAAACTATACCGGCAATTATTTCCAGTGCCATGCCAAGTCTTAAGAAGGCCTCCAAAAGTTTTGCTTTAGAAGTACGTTCTAAAACGCGACGGTTTTGGACTTTAGAGAAGTCTGTTGTTCTCCAAAGCCAGTTTAAGTACGGCTTGCTTTGGTATTCAGTCGACTGGAGCATATATGCAACAACTGACGGGAAGCGAGGAGAATAGGTAGAGGTTATTTCTTTTAGCTTCATAGAAAATCCTCTATTATTTTAACAACTTCAGCGTTTTTTTCCTGGTGAATAAAATGGCTCGTTGATTCCAGCACCACAAGCTTAGACCCTTTTATTAATTTATTAAATAGCTTAGCGTCACTTATTGGTATTGCCGGATCACGGTCAGCATTTATTAGTAGGGTGGGAAGGTTAAGTTTAGAGGCATCATCTTGTAGATCCTGACTTACAGTTAGCTTAAATGTTTCCTGAAGGTGTGGCGCCACAAGCATATCCGATCCAATTGTGCCATATAGTTTACGGCGCAACTGCTGCCTTGTTAGCTTCGGCAACCAAAAAGTGGATATCTTACCAACTTTAGCAACAATTTTTGTTACTAAACGCTTAGTCTTATTGGTGTTCCTAATTCCGGCCGATGCTAGTAGTACTAGCTTGTCAGCCTTTAATACTCCATCAGATAATCCACGTATTGCTAAAGCCCCACCATTACTATGACCAATAATGGCATATGGATTTAGTTTTAACTTCATAAGGAAAGCGGCTATAAAGCGAGTGTAGTTATCTAGGTTCCAAACCTCATTCGGGCTCTGGCTGTCTCCAAAACCCGGTAAGTCCAAGGCCATTACTTGATATTTTTTTGACAAGGAACTTAGTAGGTAATCAAAAGTTTTATGGTCGTCGGCCCAGCCATGAAGCAAAAGCAAAAGTTTACCTTTACCATTTTGCTCATATGTCACTAAAAGGTCGTCTACTATTATCTGCATGTCTTCAAAGTGTAATTATACGGCAATATTCGTTTATGCTTATTAAACGTTAGCTATATCTTAAGAAAGGTTTGTGAACTGACGGACTCTAAGGGTTCGTTATAGCCTTCTAGAAGTTTTTGCATTAGCTTTTGGTCTTCCTTGCGTTTCTTTTCGCTCAAACCTAAAAGCGAAGCATTCTCAAAAATATCAGGGCTTTCCTTTTGTTCTTCACTACCAAAGTGCTTGCTTAAATCCTCTAAAATTGCGCGTTTAGGTGCATAAATTTCACTTTTTGACTGCTGACAAGCTGCTAAGTTTAGTGACTTGATCTGTTTTGAATTTAAATGTAGTTCAGGAATAATTATGTGCCATCTATCATTAATCCAAATAACAGGCTTATTAAAAGGACCTCTGCCTAACATCAATCCCAAATCTGGACGTAGGGGAAACACATAGCCGTAAGAGTTCCAATGCGGGTTATGCATTGCGGCCATCCCTCGGTCATTTAAAACTAACTTGGCATTGTCACAGACAATTATTGACCACCTAGCACGAAGCACCGCAGCTTCAACTTTTGGCCTATCCTCTTCGCTTGGGTTGAACAGGGAAGCAATATAGAAAGATACCTTAACCCACGCATCAAGGCTAAAGACACTATCTTTGGCAGAAGCTAGCTCATTTATAGCTTGTTTAAGCTGCTCTTCACTAACATCAGAAATCGGTTTCTTGCTTTTTTTGTCTGTTTTAATCAGAGTGGTTTTTGCTTTATATGATTGAACATCGCTACTACTTAATTTGCCATTTGTCTTATAAAGGATCCAGACAGTTCCCGCTTTAGACTTTCCGCTATTAACTGAAAATTGACTAATAGAAGAGGCCGTTAATTGATTGCTTTGCTTTGGCATAACGTTTACCTACATTTACCCTATTTTTGGTGGAGTATGGCGGATTCGAACCGCCGGCCTCGGCAATGCGAATGCCGCGCTCTAGCCAACTGAGCTAATACCCCAATTTTGTTCTTATTGTAACCGATAGTATATACAATGGTAAGCGACGAGAGCATATGCTAAAAAAGAAACTAAAGAGAATAGGTATAAGCGCTTTAGTGATGCTAGTAATGTTTTTGGCTAGCGGGTTTGTCTACATCTATTACAGCGATAAATCGGCAGCACCAAACAAGACAAGTGCCAGACCCGCAGCCTTAAAGTACCAAGCCATTAAACCTCCGCCAAAGCCAAGCCCCAATGCTAAAGTCGGAGTAACTGAAGAATCCTTTGATAGTCCTGTTGCTCCAGGGGCAACCACTTCAATCATTATCCAAACTACAGCTGGAGCCACCTGCACAAATATGGTTACAAACCAGAATGGTCAAATAGGTTCAAGATACTAGAGCTATATATAGCGTTACTTTTAGTATTGATAGTCCTAATAGTATCAATACAGGAATAAACACCGTAAATTAGCACTCTTGACATTAGAGTGCTAATTTTGGTATATAAAAATTGTGGGTTTACCACTATAAAAAATAAGTCACCTAATTAGACTAAGAAAGGAGTAAATATGTTTGATTTATTTCACCGTCCCGACGACGCGCTCGGTCTGTCTACTTTTGAAGAGATGGACAAATTGTTTGATAACTTTTGGCATACTATAGGCATGCCAACCAATACAATTAATTTGCCCTCATTAGATATTTACAGTAAAGACGATGAGCATATGGTCGTTGAAATGCAGGCCCCAGGTTTTGATACAGAGGACATAGAACTCAACGTTCGTAACGGGGTCCTGGAGATCAAAGGCGAAAAGACTGAAAAGGCAAAAGATGAAGATAACAAAAGAAGTTACTTGGTTCGCGAGCGAAGTGCAAGTTTTGCTCGACGCTTAGTCTTACCAGAGGGTTCAGATGCGGATAATATTAATGCTGAGCTGGACAAGGGCCTACTTACTATTACCGTACCAGTAAACAGACCCAAGGCCAAACGCATCCAAGTCAAGAAAGCCAGAACATTAAACTCTAAAAAGCTGTCTGCTAATACTAAGTAATAGGCCGTAGAAATATATAAAGCCCTGATACAGCAACAGGGCTTTATGTTTAGCTACAATGGTGCGCGGGGCGGGAATCGAACCCGCACGCCCGGTTGGGCAACAGATTTTAAGTCTGTCTCGGCTACCAATTACGACACCCGCGCTTAAACTGGAGGCGCCGACCAGAATCGAACTGGCATAAAAGGTTTTGCAGACCTCTGCGTAACCACTCCGCCACAGCGCCAAAACTTTAATCTTACCTAGTATATCTTATAGGCGGCTTCAGACTATAATACTATAGCCTGCTAGACTTTCCACACTAAAAGATAACCAGATATAATAGGGTTAGATGTCGTTCATAAATAGGATCAACACCCCCGTACTAGTTGGAGTATGTGCATTCTTACTAGTCATTACTCTATCTCTCGGAATATATATATTTGCAGTTGGAAGCACTAGTCCAGTAGATAACCAGGCATTCCAAAGCACAAGTAGCACCAATCTATACAAAGTTCTGAAACCCGCTACCGTACCACCTAAAATTGCAGAATGCAAGCAATCACTTAGTTACGCGTCTAATGGCAATCCTTCACCCGTAAAGTGTTCTAATGGAGGTCTTAATGTATTAGCCTGGAATGCTATATCTGCCCAAGAACCAAAGGTGATGAAATTAGGATATTCACCGACTCAATCCCAGGTGCAAACAGCCATGTGCTCTGACGCAAGCGCTGCTAATCTAGATTCTAGCGTAGCTATTAGCGCACCAATAGAAGAAACAGCCTACTATCTATCTGCACTTTACTACGGTTGGAATTTCAACATTAATCCTGCTGCGGTACTTTCCAGCTGTTAGTAACGCATGATAGCAAGCATCAATCTACCTTCTACAAGCATACTGCCAGCTTCTATATTTACAAGTTCTCCACCTGAACCCCAAACCTCACGTGTAATATAGTTAGACAACTGTGCCGTCTCTTCTGGAGGCATAGTTATCACCGGGACTGGCTCTGAGTTATCCTGAACCGTGTCGGTTGTCAACTTAATACCTGAAACTATTAACTTATCTACCCTACCATCATCCGCTGCTTTCGTAATAGCGGTGAAGTCATTGGCTATCTTGTCAGTAAGCATGCCCCCTAACTGTAAATATTGGTTAACTATTGCTTCGTGCCTAGGCTTAATAATCTCCTCTTTAAAGAGTTTTAGTGCCTGACTAAACAATGCTCTGGACTCATTGACTCCATCTACATGCCGATTTAAAACCTTTGGATAGTTAGTTTGTCTTCTGTACTCAGATATTTCATTTTTGGTCCCAGCTAAAATTAATGGCAGTTTCTTATCCGTATACTTAAGAACTCTCTGATCTATCATGCGCCAAAAGCGATGACGTTCTTCTTCGGCAGAATTCTTGTGACCACCTCTCGCATTAAAACCCTTTGTACTAGCGTAAACTGAACCTTGTCTCTCGTTAGTTAGACCAATTTCATCAATTAAAAGTCCCTCTTCTAGATTGTTGGGCAAACCTATAAGAATCTCACTTAAGCCATACAAGTCACCCTTATATATCTTAGGCTTATGTTGAGTTACGCAAAGAACGTAATAGTCCTTTAAATCATTTAGCAAACTTAAAACTGGTGCTAAATGGAACATTTCGTCTACGGATAAATACTCTTGGGTATCATAAGGCAAATAAAACATAGAAAATTCTCCAGGCCTAGCACATATTAATAGTCCCCCTTTTTAACGTTCCCAAAACACAGTATCCGATAAGAAGCTTTCTAGGCTCCTATCTAGTTCCTCTGCAAATTTTGACGCTCTCTCTTCCCTGGCATTAAGAATTTTAATGGCCTTATTTTTAATGTTTTTTAACCTTATCTGGTCTTCTGACATGTGTGGGGGAGATGCGCTAATGTGCGTAGGAAGATAAATTGTTACAGCAGGCGCACGAGGCTTTTCAGATAAGAGTTCATTAATAGCTTGATAGCTAAGAACTTGAGGTTGTTCCAAAGCCTACCTCCTATTTTTAGCATTATTATGGTAAACAAATCTTTCATATTTTTCCGTGAGTATTCTAACTGGATTGAGCTTGAGTTGCCTTGCGGTAAATTACGGGCATAAGTAAGTTAGAAACCTGATATGTTAGAGCAGCAAGTAGAGCAACTGAAAGCGTTGCTCCTACCCAATGCAGCGAAAGTGCCAAAGTTACAAGTATTAAACCGGCGCCACCTAGAGGTAGGCTACGCCGACTTATAACATAACCTGTGGCATAGGCAACCAATAGCGCGAACCAGCCCAATTTTATGTCAAAAAGCTGCAACGCTCCCCACAAAGCAAATAATTCACCAGTCCAGTATAGTAACATTCCCGCCATCAGGATAGTTAGCTCCTTTGCGCTTTGCTGTTTAAGCATGTCCAACATAAAATTCACTAACTTGTGGGCGTAGGGAAATTTAGATATATTCTTCCTAAAAATTATAGCGAGCGTGAACAGAACCGTACCTGTTGGCACGCCAATAATCCAGGGCAGTATTAGGTTGGATGGGATGCCGCCATGAATATAGCCGTAAATAGACGCCACCATTACTGCCGGAGCAAGAGCTGCGTACTCCCATAGTCCTAAATAGTACACTCTTGCCTTACTGCCAAGTGAGATATGGGTAGCAACATCAAATCTTGTTCCACCGCCAGCTAAAAATGGATGAAATCCCGAAAAAGAATAATTAGCGGCCCTTTTATAACTAATCTTGAACACATGCTTGTATGGAAGAACATAAGCCCAGTAGGCTACTGATTGTGACGCAATAATTAAAAGTAACCATACAGCATCAGCGTTAATAATGTGGGACGCAATTGATTTGAATCCTGCTCGATATGACATCCCAACAAAAGATGCACCAACAAGGAAAATGATGATCCCAAAAAGTAACGTCCTACTTTTTAGTAGTTGGTGAAATTTTTCCTGCATGACACCAACAGTTTATTTTTAAAAACTAAATACAGCTATAAAAATTCACCCTTTGAAAAGAAGCTAAACGGTTTACTAAAATGCTGCTGATTCGGTTGAAAGCTGGGAACTGTCTACGTTATTTGAGCCAACGCTAGTTTGGTTTAGGGCAGTCATGGCACTGTTTAACTGAGATGCGTTATTGATTGTAGGAGCAGGTGGAGTAGTTACAGGAGGTGAAGTTAAAGCCTTAGAGCTACTGCTGTTTGCTGAAATGCTAGGTATGTGCGTGTTATTGCTTTTAACTACATAATAACCGACAACCACTATGGCAGCTAAAATTGCAACCGCTACAATGCCTTCTACAACAGCGAATCCAGATGATGATTTTTTCATTAACTTTGTCCTCCCTGGCTAGTTGTACTAGTGCTAACTTTCACTCCATTAGCTTGAGCCACCGCTACTATTAAATTCTTAACGGCAGTTTTTAGGCTTCTAAGACTAGATATTTCCGTCTTTAGATAGCCTTGGAAAGCTATCACCATTGCCTTAGGGTTACTGCTGTTACAAGTAAAAGAACTGTTGCCTTTTAGAGTGTTAAGACCCGACTGGGAAGTAGACACAGATGAATTTATTGCGGATATTAAACTCTGGTAATTTGCTACCTTTTTACCACTTTTATTAGCAAACGCTTCCACTCTAGAGGCAATTGTCATAAATAAGGTGAGCTGGTTCTGGGTTCGCTCATTAATTCGACTAATTATGTTCGTTACGGCTTTCTGTCTATTCTCGCATGCCTTCATCTGCCCGTTGACTTTATTTTGTGAACCATTTCCGGCATTAATACTACCGCTTGTGACGCTAGTATTACCGGCACTAGATGAAGCGCTTTTTGGTATATTCTGAGCATGGGCTGATGCCTGAGGAGGCAACGCAAATGCCGTTGAGCCAACGATAACCGCCAATAATAAACCGCTGGCAAGACTAATTTTACTAACTGATATACGCATTAACTATTCCTTTGTTTAGGCATATAGCATAAAGCATAAGCTTAATATAAGTTTAAATCAAGCTTGCATCTTAACAAGAAATATATAGTTGTAGCTATTGCTAGTGATGAAACTTAGTTCTATTACCTTGTTCGTTTGTTTGAATACCACTTAGTTTATTTACTTGCAGCTTTAAGTCATTCACAAACAAGTCTGCCATATCCGAACTAAAGTTTTCTTTTACAACTATACGCATCACAACTGTGCTTTCAAGATTTGCTGGCAAAGTATATGCCGGTATTTGCCAGCCCCTCTCTCTCATAGCATCAGATAAGTCATAGAGCGTAAAGCTGTTGCTATTGCTTTTGAGCTTAAAAGCAAAGACAGGAAGTTCAGAGCCATCACTAACTAGTTCAAAAAAATCCATTTTAGAAATTTTGCTAGAGACATACATAGCAGTCTTTTGACACTGCCCGATTACCTTTGAGTAGCCCTCCCTACCGAGCCTTAAGAAATTAAAGTATTGGGCGATCACCCCGTTACCTGGCCTTGAAAAGTTAAGTGCAAAAGTAGCCTCATTGCCCCCTAGGTAATTAACATTAAACATTAAATCTTCTGGTAAATCGTCTGGATGTCGCCAAATAACCCAGCCAACCCCAGGGTAAACCATCCCATATTTATGCCCCGATGTATTTATGGATTTAACTCTCATTAATCGAAAGTCCCAGACTAAATCAGGTTGCAAAAAAGGCGCTACAAACCCACCGCTTGCAGCATCTACATGTATAGGTATATCCAGACCCTTCAAATTTTGAAGCTCATCTAGTAACCCACTTAACTTTTCGATTGGTTCATAACTTCCATCAAGAGTACTTCCAAGAATACCAATAACGCCAATGGTGTTTTCGTCGCATTTTTCTATAGCTAGATCCGGATCAAGATGATACCGCCCATCACTTAGAGGTACATATCTTGGCTCTATGTCCCAATAACGGCAAAATTTTTCCCAACATATCTGGGCATTAATTCCTAAAATCAGATTAGGGTTATCCTGTGGTTTACCTTGAGATTGCCGTTTCATACGCCACCGCCATTTTAAAGCTAGACCGGCTAGCATACAGGCTTCACTGGAGCCAACCGTTGAGGTACCAAACGCACTGTCGTCAGGAGCATTCCAAAGTTTAGCCAGAATATTAACACATCGTTTCTCTATTTCTGCGGTTTGGGGATACTCATCCCTATCGATAAGATTCTTCTCGAAAGTCTCTGACATTAACTGTGTAGCACTTGGCTCCATCCACGTAGTCACGAAAGTCGCTAAATTCATATGAGCATTTCCGTCAAGTTGAAGCTCATCTTTAATTACCCTGTAAACCGTTTCAGGATCTACACTTTGATCTGGTAAGGTATATTTGGGTAACGGGAAACTAAGCAGTCTAGAAGCATATGTTGGAGATATATTGTCGTTGCCATCTTCATTACTCCCTAAGTTCTTATGCATATTTAAATATTAACATTTAGGCTCAAGGTAATAGAAAAACGAACACTCCTGTGATTAGTATCACAGAACATATAGGACTTTTACGCTTATGCTTAAATATATTTAATATAGGAATCAATATGGCTAAAGCCGACAGAAAAATTATAGATAAGGTCTTCATACTTTTAGGGATAGTAACTATTGTGATTTTATTAGTTGTTGGTGCTCTATCGTGGAAAGCCTACTCTTTCGCCACTAATAGTGTTAAAACAGAGTTAGCCGCTCAAAAAGTATTCTTCCCACCTGCAAACAGTAAAGCCATAAAAGAGTTGCCTGTATCTGATCAAGAGCAAATGGATAGGTATGCAGGCCAACAGCTTTTGACGGGTCCCCAGGCCAAAGTATACGCAGATAATTTTATATCGTTTCACCTTTCGAAAATTGCTAATGGCAAAACCTACTCCCAAGTCAGTAGCGAAGCTCAGGCAGATCCAACAAACCCAACTCTAAAAGCGCAAGAACAGACTCTATTCCAAGGAGAAACCTTAAGAGGATTGTTGCTCGGAGATGGTTATGCGTATTGGACTTTTGGACAGATAGCACAATACGCGGCTATTACGTCGTTTGTTGGTGCTGCAATAATGGCACTACTAGTCCTTCTAGGCTTAAGACATCTGAATAAAAGCTAGGGTATTATCTAGAAATACGGCTTATTAATGCATCTATAGCAAGATTAAGTTCGCTGACCCAGCGCTTACCCTTAATGCTTCTAGGGGGAGTGACAGTGTCTGCATCACCTGTTAAGATGCCGCCAACTATAGACCTAATAGCGTAACGGGCAGAAACTCCACGTGCATCAAAGCCCAATTGTGCCGCTAATGCAAAATCATTAACAATAATATCTGTTAGCTGTGAATCGCTTAATTCCCTAAAGGCATTTGGTGTTGTAATTTGAGGAAACTCTATTATTTCACCAACAACACCATCACTGAATCGTGGGTCGCCATATCCATTCTCAGTGATAGCCATACTAAATATGCATTATAGGCCTAAGCATAAGCAAAAAGATAATATTCATTTAAAAACTGTACTTAGTTGTTCTGTTTGTTTGATTACAATATACCGTCCCTGACGATCAATTATGCCAAGTCCCTCAAGCCTTTCAAATTCTCGACTAACACTTTCTCGGGCCAGTTTTACTGTGTTGGCCAAAACATCGTGCGTAAGGGGTGCGTCTATTAGAATCCCTTCTTGGATGGATATCCCAAAGCGTTGTGCCAATATTAGTAAACAATACGCTATCCTGTCTGATGCTTTCTTGTATTCTAAGTTGTCTATTCGATTTACTAATATTGCATATTGTCGAGCAAGTTTCTTAGCCATCAAGTTAGATTGCTCGATACTCATATGTATGTAGCTTTGAAACTGGTTACTAGTAATGCGCCATACGAATACCTTATCCATAGCCTCATAAAATAAGGAGGTCTGACTACCGAGATAAGCCCTAACGAAAGGAAAAACGTCTCCTGGCCCACCTATAACTTTTATCAGTTCTTCTCCTTCGTTACTTATCGAGTAGACCTTTATATAGCCTTTTTCTATATAGTAAACACTTTTTGTTTCAGATATTCCGTCTACTACAATCTCCCCTTTGAAATACTCAATTGGTTCGCCGTTAGTAAACAGTTTATATACACTTATAGCTTTATTTTCTACCATTATTTAATACCACCTTAAAGCTATATAAGGACTGTTGTAAAAGTATATCTGTAAGTTTTATTACAACAAGCAAACACTAGGTGTTCTTAATTATTTTTTTTCGTTGAAAGAACAACAGATAGATAATTTCAAGTAATCCTAGGGTATTTAAGATTAAAAGGGCAACAAACCAAACGCTTTGCTTGTTATTTCCAGCCTTCCATAGAGCTATACCCTTCCAAAACAGCTCCCAAATAACTAGAAGACCAACGAAGATCGCTTCTGATGAAGTGTATGTTACATGGTATGTAAGTCCAAAAACATCAATCATTAAACTCTCCTAGGTTGAACACTTTTTAAAAGCTGGCAAATGATTATTCAATGAAGCATCTTTAATTGAAGTAAATACTTGAGTTATGTCCGGGTAATTAGACACTTTAGGCAACAAGTTGACATACATATTGGCTGTATCGCTCTCATAAGCTGCACTTGTCTGGCAAGCTCCAGTAAACGTGGATATTTCAAATGACTTATTTGCCCAAGTGTTTTCATTTATTGTTAAGCCATATTTTTGGAATAAAGATTTTATTACTGCTATATGCTGTTGTTCCGCGCCAATAACCATCGCAAAAGGCCTGACATCGCCAAATTTAGCCATAACAGCTTGGTAATAAGCCTCAAGCTTATATTCATTATCCAGGGCCTGAGATAACGAATCTTTTACATCTTGTGATAGGTTTGCTGCCGGATATGTAAGATTTGGGATCTGTAGACATGAATCAGCTAGACAATTTTTTTCAGTAGCTTGCTGCTGGTTACTGTTAGCAGACTTACTTGTAGTTTGAGATTTACCAGATGATAATGAACTATTGCTATTTCCTGAATTACTAGTAATAAGATTTATACTTGATCCAATTCCCGCACCAACTACTATTGCTGCTCCAAGTACAAGTACCACTAATCTGTTCATGGCCACCTCCAACATCAATACACACAAAATATATTAGACACTACCAGATAACTCAATGACAATAATCACTAATGTGAATGACGTAAATCAATAGTTTAGGGTTAGCTAAACCTCTTTAATAGTGGCTCAAGCTAACCCTATATGATAACGATCTTGTTCTACTTAGCGCCTGGTAGACAGTGCTCGTTTAACGAGTAAGCCACTGCCCCCTAGTACCGCTAAGCCACCTAACAATCCTAAGACAAAAATAGTTGAACTTATTTGCCTAGGTTTGCCATAACCCGTGTTTGGAGCACTCGTGCTACTACTGCTTGTACTGGAAGTAGTACTTGACGTAGTAGTTGCTGGAACGCTAATGCCAGTAACTTCACCCACCTGGTTAGCGGCGGCTGCAGACTCAACAAACCAAAGAGTATTGCTTGGTCCTGCGGTAATGCCTAGGGGAGCGCTAGAAGCTGTAGGTATTGAATAAGTTGCAAATGTACCTGAAGTAGTTACAGATCCGACATTATTTCCAGTATTTTCCGTAAACCAAATATTCCCGTCTGGGCCCTTAACTACGAATTGAGGAGAGCTACTCGCTGTAGGTACTGCAAAGCTGGTAAAGGTTCCTGAAGTCGTGACTTCGTCAATTGTATTATCTGTAGAATCAGCAAACCATAAGTTACTGTTAGAGCCTACAGTTATATTACCTACTGCCGATGGACTAGTGCCGGTTATCTTATAGTCAGTTTCGGTGCCAGTTGGGGTCATCTTAATAATATGCGTGCCCGCAGTTATCCATAAATTACCACTTGGTCCTTCAGCAATATAGTTTCCGCCATAGTTAGTGCTGTAAGTATTAACTACAGAGCCACTAGTGTTAACTTGGGCTACCGCTAAACCGTCCTGTTCAACAACCCACAAATCATTACTGGGACCAGACGTAATGCCTACAGGAAAAGTAGCCGCGCCAAGTAAATATTCATGAAAAGTTGAAGTAGCTATATCGAATACACCGACTTTGCCGGTATTCTCTTCGGTAAACCAAATATTTCCGTCTGATCCTAGCGCAATACCAGTTGGGCCGCTGCTAGCTGTAGGAACAGTATATTCAGTTACTGTTCCACTTGGGGTTATCTTGCCTATTTTATTTGTAGACTGTTCCGTAAACCAAAGATTACCGCTTGGTCCTTCAACAATGTTAGTAGGTGTAGCTCCACTAGTTGTAATCTTGTATTGGTTAATGGTAGGAGCTGCTAGTACGGTAGAAGTTCCCAAGACTACTGTTGCTAATAAGGTAGCCAAGAGGCCGGCAGTTTTAGTAATTCTAGAGTTTATCATTAAATTGTTCCTTTTATATGCACATAATATCCTATAGCTCTACTTTCAACAACATTTTAGAAACTAACATTTTGCCTCAAGCTTCAGGCAGAATTTTGAGGAAAGTTGACTAATGGGCGACCAGCAATTGTAAGCCCTGAAAGTTTCTTGAGTAGTACACCGGATGGGTCTTTTAGCATATTAGTGGAACTAGTAATAAACGGATTGCCGGGGTTTTCGTGATGATCCCCGTGATTAGCCTCACCAGCTGTTAAGAAAGCTAAGTTCTTAAAGAAGTTTGAAGCATATGAACCATTCTCGTCTGGCATTGCATCCTTCAATCCAAGTATAACCATGGTTCGCTCCCACTCGTTTTCTACTTGCCCGGTATGCCCCATCATATTAACGCCGCCACCTAGTGCAAGAACTCCAGGAATGTATGCTCCCATAGTTAGAGCTGCGACTCTTGGCCCACGTGTTGCAAGAATGGTTCCGCCTACTGCAGTTAAGCCAAGCATTCGCCCATGCGGTATTTTGTCTATAACACGCTCGAAGTGACTTTGGCTTAAGTCTACATTTTTATAATGCGGGGGCCAAAGTTCACGAGGAACCTCCCTTTTCACTAAATCTAGCAAGTAAGGCATGATCTTTTTGGCAGCTTTCCTGTAATAGACCAACCCATTCTTAAATAACACATTGAGATGACCTTCTAGAATTGGAGAGTGAGGATCACGAAATGCCTCAAAAGGAGCGCCTGGATATTGTTCTTGAATCATTCCCCACTCTTCTGGTGTAGGCTCTCTATCCGTGAAAGCGTGATGGGTTAAATGCACAACCTTCCATTCAAGTGGCTTCATTCCTGAAAGCAACCAGTTTACTGCCTCGCCAACAAATCTAGCTTCAGGACTTAACTCTACGCTACCGTGAGCCTCAGCACGGTGCAGATCTGATGACATGGCAATACCTTCAGCCATCACCATTGCTCCACAAAGCAACGCGCTTTCAACAACTGGATGATTACTACTCTTCATACTTATTAAAGTATACCTTGTTTGAGACTAAAGTAGCGGCGGTAAGCTAGATTGTGCCTCAACGGGAAGAGTCCTGAGTGTTGGTGCTGTAGAAAGCCAAACTATAGGGGAATAATTGAATATTTCTGCAGAATGAGGAGAGCTAGTACTAGTTTCACTTGGACTACTCATATATAAGCTGCCGTTAGTCCTATAAAGGTTTATGTAATTGTTACTCACTACTGAACCATTAACAACTAATTGACTATGGCATGTTTGTGCAGATGGATTACTGGAATCTGGATAAAAGTTAATAGGATTGACCCCGTAGCAGTCATTAAAGTTACCATTCTCGGCAATGTAAGTTCCATCTAATTGAGTTACCCCCGGGCCAACATTTATTCCACCATTAGCAATAACGGTTAAACTTGGCAGGTTTTTAGGACTACTACTATTCGTAATCCCTGAATAGTTATATGTAATATTGCCGGTTACAGTAGCCGAGCCGTCAATATAAACTATTAAATGCTCACCTGGATAAATTGTTGTTGCCGGAATATTTTGTGACCCTTTTAATAGATAGCTACCCGATGAGGGAATCACAATAGAAGTAACAGAAAATGTGTGACCAGGTAAGGGCGGTGATCCTGTAATAGGTCCTGAAGCTCCAAGTATACTGCTGGCTGTTGTTGGTTGTGCAAAGCTAGCACCACCATCACCATTTACACCTTGGTTGTAGTAATCTGGTAAACAACTAGGTGGAGTTGCAAAAGATCCTCCCCATGAACCTTGTGTATTAGAAAAAGTAAGTCCGACAGGAGGAGCAGGAGGAGGAGACCCTGTATAATTCTGTGCAGTCGCAAACATGTTGATATTGTCTAATGCTAGAGCCGCTAATTGGGTGCCTGCGCCAGCATAACCATTTGCTCCGCCTTTGTTCCAGCCCTCTATACCAGCTGACTTATTCACATTCTCGCCGCTTGTACATTGATCAAATTGGGAAGTGGAAGAAAGGAAAGTTTGTGTACCTACGCCCGATAATACGTCACCATTAAACACCTTAAAGTAAGGTCGATGAGCGTATGGGACTGAACATACTCCTGTAGGTGCGGTACCATCTTGGCTGCCGTTAGTCGGGAAGTTATCTAAGTTGCCAGCACCTTCGGGACCAGTCACTTGTTGTCTAGCTCCTGCTCCAGGAGGTTCATAATACCAAGGTGATCCCCATGAGTTAGTAGGAATTTGGTTTTGGGCGCTCTGGGTCCCGTTAATTTGGTTACCGGGACTAGTCTGGGTACCGTACGGATTAACAATCAAATCAACACAAACCATGTCTCCTGGGCTTAAGGGGCCCGTTGAAATTGTTGCCGACGTAGCAGTGGTAGAGAAATTATTTGACTCGGAGGTATTACCAGTGTACGTAGACGGCCCGACAGTTTGCGAGCCATTAAACCCATTAACTATATGAACAGTCCCATTTTTATCTACATAGTAAACTTGCCAATTGATGTATGTATTAATATTTTGAACCTGACTAGCCACCCTTAATTGAGTAGGTGTATTACTCTCGCCAAATTGAGCATGCACATAGCCCGTATAATTTACAGAATTTGGCGCACTATTAGCCTGATGATTAACACTCACGCTTCCATCCCCGATATGTGATTGAGCTTCCGGAGTCAAATTGAATGTACGATTATAACAAGCTGGCATCATTACTCCATTTATGTTGCTGGATGAACTCTGGGTGTAAGCGCCCCCGTCTGTCTGCCATTTATAATAGGCTGTAGCACCATATGAATATGAACAATTACTTCCTCCGGATCCCGAATAAGGAGACGGGCAAGGATTATTAGTGCAAGTAGTGGTAGATGTGCCAGTTTTTTTGTTTGTAGTAGTCGTGCAAGTTTGACCTGCATTTGTAGTTTCAGTACAAGTAGAACCGCTAAGCGACCCGCCTCCAGGGCATGAATAGTAATCAAAAGTTACGTCCCATTTCTGAACTTGCCAGTAACTATAGTAGGTGATTCCAGGTTGGTTTATATCATACGGGTAATTTTTAACATAGCTACTGTAGTCAAGGGTGATGCTGCCATTTGATGCTGAAGTTGATCCACCGGGAGCACTAGCCGAACCATTAATTTCACTAACCTCTTTAGGTGGATACCTAGAACCTCCATTGCTTATATCCTGTATAGAGCCTTGATTAGTATATGTTGCACCAGATGGAGATTTTGTAACCCCAACACCCAAAGGAGTGTCCTCTTCTGCCGTTGCAGTACTATTCGTAGTATCTCCGATTGGAGGTGCGACATTTTTGCCTCTATAAGGCAAGTTATTATCTACTGAACTATAGTTAGGAAATGTTGGACAGGGGGCTGACGTTGAACCACACGAAATGGTTCTAATACCCATTAGTGGATTATTGCCGTCTGGTTGACCTTGACTATTTATTCCGATTGCGTACAAATATACCTTAAACGATGATCCAGACTTAGCGTATTGGCCCAAAAAACTACTAGTCTGAGGGTCAATATTGAAACCGTGATTACCGGTTATATGATAAGCACTATCTACATCAGGTCGTGGATAATTTGCTAAATAACGTTTTCCTGGAGCTCCCGAACCGGCCGGGCCATTTACATATACGTCAACATTGATCGAAGCTGATGAGTCGTTCGAATCAAAGGCCCAACCTGAAAGCTGAGTACAAGTAGCATTATCTATATTATAAGTAGGCCCAGGTGGAGTCTGAACAGTAAAATTAATTGTCATAGAGGCTGGGTATGTTCCGCAACCCCAAGGAGCTGAGTTGTTAGGGGGTGGGCTTGGAGCAACACCCCCGCTTCCAACGCAGTACCAAACACCATTCCATTGTTCAATTTGAGTATATTGCATCTTAAAAGTCACAGTAACGGTTTTAGTAAATTTTCCACCTGGAGGTACGAAATAAAACGGCACAGGACTATAGGGCCAGTATCTACTGCCTCCATTTGGATTTAAAGGCCCCATTGTGTCGCCCCCAGGGTAACCTCCGCCGCTAGACGCCAAACAAGGATTGCCACTAGATGAGCTGTCGCTTGTCACGCATCCCCAAGGTTGCCCGTTAGAGTAAGGTGTGATGCTTGATATATATGTTTTAGACACCATGCTATCAATGCCACCACTGCCATTAGGACCTGCATTAGTAGGGTAGTAAACACCACCATTTACTTCCTGATGGTAAAGGTAGGTCATTGAGTTAAGCTGAAGCGGAAAACTACTATTAGGATTAGTTACAGGAGCATTAGGAGTTTCGGTTGGATCACCTTGTTTTGATATCCAAGTAGAAGTTGCAGGCTGGTTTGGATTATTTTGAGTACAGTCATAACTCCAAAAGTAGTTCTGAACCGAGGAGGGTAAATTAGCACTGGTGTAAGAATTATTAGTAAAACCAGGGCAACCAGTTGCAAATGCAGTATTATTGCTAAATATTAGCGACAACCCTAGGGACACTACAGCAAAAACGCTAAAAATAAGCCCAAATTTAGCTACCCACCGAAATGCATGTATATTTTTAGTTCCCATTGTTGTGATGAAATGTTTTTGAATTAGTTTGCGCCTGAGTAAAGCTTTGTTGAAGAGTGTTAACTTCATCTTTGAGCGTAGATAGGCTCAAAGATTGCACAAACATTCCGCTAAAGCCTTGTTTAGGATTATATACTTTTTCAAGTTCCTTTAGATAAGTACTGGCATTGTTTGGATCACCTTTAGAAAGGTAATAGTTAACTAGAAAATAAAGACAATTGGGGTCTTTATTGTATCCTTTTATGTTCTTAATTTTTACAGCTAACTGACTTTCATTCGTAACATTTCCTGTGTATAAAGCTCCAGCGGCAGCCATAAGTGTGCTTCTGTTTGTAGTGTTTGTGCAAACATTCGAAGAAATGCTGGCTGACTTAGGCTTAGCTATATGTTTTTTAGAACTACTCCCAAAAATTAAAGCCAAAGAGATGCCAACGGCTATAACTACTAAAGCAACTACTATATAGATAACGTGGAAACGGTGGGCTTTGTAAGTACTTCCAACAGTTGAGATAACCTTAAGGCTCTTTAAATTTTCCTTGGATTTTTCTATTTTTTCACCTAACCCCATGGCTAGCTAAAGTATAACAAACCATTAGCGGAATAAACAACGCCTAAATTGTTCACATTTATAGAGATTCAATTAGTTTGATGGCACTTTTACAGGTTGGATGACTTGAGGTTTGGGACTAGGTGCATTTCTAGTGCCTGCTGGGGTTTTCGGCTGATTTACAATCACCGGTGAAGCAGCTGATTGCGAATTAGTTATTGCAGAATGATCATTAGAACTATAGTTAATTACAAAAAAGTAGCTGGCGCCTGCAACCAGTAATAGTAGAACTATCACCAAAATAATCATTTTTTTCATGCCTACTTAACTATAAACTACCTTACCCTAATATTAACACCCTGACCCCGGAGAGCCTGGGCCTGCGACCACTCCAGGCCTAACACTAAACTGCTTGCATATAGAGTTGGTGCTCTGCAGGGCATTAGAAGGAAGATCATTGGCACTAACAGGGTTAATCCCTACTCTTTCCTGTATTCGCTGGAGTACATAATTAGCTTTACCAGTAGAATCTATAGTTGCTTGAGCATCACTTAGCTGAGGTATTACTGAGCTCTTATTAGGAGTCGCTGAAGTATAAGCAGTTATCGCAACATCCACGCTTTCATAAAAAGGCAACAATCTCAGATAGTAACCCGGGGTTGATCCCTGAGTAGGTAAGTTATTAAGGATAGCGTAGCATGCATAATCATAGCCGGACCCTGAAGGTGAACAATTACCCGAAACAATCTGTCCTTGGGGGCCTGACATATTTGCCGTCCAAGACGATGACTGGGCATAAGGTACCAAAAAAGCAGTATGTTCATCTGCTATTAAACTTTGGTCGTTTGTCCATCCAGATGCTGGAACAATACCTATCTGTAATACTCCGGCGGTACAACTTACGCCTGACCACTGGCCAGATGCCGAACCGGGTTGAGGAAAAGATCCAGGATTAGGGCATCCCGAAAAATCTCCATTATTTGATGGCTGACCATGTTCTTGCCAACTTATTACTATACTAGATACATTTTGAGGATTGCCTGGAGCAGATTGTCCAAAAACGGGCACTGTTTGCCCTTGCCCTGGTGTGAGCGGCGAGTATACAAGCGATCTAGGATATGGATTCACTAACACACAAGTGTATTCAACCCCACTCTTACTATCTAAAACATTATTTTGAATATATGGGTTAGTTGGGCTGTTGTTGCAAGAGTTTTCGGGAGTAATTGTATTACCGTTGTTAATGTCCGAGATTATTACATTTTCTGCATTATTGATACCACTTTTAGCGGCATAATTAGCTTCAGCATTAAGTTGGCTATCAAGAGTATTTTGTTGTTGACGAATAGAGATTTGCGCAAAACCAATCACAATTAGAGTAACCACTATCATCATTATCATAGTGACTAAGATAGATGCCATTCCATTTTCTTCCCTGGTAAAATGTCTCTTTTTCGCCATAAGCATTATCCTATTATGTATAACTTTACCCTACTGCGTGCTCTTAACATATACCTCTAAACTTGAAACTGCGCAAAATTGAGAACCCACTCCGTCCTTGCATCTTACACCCGAGCCAATATAGTCATTCCCGAAAGGCATTGTAGTAGTCGAACTACAGCTAGAAGGATCACTACTAGAATTGCACAGAAGGTCATTACTACCATACACAACTTTTACATCTACTTCATATAGATTTGATAATCCGGCTACTGGTATTACATTAAGAACAGCTAGACGCATGTTAGGGCTTAAGAACTCTTGCTGAGCACTAGTAAGTGTTGTAGGCGAATTAAAGCTTGGATCAGGTTTTGGCACAGGGCATGTTGTATCCCCGTCTTCCGCAATCAAGCCATGATATGCTTGTTGTTCTCCGGGAATCACACCATTACCAACAACTTCATTGCCGAGTTGGTAAAAATAGGCTCTTTCCCCCATGCAAAAATAGAATTGTAATCCTGCAGTTGGGGTAGGCCCTATAGTACTGCCTATATCTCCACTATTGAACTCAATATTCTTAGATATATCACTTACTATGCTCTGGGCAGCATTTTGCGTCTCTGAATAGACAACTCCTTTAATGTATGCTTGAGAAATTTTCGTAACTCCAAGAACTAGCATCAACAGCACAACACTGAATACGGCAGTAGCAATCATTAACTCTATTATGGTAAAACCAGAGTTATGGTATTTATTGCCTTTTAAAAAGTACTTTAACTTACTCATAGCTATTTCCAAGAAATCGTCACAAAACCGTTTCCGCCAGTATTTGTAGTGTTATTAGTTTTAGACCAGGGAATGGAACCGGACACCATATTAGCACCACCGCCACCGCCGCCTCCGGAGCCCCAATCACAATAGTAGGGGAAAAATATTGCATTAGATCCGCCACCGCCACCGCCTGCACGCACTACACTTCCGCCACCGCCACCGCCTGCACCACCATTACAATCTCCTCCATATACAGAGCCAGCGTTTCCACCACTACCCCCCTGGGTTGCTGTTCCCGCTAATCCTGATTGCCCTGTTACGCAACCAGAACTTGCTTCGCAAATTCCACCTACACCTCCCGGCGTTTGCCCGCCCTCACCGCCATTACATGGTTCCCACGTGTAACCTGCATAATTAAAGCTATAGCAACTGGAGGTGGATGAACTGTAAGGTCCTCCCCCACCATTTTGACCCCATGAACCACAGTAACCACCGCCACCGCCACCCGCTCCAGCAGCAATTGAACCATTTATTATAATCCAGCTTGCACCGCCGCCGGCACCGCCAATAGAGTAATATTGTCCCCTATAATAACCACCGCCACCGCCACCGCCGCCAAAGGTTGTACTATTCGAACCGTTGCCACCTCTTTGACCTACATAAATCTGCATCGGTACACCATTCATTGCGTTAGCAAGACTTTGTTCAGGCAAAGTTAAGGTAAATTGAGCTCCGTAACCCCCTGTGGTGCTCCCACAAGAACCATAATACTGTACTGGATTACCACCATCTGCACCTGCAACAGTAATACTAACATTGCAAGATGAGGCCATATTTGGAAGGTTCCATTGTTGGCCAGATCCAGTATAGGTAAACGTTTCACTACCAGAAGTACAGGGTGCTACACAGTTTGGTGGCGTGCCTGTGTCCCCATGTGGACAGGGTGCTACACAGTTTGGCTCTGACGTACCTATAAATCCGGGTGGACATGGTTGGGTGCATTTGGGTGGGCTACCAGTATACCCCGGAGGACATGGTTGAGTATCAATAGAAACTGGCTGAAGCAAACGAACGTACATTGGAAGACTGTCTTGAGTGCCATTGCTTCCATTCCAGGAAGTTAGAAGGTCTACCTGATTGGACACATGTGAATCGCCTTTCATAATTATTGAGTAAGTGAGGGCACTTGGCGCAGAGGCTTTTATTCCATTCGAGTTAAAGGCACAGTTTGGACTTGTGTTGCTATATATTACGAGTTTTGGGGGAGTAGCACTATTGTCTATGCAAAACTCATAGCCTTTTTGTAAATAGGAATTAATAGTTTTTTGATAACTGGAGTTATTGCCATAAAGTGACTGCAACATTTCTATCTGCGTTTCTGAGGCTTGTATGGCAGTATCGCGTTCTTGGGATGATTGGACCGTAGAAAGGCTTCGAGTTGTAGCCGCGTAGGCTCCTGCTAAGAGGGCGCCTATAACTGCGACTGCAAACATTACTTCAACTATAGTGTCGCCGGCTGAATTTAGTATTTTTCTTACTGACATGTTATATCGTTCTTTATAGCCATATTAACAGTAGGTTGGCGGCTTACACTACCAATGGTAATCAGAGCCGAATAGTTTGGAGCACTTCCTTTAAGGCAAATTTTTACGCCACCGGCAGGGTTATTTACTAGGGAAGATGCGTTTTTAAAAGCCCTGTCTATACCCGATACGCTAGATGCGTCAATCGGAACCATGTTTATCTGTAGGGGTCCCGTTTGTATTCCATTACTGGTGTTTGGGGATGTCGGACTGGTAACAAAAGCTATAGACTCAATAGTATGACCCTTACCTGGTACACCCCCTATCATGCAAGGAGATTGGGTTGTTGGCTGATTATAGTATTGAATACTGTTAGATCCACATGCTAGGCTTAAACCGTATTCCATAGCATAATTTTCTATGCTAGGTGCCACTAATATAGGATTGGCACTAGTTAAGCTCTCCGCTGCCGATCCATCACTTTTAAATTGGTTCCCGGCCACTACATAAATATTTAGATTAGGATTATTGAACTGAACTACCTTCCCTAAGAATACACATCCATAATCAGTGCCCTGTTTAGAAGCAGAACTGGATATAGTTGGTACTGTTCCAGGTGTTGGTGCGCTACAGCTATAATTAGTTGTATTGGGGTAATACCCATCTACTATGTCGCTAACAACATGCTGCATTTCAGTCTTAAAATCATTAGTAGATACAAAAAATTCTGTAGATGACTGCTTGCCATTTATTAACAACACAGCACTAAGGAATATAAATCCCGAAATGGCCAACACAATCATTACTTCAATAATAGTAAAACCAAAAGGCTGTCGACCACCCTCCATAGGCATCAGTATAGCATAAGCACTATCTTAAGCAGGATACATTTTTACTTTAATAAAAACCCTATTTCATAGATAACTACTACGAGTTCAGGATATCAATAATCACCAGTATAGTACCAACTTGCTGTTTCATAAATCGTGTAATTATAAGGATCTGATACTTTACTCACGCTTACAGAAAAATGTAAAACTACATTACTGTTTGCCTTGATGCCAGGAGTTATTGTCCAAATTATATCACCAGAACTACTTCTTGAAATAGTACAGCTTGGTGTAGTGCTGATATTTAAAGTACCACAATTTGCAGAACCGACATTATAGTTAGAGTATTTTGGAATCGGAGCATCAACCGTAAGTACTCCTTTTGAGGGAGTACCAGCGGGGCTATCATAAGTTAAGGTCAAAGTGTAGTTTACCGTTTCTGGACCATTTTGAATATTAACATTAGGTGGATTTGACTTTAAATAAGTGGTGAAATTTGAAATATAGTTTACTACAGCGTTACTAAAACACGCTGAATAGTTACACCCCGGTCCTGCCCATTGAGCGAATTCATTAACACTCCCATAAGAATCATTACTGTCAGCATAGGCACTGAACGTTAGGTATATTGAACTACCTGGGCCAATTCCTGATCCAAGAGTCCAATATATTGTCTGTCCAGACACCGTCACAGAACATGAAGGAGTTGAGGTAATCAATAGCCTTCCGCAACCAACTGACCCTGGTACAAGATCTAATTTAGTATTACCAGAAGGTAAAGTTTCAGATATGCTGACTCCAGAAGCAGTAGAAAATGACCCAGTGTTAGTAACTGTAATAGTATAATTAATCGGCACATATGCTACCCCTGTATTGGAAGTACCTTCTGGAGAGACTGTAGATGGGTTACTAGATTCACTCACTTCTAGAACCGCTTTCTTTTTAGGAGTATTAAATGTTAAAGACACCGGTAATAGAAGTCTTATATACATTGGAAGACTGTCTTGAGTGCCATTGCTTCCATTCCAGGAAGTTAGAAGGTCTACCTGATTGGACACATGTGAATCGCCTTTCATAATTATTGAGTAAGTGAGGGCACT